>JAEWOQ010000127.1 GCA_023460875.1 Pseudomonadota bacterium
GCTCTGGGCAGGGCTCGGTGGGACGAACGCAGAGAGCACATCCGAGGCAACATGGCAGGCAACCGCTTGGGCGAGCTCCTCGTCAGGGAAAAACTGATCAACCTGCAGCAGCTCCGCCAAGCCCAGGACGAGCAGAAGAAGACGGGACAGAACCTCGGCTACGCGCTGGCCAAGCTCGGCTACATCAACGACGACGCCATCACCAATTTCCTCTCGAACCAGTACCGCCTGCCGGCGGTGAACCTGGACGAGTACGAGATCGATTCGGACGTCATCAAGCTCGTCAACAAAGACGTGTGCATCAAGCACGGGATCGTCCCGGTGTCGCGGTCCGGGTCCGCGCTCATCGTCGCGATGAGCGACCCGACCAACCTGCACGCCATCGACGACATCAAGTTCCTCACGAGCTACAACGTCGAGCCCGTCGTCGCGAGCGAGACGGCGATCCAGGCGGCGATCGACAGGTACTACAACGCCGGCCCCTCCTACGAGGAGGTCCTCGAAGACTTCCAGCTCGAGGACGACGAGATCGACTTCTCCGCCGAGGACGACGACGTCAACACCCTCGAGCTCGAGAAGGCCAGCGAAGATGCGCCGGTGGTGCGCCTCGTCAACGTGCTGCTCCTCAACGCCATCAAGAAGGGCGTGAGCGACATCCACGTCGAACCATACGAGAAGCGCTTGCGCGTACGGTATCGGATCGACGGCGTGTTGCAGGAGGAGATGAGCCCCCCAATCAAGCTCAAGAACGCGCTCGTCAGCCGCCTCAAGATCATGAGCCAGCTCGACATCGCCGAGCGGCGCCTGCCTCAAGACGGTCGCATCAAGCTCAAGCTCGGCAAGGGGCGCGAGATGGACTTCCGCGTCTCCGTGCTGCCCACCATGTGGGGCGAGAAGGTGGTGCTGCGCTTGCTCGACAAGGGCAACCTGCAGCTCGACATGGCGAAGCTCGGCTTCGATCCGAAGCCCCTCGCCGACTTCAAGTGGGCCATCGCGCAACCTTGGGGCATGGTCCTCGTCACGGGCCCGACGGGCTCCGGAAAGACGACCACCCTGTATTCGGCGCTCAGCGATCTCAACCAACCCGGCGTCAACATCAGCACCGCCGAGGATCCCGTCGAGTACAACCTGCACGGGATCAACCAGGTGCAGATGCACGAGGAGATCGGCCTCAACTTCGCCGCCGCGCTCCGTTCGTTCCTCCGCCAGGATCCGGACGTCATCATGGTGGGCGAGATCCGGGACTTCGAGACCGCGGAGATCGCGGTCAAGGCCGCCCTCACGGGCCACATGGTGCTCTCGACCCTGCACACCAATGACGCGCCCGCCACGATCTCGCGGTTGCTGAACATGGGCGTGGAGCCCTTCCTCATCACGGCGAGCGTCAACCTGGTGCTGGCCCAGCGCCTCGCGCGCCGCGTCTGCGCCGACTGCAAGGAGCCCAGCCCCGTGGACGAGAAGGTCCTCACCGACCTCGGCTGCAGCCCCGAGCAAATCGCCTCCGCGAAGCCGATGCGCGGCGCGGGCTGCTCTGGCTGTAACAACTCGGGGTATCGCGGGCGCATCGCGCTCTACGAGGTCATGCGGTTCACCGATGAGCTCAAGGAGCTCGTGCTGCAGGGCGCGTCCACCGCCGAGCTCAAGATGGCCGCCATCAAGGGTGGCATGGCCACCCTGCGCGCGAGCGGCATCATGAAGGTCCTCGATGGCATGACGACCCCCGAAGAGGTCGCGCGCGTCACCATGGCCGACTGAGAAGGGACGACGATGGATCAAGGGACGGGCGTCAAGGTCAACCTCCACCAGCTGCTGCGCGCCATGATCGAGAAGGGCGCGAGCGACATGCACATCACGACGGGCTCACCACCCTTGCTCCGCATCGACGGCCAGGTGGTGCCCCTCAAGCTCCCGCCGCTCTCCCCGGTGGAGACCAAACAGATCTGCTACTCCGTGCTCACCGAGGAGCAGAAGATCGCCTTCGAGCAGAGCAAGGAGCTCGATCTCTCCTTCGGCGTGAAGAACCTCTCACGCTTCCGCGCCAACATCTTCCTCCAGCGCGGCGCGGTGTCAGGCGCCTTTCGGTCCATCCCCTTCAAGATCCTGAGCTTCGATGAGCTCGGGCTGCCTCCGGTGATCGCCAACCTCGCCAACAGACCGCGGGGTTTGGTGCTCGTGACCGGCCCCACCGGTTCGGGCAAGAGCACGACCTTGGCGAGCATCATCGACAAGATCAACAGCGAGCGGCGGCAGCACATCATGACGATCGAAGATCCGATCGAGTACCTGCACCCGCACAAGCGCTCCATCGTCAATCAACGTGAGGTCGGCGCGGACACCAACGCGTTCAAGGCGGCGCTCAAGTACGTGCTGCGCCAGGACCCGGATGTCGTCCTCGTGGGCGAGATGCGCGACCTCGAGACCATCGAGGCCACGCTGACCATCGCCGAGACGGGCCACCTGGTCTTCGCGACGCTGCACACCAACTCCGCCATCCAGAGCATCAACCGCATCATCGACGTCTTCCCCCCGCACCAGCAGTCCCAGGTCCGCGCGCAGCTCTCCTTCGTGCTCGAGGGCGTCATCAGCCAGCTGCTGTTGCCGAGGGCGGGGGCGCCGGGCCGCGTGTTGGCCCTCGAGGCGCTCGTCCCCAACGCCGCCATCCGCAACCTGATCAGGGAAGATAAAATCCACCAGATCTACACGCAGATGCAGGTCGGGCAGCTCGGCCACGGGATGCAGACCTTGAATCAATCGCTCTTCTCCCTGTACGCGCGGCGGCTGATCTCGCTGGAGGAGGCCATGGGGCGCTCCAACGACGTGGAGGAGCTCCGTATGATGATCGAGCAAGGCGCGCAGCGAGCGGCCCAAGCACAGCAGCGCTGAGGGGGCGCGGAGGGATGGCACGCATGGGAAGCTGGGTGAGGCGCCGAGCAGCCGCGCTGGGGTGCGCCGCGTGGCTGTCAGCGTCGCTGGCGCAGGCGCAGTACTACGCCCCCGATCCACCGCTGCCCGAGATCCCGTGGTACGAGATGCTCGAGCTGCACGCCTTCATGGATGCCTACGCGGGCGTGAACTACAACTTTCCGCGACCCCAGTGGGGGAACGCGACGTTCCGCTCCTTCGATGCCGCGACGGGCTTCGCGTTGTCCTGGGTCGGAATCGACGCGAGCTTTCAGCCGGACCCCATCGGCGCGACCCTGAGCCTCCGTTATGGGCCGAGCGCGGAGATCCTGGCGGACCGCTGCCTCCACGAAGATCGGCAAGCGAACCCCTGCGACGCGGACCTCGGTCTGCACTTCCTCCAGCAGGCCTTCGGCTCCTGGGCGCCCGGGGGTCCCGAGGGGGTGCTGCGCCTCGACTTCGGCAAGTTCGACTCGATCTACGGCATCGAGCGCGCCGAGGCGCACCGCAACACGAACTACACGCGGGGGCTCCTGTTTTCCCTCGCTCAGCCCCTGTTCCACGCGGGGCTGCGGGCGCACCTCGACCTGCACCGCCAGCTCCAGCTGAACTTCCTCGCGGTCAACGGGCAAAACAGCACGATCGACAACAACCTGGGGAAGACGTTCGGCGCGCAGCTCGTGTACCTGCCGGGCCCCGCGCTCAGCATCCGCCTCGGGTGGCTCGGAGGACCCGAGGGCGACGACGTTGCCCGCGTCACGTGTCCCGCGGGGACCTCGTACTCCCCGGAGGCCGCCGCGTGCGCTCCCGACCCCAGCGTCCCAGAGGCGAGCCGCTACGGAGTGAGCCGCGGCGGCGCCAACGAGCTCAGCGCCTGGCGTCACCATGGCGATCTGGTGGTGACGCATTACCCGAGCAGCGACGTGGCGCTCTTCTTGAACGTTATCGCCGGGACCGAGGGCGTCCGCCCCAGCCTGGCGACCTCGGAGGTGCAGCGGCGCAGCTGGTTTGGGGGCGCCGGGCTCGTCTACCTGACCCCGTCGCCCCGGTGGGGCGTGGGGCTGCGCGGCGAGTACCTCTATGATCGCGATGGGCACCTCACGCGCCTCCGCGACGCTCAGCTGGTGAGCGGTACCCTCACGCTCGACGCGCACGTCACCGGCTGGCTCCAGCTCCGGCTCGACAACCGCTTCGACGCCGTCGTGGACGCCGAAGGCGATCGGGACGTCTTCCCCGTCGGGGTGGTCAACGACGCCGGTCCACGGGAGGCGCGCGCCCATCAGTTCACGACGACCTTCGGCGTCGTCGTCCACAGCCACTGACCCCCTTCGGCGATCCTTCGGGGGCTGCCGGCGCCTGTCCCTCACAAGCGCGCGGGCAGCGCCGTCACCTCGGGGTGCCGGGGCGCTTGGCGCCGCAAGAGGGCCAGAGCCGGCGCGGCTCGGGCGCGATCTCCGATCCCGACGAGGGCCCGCGCCACCGCGAGGCGCAACGCCAGGGGAGACTCGGCGGGCGGCTCCGCGAGCGTCGCGGCCCGGGCTTTGGCGCGGGGGAGCGCCCCTTGCTCGAGGTCCGCGAGGACGGAGAGCCACTGCGCCAGAGGGCCGATCAACGAGCCGCGCTCCGTGACGACCGCGCGGGCCTCGTCGACGCGCGCGGCGCTCAGGAGACAGAGCACCCTCTCGATCAACGCCAAGCTCGTAGGGCTGTCCTCCAGCGCGGGGGCGCCGTGGCCGTTGGCGTCCTCCAGGGCCCCCCCGAGGCGGGCGAGCTGCGCCAAGCGCCGCGCCACCGGAGCCGACCGAGGCGGCAGCGCGCTCAGGTGCTCCTGGGCCTGCGCCGGCCGCCCCTGGAGCAAGGCAGCGTCGGCGAGGGCGAGGCGTCCCCACAGCGTCTCCGGCCGCACGAGGCGCTCGGTGGGGAGCTCCAGCAGGCGCGCTTCACCGAGCAGAAGCGCCGGGAAGAGCTCCACGGCAGGGTGCGCGCGGACGTCACCCTCTTGGGCGCGGAGCGCGTCCACCACGTCGCCGAGCCCCACCGCGTCGCCGCGCTCATAGGCTACGACGGCTCGCAGGGCGAGGGCATCCCCGCCGCCCGCTTCGAGCCCTTCGAGGCTCTGGAGGGCTTCCTCATAGCGGCCCAGATCCAGCGCAGCACGCGCCGCCAGCAGGCGTCCGCCGCGATGCACGGAGCTCAGGGACATGGCCCGGAGCGCCGCCTGACGCACGAGCGCGGGGGCGTCGGCGGCCAGCGCCAGGTCGCCGAAGCGCACCGCAGCGTCGGGGGTGTCGGCCGCCTCGAGGCCCTCCTTCAGGTGCCGATCCGCGTCGCTTCGGGAGCCGCCAGCCAGCGCCAGACGGGCCTGCCACAGCGACGGGATCCAACGGAGCAGCGCTGGCAGCTCCGAGGGGGACGGCGCCGTGGCTCCCGCCGAGCTCGGCTCCCGATCATCGCCCGGTGGCGCGAGGGTCGCGGCCAGCAACTCCAGGGCGCGGCGCTCGACGCTGCCGGCCTCCACCGCCTCGAGCGCCGCCTTCGCCTCCGCGGCGCGGCCCATGGCCAACAAGGCGCGCGCTCGCAGCACCCGCGCGACGCGCAGCCCTCCATCGCCCGTCACCGCGGCCTCGTAGCGCTCGAGGCTGCGTGCGTCCCCCACCCGCTCCAGGGCGACGCCCGCCAAGAGCTCGTAGAGCGGATCGCCCGTCTCCGCGGCGTCCGTCTCCGGCAACAGCCCGAGCGCCCCGGGGACGTCCCCGTCGGCGAGGCGCACCGCCAGGGTGCCGAACGCCACCTCCTCCGCGGACGCTCCGAGCCGCCTGAGCCGCTGGATGGCCCCCTCGATCCCATCGGAGGTGCCGCGGACGAGCCAGTGCATCACGCGGTTCTCGAGCCAGAGTCGCGCCGCACGCTGGCCGCTCGGATCGAGCTCGAAGACCCGTGAGAGCCGCTCGTCGGTAGCGGCGATCGCGTCTGGCTCCCCGGCGCGCAAGGTGGCGGCGATCTCGTCGCAGAGGGCCGTCGCCTCGGCGACCCTCTCCTCCGCGATTGCGCGCGCGTAGCCGACCGCTCCCACGGCTCCCCCCGCCACGAGGACCGCCGCGCCCGCGAGCACCCAGACGCTGCGGCTCCGCTGTCGTGGCGGGCGCTCCCATTGGAGCTGCTCCCCTCGGACTCCGTCGGATGCTCCGTCGAACACCCCCACGAGGGCGAGCTGGGACAGAATCTCCTCGGGTCGGGGGTCGCCAGCGTCTTCACCTCGGTCCAAACCACCGGCGCGCGGGGTCGGCGCTCGCCCGGCTGGGGAGAGCGCCGGCGGAATGGACGTCGTGGAGACCGGCGCCAGAACGGGGGGCCTCGGGGCAGCCTCTGAACTCGAGGCGACCTTCGGTAGGGGCGGCGGTGGCCTCGAGACTACCAGAGGCACCGCCCGCGCCACCTCCTTGGCGACCGCCTCCATGCCCACCCGCGACTGCAGCGTAGAGTACATGCGCGCCCGCTCGTGCCAACGCCCGAGCTCCTGATCGCCCGGCACCAAGCCGAGCGCGCGCGCCAAGACCTTCGATGCACGCACCGCGTCACCGCGTCGCAGCAACACCTCGCCGAGGTAGCGGAACGCATCCGGTCGCGTGCCATCCGCCCTCCCCGCCGAGACGAAGGCCGCCTGCGCCTCGACCAGCGCTCCCGCCTCGAGGAACATCAGCCCCACCCGGAGCAGCACTCGCGCGTCGGTCGCGTGCCACTGTTGGACCACGCCCCGCACCTCGTCCATGAGCTCGGCGCGGTTCGCACCTCCCAGGGCGGTGCACAAGGCGACCGTCGCCTCGGCGTCGGGGTTCGCCCGCCAGGACCGCAACAGCTCGTCGAGCGCGCTCATCTGCCCCGAGCATAACCAAGCGCGCGACAAACCCACCGTGTCGTGTCAAAAAGAGTCACACACGGTCGCGCGAGCACGCGAGGTGCCAAGGACAGGCGCGAGTGTCTCATCCGACGTCTCCGCATCGCGGGGAGCCGGAGGGTTCGAGGGCGCGCGCGGGAGAGAACGACAAAGCCGCGCAAAATGGGCTCACCTCGCGCAGGGTGTTCTGTCCCCGGGCCAATGCGCTATGTACCCCCCGCCTCGAGCGGACCCACTCGCGAGGTACGCCTCGCGAGCGCTTCGTCGCACATCGGGTCACAGTGGCCCCCGACAACCTCTCGGGTCACAGTGACCCCCGACCACCCCGCCGCCGCTTCCCCCATCCAGTCACCGACCCATGTGTGGAGTCTTCGGAATTTACGGGCACCCCGAGGCCGCCAACCTCGCCTACCTCGGGCTGCACGCGCTGCAGCACCGCGGCCAGGAGAGCGCCGGCATCGTCACCAGTGACAATCAGCAGCTGGTCACGCACCGGGGCATGGGACACGTCATCGACGTCTTCCCCCAGGGCCAGCTCGAGCGCCTCAGCGGGGTCCACGCCATCGGCCACGTGCGTTACTCGACGGCCGGCGGCTCCGGTCTCCGCAACGCCCAACCGATCGCGGTGAACTACTCGAGGGGCTCCGTCGCCGTCGCGCACAACGGCAACCTCACGAACGCCGAGCCGCTCCGGGAAGACCTGGAGGAGAAGGGCTCGATCTTCCAGTCCTCCGCGGACACCGAGGTGATCGTCCACCTCATCGCCAAGAGCGCCCAGAAGGACATCGTCGATCGCCTGGCGGACGCGCTCGCCCGCGTGCGCGGCGCCTACTCCTTGCTGTGCCTCACCGAGCGCACCCTCATCGCCGCGCGCGATCCGATGGGGATTCGCCCGCTGTGCCTCGGCAAGCTCGCCGACGGCGGCAGCTACGTGGTGTCCAGCGAGCCCAGCAGCTTCGAGCTCATCGGCGCAGAGTTCGTCCGTGACGTCGCGCCCGGTGAGATGGTCGTGATTGACGAGCGCGGCCTGCGCAGCACCATGCCCTTCGCCGGGGAGCCACGTCGCACCTGCATCTTCGAGTACGTGTACTTCGCGCGCCCCGACGCCACCTTGGACGGCATCAACGTGTACGAGGCCCGCAAGAACCTCGGCCGCGCGCTGGCGAAGGAGCACGGCGTCGAGGCGGACGTGGTCGTCCCCGTCCCTGACTCCGGGGTCCCCGCGACCATCGGCTACGCGGAGCAGTCGAAGATCCCCTTCGAGATGGGGCTGGTGCGCAGCCACTACGTGGGCAGAACCTTCATCGAGCCCGAGCAGAGCATCCGCCACTTCGGGGTGAAGCTGAAATTGAGCCCCATCGCCGACATCCTGAAGGGGAAGCGCGTCGTCGTGGTGGACGACAGCATCGTGCGTGGCACGACGAGCCGGAAGATCGTGAAGATGGTGCGCGACGCTGGCGCCAAGGAGGTGCACATGCGCATCTCCAGCCCGCCGACGCAGTGGCCTTGCTACTACGGGATCGACACCCCGACCCGCGCAGAGCTGATCGGCTCCTCGCACTCGATCCCCGAGATCAACCAGTACATCACCAGCGACACCCTCGGCTATCTCTCCCTCGCTGGGCTGAAGGAGGCGGTCATCTCCGCGCGCGTCGCGCCTCAGGGCCAGACGCACCTCCCAGTGTCGGCGAACGGCGAGGTGCAGGCGAACGGCGAGGTGCCGGCAAACGGCGACGCTCGGGGCCTCGGCGCGACGCTCGTCGAGGGGGCCGAGAACTTGGCGCCCCGCCCCCTGGATCACGGCTCCTTCTGCCACGCCTGCTGGAGCGGGGAGTACCCCATCCGTTTCACCCCGGCTCCGAAGAAGCTGCAGCTGCGCTTGCTCCACCTCTGACCCGATCGCGGGTCCGGACGTCGGCCAGTCTGCCTCGGCTGCAGAGGCCCCCGCACTCCGTCTGGGCTACACTCAACCCCGGATGTGGACCGCCCTTCCCAAGCGCGCCTCGGTCTACGAGGTCTCTCTACGAGACGGCCTGCAGAACGAGCAGCGCCCGATCCCCACCTCCGCGAAGGTAGAGCTCGCCGACGCGCTGTTCCGGACGGGTCTGAAGCGCATCGAGCTCACGAGCTTCGTCTCCCCGAAGTGGGTGCCGCAGCTCTCCGACGCGGAGGAGCTCGCCCGCAGCGTGAGCGTCCCCGAGGGGATCATCACGAGCGCCCTGGTGCCCAACGCCCTCGGCTTCGAGCGAGCGCGGAGCGCCGGACTCCGCGAGATCGCGGTGTTCATGTCGGCGAGCGAGACCCACAACCGTAAGAACACTCACAAGAGCATCGAGCGCTCCTTGGAGACGTTTCGTGAGATCGTCCCGCCGGCGATCGACTCGGGCATGCGCGTGCGCGCCTACGTCTCCACCGTCTGGGGCTGCCCCTACGAAGGCGCCATCGATCCCCACGCCGCCCTCGACATCACGCGGGAGTTGCTCCGGCTGGGTTGCTACCAAATCTCCCTGGGGGACACGATCGGGGTAGGGACTCCGCGACAGACCCAGCGAATCTGTGAGCTGTTTCTCCGCGAGATCGACGCCGAGCGCCTCGCCCTGCACCTCCACGACACCAGAGGTCAGGCGCTCGTCAACGCGCTCGTGGGCCTCAGCCTCGGCATCACGACCTTCGACGCGTCCGTGGGCGGGCTCGGCGGCTGCCCCTACGCGCCGGGCGCGGCCGGCAACCTCGCCACGGAGGACCTCGTCTACATGCTCGAAGGCATGGGGGTCGCGACGGGGGTCGACCTCGAGGCCCTGGTGCAGGCAGGGAAGACCGCGGAGCGGATCGTCGGGCGTCCCCTGCCCGGGAAGATGCACCAGGCTGGGCTCTTCAGGCCGCGCATCTCCCCCAGCGACGCATAACCGGCAGGAACCCAGCGCAGGGGCTCAGGGGGCCCCAGCGCAGCCAGCCCGCAGGAACCCAGCGCAGGGGGGGGGCTCAGCGCAGGGGCTCGTCCGGCGCGATCGAGCAGCCCAGGGCCGTGAAGTAAGCTTGCCGACCGCCGCTGCGCCAGTCGTCGAACAGCACGCCGAGAGTGCCATCCTCCGACAACGCCCCCTGAGGATCGGTCGTGTCCGCGTCGTCGAAGGTGAGCCGCGTGCGAGGCTCGAGCTCCTCGAAGGTCGGGCTCAGCGTCTTGGCGTAGAGCTCGTAGTTGCCGTCGAAGGTGTCGGTCCAGAGGAGGACGAAGCGATCACCGAGGGACACGGTGGTGTGGCTGCGAGCGAACTCCGCTCCCCCGGTCAGCGCCTCGGGCCCCACGAGGATTTCTCCTTGCTCGCTCAGCACGACGCCGAGCACCTCCGACCCCGGCTCCAGGCCGAAGGTCGTCCACGTCACCACGAAGCGATCGCCCAGTGCCACGATGCGCGGGCGCCTGACGTCGAGGGCGTCGAGGTGCACCAGCGCGCCGGGATCGTCGAGCATCTTGTCAAAGGACTGGAAGAGCAGGTGCACCCCGTCGGCCTCGAGCAGCGTGTAGACCAAGCCGAAGCGGCGCTCGGCCGGCGCGAGCCGGGGGTACTCGGCCACGGTGTGGAGGGGGGAGAGCCGACGGTTCTCGCCGATGAGTCCGCCGTCGTTGTCGATGAGCTGGCCGTAGACGGAGGAGCTGTCGTCGGAGACGTTGTCGCGACGGTCGTCCCACACCACGACGAAGCGCCCCGCGTCGTGGACCATCCACGGGTGGATCGAGAAGTTGCGGGCGTCACTGACCCGTACGTCCGAGCTCAGGCGCTGCCCCTGGTGATCGAAGAGGCTGAAGTACACCTCGTAGTTGCCGTCGACCCGAGCATCGGACCAGGTGGCTCCGAACGCGTTGCCCGACCACTGGAGGGCCGCGCCGAAGGACATCACGTTCACGTTCGTGAGGGGCCGCTGCTCGAAGGCAGGCTCGCCGCGGACGTCCAGACCGCGCACGTAGCTCTGCGAGAGCGTGGTCCGGCCCCCATAGCTGGTGGCGAACACGCCGTGCCCGAACGCCAGCCCCGCCCCCCGCGACGTCGTCAGATCGGCCTGGCCCACGCGGACCGGCTCGGGGAGGATGGGCGTCAGGTACTGGGCGCCGTTGTCGACCACGCCGTCGCAGTCGTTGTCTCGCCCGTCACAGCGCTCGACGTTGCCTGGGTAGGCGAGGGCGCTGGTGTCGTCGCAGTCGTCGCCGCAGGATCCCGGCTCCCCGGGCAAGAACCCAGGCAGCGGGGCGTGATGCCCGTCCCCGTCCGCGTCCGGGGTGCGCATCGTGAAGACGCACTGATCGGTCCCGGGATCGCAGGTGTCGGTCGTGCACGGATCTCCGTCGTCGCAGCGGACCTCCGCGCTCGTGACGCACTGCCCTGCCGCGCAGGAGGTGACCAGGCAGGGGCGCGCGCAGTCCGCGTCCGTAGTGCACTCGTCGGCCAGCGCGGCCTCCTCCTCCGCGCTCAAACCCGAGCGGGAGCCGCACCCAAACGTCAGCAGCGTGCCCGCGAAGGTCACCGCGACGTGGCCCAGGAGGGCTCGACGCCGGCTCTTACGCCTCGATTTCAGTAGCATACCCCGTACCCCGCGATGTCGGTCTCGCCGCAGATGAGCCCCGGTGGACATTCGTGCTCTTGGTCGAGGAGGCACAGCGCCGCGCAGCGCTTGCCGGCACCCGCCCCGACGACGCACAAGTAACCTGGCGAGCAGCGCCCGTAGCCGTCCCCACACAGATCGCCATGCGTCCCCGTCCCCTCGGCCAAGCACAGCGAACCGAACTGCTGCGTTCCGCAGCCGGTCCCGAAGGGATGACTCACATAGGGATAACAGGCCTCCCCCGGCGCGCAGTCCGCGTACGGCTCGAGGGGGTCACACTCGTAGGCGGGCGGCGGCGGATCGATGTCCGGGCACTGCGGCTCCACCCCCGAGCTCCCTCCGGTCACTCCTCCCCCCGTCCCAGCCGTTCCCCCAGCGGCACCCGTTCCCCCAATCCCCGCGGTCCCACCGGTCAGCGCGCCCCCCACGGCGCTGCCCCCCGAGCTGCTGCCGCCGCTGTTTCCGGTCCCGCCAGACGCGGGTTCCTGATGGACGGCCTCCACGGTCCCGCCGCAAGCGCAGGCGAGGCACACGACCAGGGCAGAGCGACGCAGCATGGTCACGGAGCATAGTCGACAGTGGCCTTGGGTCTACTCGCCAAACGACTCCCCGTCGGGGCGCGCCACGTCGATCGCGCGACCGACTGACGTGTTATGAGCAGGGCAAATGATTTCAGAGCCGCGCCGAGGTCGACCGTTCGTTTTCGCCTGCGCTTTCTTGTGCTCCGCCGCCAGCTGTGATCGGGCCGTCGAGCCAGAACCGCTCCCGCGGACGACCGCCGCAGCTCGGGCGTCCGACCCGGGTTCGGCGCAGCCCGTCGAGGCGAAGGCTACGCCCTCTGCCCGGACCGGCCTGTCGAGGCCACCCTGCCCCGTTCCACTCGCCGATCCCCCCCCGCCTCCCCAGCAGCCGGCCGTCGACTGTCCCGCGGCGCCCGCCCCGCCGCCAGAGATGCCGCGGGGCGCCGTCGTGTTCCCGAACGCGCCCGGAGCACCCCGCGTCCAGGTGGAGCTGGCTCGTACGCCTGCTCACCGCGCCCACGGACTGATGTATCGACGCGCGCTCTCCGACGCGGAGGGTATGTTGTTCTCCTGGGACGCCGAGGCGCCGCGGTCCTTCTGGATGCGCAACACCTGCTTGCCCCTCGACATGCTCTTCCTCGCCGACGACGGCACCGTGCTCGGCGTGCTGGAGCAGGTCCCCCCCATGAACGACGCGCCGCGATCCATCCCCTGCCCCGCGCGCCACGTCCTCGAGCTGAGGGCAGGCTGGGTGAGGGAGCACGGCGTCGCTCCGGGCCAGCGGCTGCTCATCCACACGGGCCCCGACGGATCGAGTGGCGACGGCGATTGACACGCCGAGCATTTCTGGCATCGAAGCGCCGTGACCTTCGCCCCTTCCTGCCCTCGCCCGAAGAATCCTTCTCCCCAGGGAATGGCTCCTGCGCCCGCCCGCGCCGGCTCTTCGCGCCGCGGCGCCGCGCCTCTCCTCTGGGGGCTCGCTGGAGCGCTCCTCGCCCTGCCCGCCTGTGAGAGGCCCGCTCCCCCCGAACCTGAGCCACGAGAGGTGCGTGACGCGAGCTCCGCGGCGAAGCCGGAGGAAAAGCCCGCTCCCCAGTCCGCTTCCGGCGCGCGCCCCGTGGCGAAGGTGCCAGTGAGCCCGGACGATCCCTTGCAGGGAAAGTTCACGCTGGAAGACGCCCTCGAGGGGTTGCCTGCGGAAGGCAAGCTCGCCGCTCTCATCGAGACCTCACTGGGTTCTCTGAGCTGTGAGCTCTACGAGGACAAGGCCCCGATCACCGTCGCCAACTTCGTCGGGCTGGCGCGCGGCCTGCGTCCGTTCAAGGGCGCCAGCGGTCAGTGGGAGAAGAAGCCCGGCTACGACGGCACGACGTTCCACCGCATCATCAAGGGCTTCATGATCCAGGGCGGCGATCCGAAGGGGACCGGCGCCGGGGAGCCCGGCTACGTCATCCCCGACGAGATTTGGCCCGGCGCCGCCCATGATGAGCGCGGCCTGCTCTGCATGGCGAACCGCGGCCCCAACACGAACGGCATGCAGTTCTTCATCCTCGACGGCGCTGCGCCCCATCTCGATGGCGGCTACACGATCTTCGGCAAGTGCTCTCCTCCAGAGACCATCGAGAAAATCGCCAGCGTGAAGACCAGAGGCGATCGCGCCGTCGACCCGCCGCGCATCCAGCGCGTCACCATCGAGCGGCAGAAGTGAGCGACGCGCGCCCTTTGCCGGACGACGACACCAGGGGTAGGTTCACACAGTGAGCACAGAGGATTTCGTCGTACGCATCGCCGACCTCGACGTCGGACCCCAGCGCCTGCGCCAGCCGATCGGCGCAGAGTGGCTCGCGCGCGCCTTGGCGGACACCGACGGGGAGCCCTGGTCTCCCTCGGACGACGCCGAGGGTGTGGGCGAAGTCGACCTGGACGTGTCGAAGAACGGTCGACAGATCTTGGTCCGGGGCCGCCTGCGAGCCCGCGTCACCCTCCCCTGCGCCAGGACCTTGGACCCCGCGCACTATGAGCTCGAGCCCGAGCTTTTCCTGGTCCTCGAACCCGGCGCCGAAGATCCGGCGCAGGGGCGCTCGCGCCCCGAGGGGAGCGCCCGAGGGCGCAGGGCCCACAACAAGTCCCCCTCCGACGCGCTCCAGGCTGGCAAGGGTCACCACACGGTCAAAGGCCACCTCGCCGGCGCGGACCGCCTCGCCGGCAAAGGCCTCCCTGATCGCGGTGGGCGCGGCAAATCCGGCAGGGGCGCCCAGGAGCTCTCGCCCTCCGCGAAGAAGGGCAAGCGTCGAGGCGGCGAGTGGTCAGAGGACCCGGAGCTCACCGACGAGGCCGCCGCGACGGACACCTATGCGGGGGACTATCTGTATCTCGATGGATTCATTCGTGAATTCATCGTTCTCGAGTTCCCGATGTTCCCTCTGCGTGAGGACTTGCGTTCGGACGCCGCACGAGCTAGCTCTCCGCTCCCTTCGGAACCAGGGGCCTCGCTAGGGGTCTCGGACGCAGGACCCTCGGATGTAGGGCCCAGCGGCGCCCGCGGCAACGGTGCCGGGGCGACCCAGCTCGACAGGGAGAAGCCCGTGGATCCGAGGCTGTCCCCCCTCGCCGAGCTGAAAGCCCGCCTCGAAAAGAAGGAGTAGCCCCCGTGGCCGTACCCAAGCGACGTAAAACCAGCAGCAGGCGCGACATGCGCAGGTCCCAGCACGACAAGGTGAGCCGTCCCAACATCTCGCCCTGTCCGAATTGCTCCGCGCCGATGATCCCCCATCGCGTGTGCCCTTCTTGCGGGCACTACGATGGTCGTCAGGTCGTGGGACAGGATCAGGGCGAGAGCTGAGCTCTCTCCTCGTCATTACGCGCTGCGCGCTTGCCGGCCTCGGCCGGACAGAGTGCAGCGCGTCGATCCATTTGCCTCACGAAGCGCGAGCCAGGCTCCTGCGCCACGCTTGGAGATGAGCGCTCTGGGTGGGAACGGTGAGCACGGTGGGAGGTGCTGACCGCGCCGTGAGCGCTGCGCGGTCAGCGCGCGCAGCCAGCACGATACGATGAATAGGGTACGATGAGCTACGCATGGTTGTTTCCAGGGCAGGGTGCTCAGGCGGTGGGCATGGGCAAGGCGCTCTGCGAAGCCAGCGCCGCCGCGCGTCGCGTATTCGAACGCGCGGACGCCGCGCTCGGCTGGTCCCTCTCCAAGCTCTGCTTCGAGGGCCCCGACGAGGAGCTGATCCTCACGAAGAATACGCAGCCCGCGATCGTGACGACGAGCATCGCTGCCCTGGAGGCCCTGCGCGAGGCGTATCCGGACCTCCCGACGCCCGCCTTCGCCGCCGGGCACTCCCTCGGTGAGTACAGCGCCCTGGTCGCCGTCGGCGCGCTGTCGTTGGAGGACGCGGTGCGCACGGTCCACGTGCGCGGCGAGGCCATGCAGGCAGCCGTCCCAACGGGGCGCGGCGCCATGGCCGCCATCATGGGAGGCGCCCCTGACGCCGTCCGATCCCTGTGCGACGAGGCCGCCGATGGCGACGTCCTGCAACCGGCAAATTTCAACGCCCCCGGGCAGATCGTGATCGCCGGCGGCGCCGCCGCCATAGAGCGCGCGGTCGCCCTGGCGAAGTCCAAGGGCCTGAAGGCGATCCCCCTCAAGGTGAGCGCGCCCTTTCACTGTGCCCTGATGGAGCCCGCCGCCCGCGCGGTGGAGCAGGCCCTCCAGAGCGTGACGGTCCACCCCTTCGAGATCCCCATCGTCTCCAACGTCGAAGCCCGGCCGAACGTCTCGGTCGAGCAGGTGCCGGAGCTCCTGGTCCGCCAGGTCGACTCGCCGGTGCTCTGGGATCGGAGCATCACGGCCATCGAGGGGGCTGGCGTCACCGGGGCCCTCGAGCTCGGGCCGGGCAAGGTGCTCGCCGGGCTGGTGAAGCGCATCGCCAAGAGCATCACCGTCGTGAGCGTCGGCGAACCGCAGCACCTACAGGACGCCCGACAGCTCGCCCTCGCAGCTTCGGGACAGGCGGAGGCCACCGCGTCATCGTGACGCCCCCCGCCGCGGCCGGCGGAAAGCCCCACTGGTAGAACCACTCTCCACCGCTCACGCTCGAGGGTCGCTTTTTCCTTTCTTTCGGCGCGGGCGATGGCTAAACACGGCCGCCCGGGGGGAGGCTTCGTGCAGCAGCGATTGAGGATCACGGGATGTTCGAACTGAGCGGAAAGATAGCAGTCGTCACGGGTGGCTCCCGCGGCATCGGTCGCGCCGCCGCTCTGGCTCTCGCGGGCCAGGGTGCTCACGTGGTCATCGGCTATGTCCGCGGCGAAGAAGCTGCACGCGCCACGGCCGACGAGATCGAGGCCGCCGGCGGGCGGGCCGAGCTCTGCCAGTTCGACGTCGCCGACTACGGCGCCTGCGAGACCGCCCTCGCGGACGTGGCCAAGCGCCTCGGTCGCATCGACATCCTGGTCTCCAGCGCGGGCATTTCCATCGACGGCCTCATGCTCCGCCTGAAGGAGGAGGACCTGGATCGCACCTTGGCCGTGAACCTGAAGGGTTCCATCGCCTGCGCCCGCGCCTCACTCAAGGTGATGATGCGCCAGCGCTGGGGCCGTGTGATCTTCCTCTCGAGCGTGGTCGGTGAGACGGGGAACGCGGGGCAGACGGCCTACGCTGCTTCCAAGGCCGCCTTGCTCGGCGCCGCGAAGAGCCTCGCCCGCGAGTACGCGTCTCGCAACGTCACCGTCAACGCGGTGACCCCCGGGTACATCGAGACGGACATGACCGCGGCGCTCAACGACGAGCAGCGCGCCGCGATGCTCCAAGGCGTCCCCCTCGGGCGCCCGGGTCGAGCCGCCGAGGTAGCGGCAGCGATCGCCTTTCTGGCCTCCGAAGAGGCCGGATACATCACCGGACAGGCGCTCCGCGTGAACGGTGGCATGTACATGTGAGCCCTCAGGGGCTCTCTGGTTGGGATAGAAGAACAGTCAACGGGCCCGTTCGTAAGGGGCTCTGGAGGCAACAATGTCAGAGGGTCGCGACGTATTGGCCGAGGTCAAGCGCATCATCAAAGAGCAGCTCGATGTCGATGAGAAGGACATCAAGCCGGAGTCGTCGTTCATCGACGATCTCGGTGCGGACTCACTCGGCTTGGTCGAGCTCGTGCTCGCCTTCGAGGAAGCTTTCGAGATCGACATCCCCGACGAGGATACGGAGAAGATCCGCACCGTGCAGGACGCTGTCGACTACATCAACAAGAACGCCAACAGCTGAGTCCTCTCCCGAGCGGGCCGACGCGCGAGGAAGCGGCGCCCCCCTGGGGGCACCCCGTCTTCTCCGCGACGCGGCCCGCTCGATTTCACCTCGATCCATCACCACGAAGCACGAACGGAGCCGAATGCCATGGAGCGCGTCGTCGTCACGGGTATTGGACTGGTCACTCCGGTAGGGATCGGCACGGACGCGACCTGGGCGGCGCTGGTCGATGGCAAGAGTGGTGTCGCTCCCATCACGCTGTTCGAGGCCGACGAGCGCTATGCGACCCGCATCGCGGCGGAGGTCAAGAACTTCGAGCCCTCCCAGTACATGGAGAGGAAAAAGCTGAAGGAGGTATCTCGCTTCATTCCTTTCTCCATGGCGGCCACGCAGATGGCCCTGGATCAAGCGCAGCTCGAGCTCAGTGAGAGCGAGCGCGACCGCACGGGCGTGTTCATCGGCGTGGGTCTCGGCGGGCTCGAGAACCTCGAGCGCTGCACGCTGACCCTCGATCAGAAGGGCCCCGGGCGGGTCAGCCCGTATTTCATTCCCTCCCTGATCGCCAACATGGCCTCGGGGCAGGTGTCGATTCATCACGGCTTCCGTGGGCCGACCCTCGCGCACACCAGCGCGTGCTCGTCGAGCGCCCACGCCATCGGCGAAGCCGTGGGGTGGCTCCAGACGGGGCGCGCCGACGTCATGATCGCCGGCGGCGCAGAGGCTACGATCTCTCCGATCGGCATCGCCGGCTTCAGCGCGATGTTCGCTCTGAGCCGCCGCAACGACGATCCGACGCGGGCCAGCCGACCCTGGGACGTCGATCGGGACGGCTTCGTCTGCGGAGAAGGCGCGGGCACCCTCGTGCTCGAGACCCTGAGCCGCGCCAAGCGCCGTGGCGCCAAGATCTTGGCGGAGATCACTGGGTACGCCGCCACGAGCGACGCCCACCACATCACCAAGCCGGCCCCCCACGGACACGGCGCCGTGCGCTCCATGCAGGGCGCGCTCCGCGACGCTGGCCTGAACCCGTCGCAGATCGGCTACATCAACGCCCACGGCACCTCCACGCCGCCCGGAGACATCGAGGAGGCGCGCGCGGTAGTGCAGGTCTTCGGCGAGCACGCCACGAGCCACGCGCTCTGGGTGAGCTCCACGAAGTCGATGATGGGACACCTGCTGGGAGCGGCAGGCGCGGTCGAGTCGGCGGTGTGCATCCAAGCGCTGCAGACAGGCGTGGTGCCTCCGACCATCAACCTCGACCAGCAGGATCCCGAGTGCCCGCTCGACTGCGTGCCTCATCAGGCTCGCGAGCGCCGCCTCGACCACGTCATGTCGAACTCCTTCGGGTTCGGCGGCACCAACGCCACCCTCGTCTTCTCCCGGTACGAAGACTGAGATGCGACACTGGCGAAAGCGATAGCACGATGCAGTGTCCCTTCTGCAAGGGGATGGACAGCCGCGTGATCGATTCTCGCCTCGCCGGAGCCGGCACGGTCACCTGGCGACGCCGTGAGTGCGACGTCTGCAAGCGCCGCTTCACCACCTACGAGCGCGTCGAGCACACCCTGCCCACGGTGGTAAAGAAGGACGGTGAGCGCGAGCCCTTCGAGCGCCAAAAGGTGCTGCGGAGCCTGCAGATCGCCTGCAACAAGCGGCCGGTGTCCGCAGACCGCCTCGAGGAGACGGCGGACGACATCGAGCGCGAGCTAGCGCTGTTGGGCGACAAGGAGGTCAGCTCCCACACCATCGGGGAGCGGGTGATGGCGCGCTTGAAGGAGCTCGACGATGTCGCCTATGTGCGCTTCGCGAGCGTCTACAAATCTTTCCGCGACATCGACGAGTTCATGCGCGAAATGGGAAGCCTTGTTCGGGCTCGCCCAGAGGAGTAGGTTGGCCGCGTGGTGGATATCGACCGCGAACTGATGTCCCGCGCTATCGAGCTCGCGGAGCTAGGTGACCCCTCACCGAATCCTCACGTCGGGTGCGTCATCGCCCGAGGGCGCGAGATCATCGGCGAGGGACACCACGAGGCCGTCGGCAAGGCTCACGCGGAGATCGTCGCCATCCGGGCTGCTGCTGATCGTGCCCGCGGCGCCACCGCGTACATCACCCTCGAACCGTGTAATCACGAGGGGCGCACGCCTCCCTGCGTAGACACCTTGCTCGGCGCCGGCCTGGCCCGCGTGGTGATCGGCTGTCCGGATCCCAACCCCCACGTGAAGGGCGGCGGCATCGAGCGCCTGCGCGCCGCCGGGATCCAGGTGGATGTCGGGGTGCTCGAGGAGCGCGCGCGGCTCCTCATCGAGCCCTGGGTCAAGTACATCACGAAATCCAGCAGCTTCCTCTCCCTCAAGCTGGCGTTGTCCCTCGACGGGCGCATCGCCACGCGGACCGGGACCTCCAAGTGGATTACGGGGACCGAATCCCGGAGCTGTGGGCATGGCCTGCGCGCCAAGCACGACGCGGTGATGATCGGCATCAACACGGTCATCTCCGACGACCCCTTGCTCACGGTGCGTCAAGCTCACGGCCGCGATCCGGTGCGGATCATCGTCGACAGCAAGCTGCGCATGACGCTGGATCGACGCATCGTCCAGACCGCCAACGAGATCCCAACCTGCATCCTGACGACGCCAAGCGCCTCCCCCGAGGCGGCCGCGGCCTTGGAGGCAGCTCAGATCAGCGTCATCCGCGTGGCCGCCACCGCGGAGGGGCGCTGTGACATGCGCGCGGCCATGCACGAGCTCGCCAAGCGCGAAGTGGTCAGCGTGCTCTGCGAGGGCGGCGCCGAGCTCGCGGGGAGCCTGCTCGCCAACCAACTCGTGGATCAGCTCCACGCGTTCGTCGCGCCCCTCCTCCTCGGTCCTCGCGGGCGACCCGGTGCGGTCGACTGGGCTGGGCCGGAGTCGCCGGCGGAGGCTCCGCGCATCGCCGCTCCCCGCTGGGAGCTCTACGGGGACGACGCCTACGTCACCGGCAAGCTGATCTATCCTCCGAAGCGCCCCGACGCGGCGCGCTCTGACGACTGACCCGAACGGCGCCCCCTGATACGCCGACGTCGCTGTCGCCGAAACCTGCTCGTGCGACCACCCATCGGCGCTGGTTGCCCGGGTCCCACCACGTGATAAATTGGTCCCGAGAATGGCACTGCGCGAGATCCTGACCTACCCCGATGAGCGCCTTCGCACCCCGGCCGAGCCCGTCGCCGAGGTGGACGACGAGATCCGGCAGCTCGTCGAGGACATGGCGGAGACCATGTACTCAGCAGAGGGCGTCGGCCTCGCCGCCAACCAGATCGGCGTGCTCAAGCGCATCTTCGTGATCGATATCGCGGGCGAGGACGAGCCGAGCGACCTCAAGGTGTTCATCAACCCTGAGATCATCGAGCTCGACGGCACCCAGACCTTCACCGAGGGGTGCCTCTCTTTTCCTGGTGCCCGCGAGGACATCAAGCGGGCCGAGTCAGTGCGCGTGCGAGCCCTCGACGCCAACGGCGAGACGTTCGAGTTGCATGCGACCGGGCTGCTCGCGGTCGCGATTCAGCACGAGAACGACCACATCAATGGCGTCCTGATGATCGACAAGGTCGGCGCGATCGCGCGTCGCAAGATCGGGCGACAGATGGCCCGGATCCGTCAGGAAGCCACCGTTTGAGGGGGCCGCGCCGGTGGTCGCCGCGTAGGTCCTCGACACCGTAGGCCGGCGCCGCGTAGGTCCTCGACACGTAGCCTGCGCGCAGCAAGCGTCCTCCTCCAGCGCGCTCGACCGGACCGGGGCGTGGTCGCGAGCTCGTCGCGTCGCGGTGCCCCGTCAGCGGGACGGCGGACGGCTGAACATGGAGCTCTCGATGTTCGCGCCGAGGGCCTGGAGCTGCGCGGCGACGCGCGGAACGTACCCGGTGGGCCCGAAACTCCCTTCGACGCTCCCCCCCACCGCGACGCGCTGCACGTTGAAACGAAAGATGTCGTGGAGCACGGGCGCCGACTGGTCGCTATACCCCACCTCCGCGACCCGTAGAGTTCGCGGCCGCCCGTCACGCAAGCGGGCGACCTCGACGAGCACGTCGAAGGATCCTTGAACCCACGCGCTAGCCGCCTGCAGGCTCATCCCCGGCCGCAACGCGCAGATGTCCGCGGGCAAGCGGATGAGCGCGCGGCGCAGATCCGACGACGCCAGGGACGCGAGGACCCCGCTCGCTCCGTGTCCCATCGCCTCGAGGGCCGCCAACGCGATCGCCGGAGTCGCCAGCTGCAAGGCGAGGCGCCCCTCGGGGATGGCGGCCGCCACCTGGAGGATCCGGCTAGGGTCGACGTCCCCGCTCAGGGAGAGTCGTGTCGCGGCGTCAGGGGCGAAGTCATCGTCCTCCGCGAGGGTCACGATGCGCTCCCTCGACGCAGCGCCACACAACGCGCTCATCACCGTCGAGGCGCCGTCGTCGGCGGCCCCCACCACGAGGATGTTGATGCGGCAGGAGACGCAGTAATTCAAGAACGTGGCCATGGCCCGGGACACGGTGCCCCGACGCACCAGAGCGTCCAGGGATCCCGTGACCCGACGGAGGCGACGCAGCACCAGCAACGGCCCGCTCGAGGTGACCGCGCCGAGCAGCGCCGACAGGCTGCCCTGCGGGAGGCGGCGCTCGATCAGAGCCTCACCTTGGCGCACCGGGGCTCCCCCACGAGCGCACAAGCGGCGCACCGCGAGCTCGAGGGAGGCAGGCGATGAGAACCCAGGAGAGGCACGCACGAGCCGATCATCGCGCCGCGCCGCCACGTCATCGTAGCGGGACACAGAGATGGTCGTGACTGCGGGGTCATCGAGCAGCTCATCCAGAGGCCCCAACTCGAACAGCTCACCACGCGCCTGGGTGACGATCGCTTCCAGAGAGGTCCCGGCGGGGACGGCGCCGCGAAGCATCAGGTCGTCCGCTGCCTCGCTGACGATCCCATCCGCTCGCTGCCGCGCCGCCGCGTCCGACCAGACGACGGGGATGTCTCCGAGAGCGGCGCTGACGGCGCGAATCACCTCTGCCACCGCGTGCAGGTGCGGCGCCGTGAGGTCGTCGACGCTGTGGCTCACGGTGGAGATCCGGTCCCCGGCCGGCGCCTCGGAGACGCTGGCCCGCGCGGGTGGCCCCGAGGAGACCCGCTGGCTGTCGAAGCTCGAGGGTCGATCCCAGTCGATGCTGCTGTTCCGGCCCTCGCTCGACTCCCGGTCAGGCTGGGTACCCCGCCCCTCCGCGACGGACTCATGGGCGCCTGGTTCGACGCGCAGCACGAAATCGCCGATGTAGATCTTGTCTTCTTCGCGGACGATCGTCGCCTGAGCGATGCGCCGCCGGTTGACGTAGGTGCCGTTGGTGCTGTTCAGGTCGGTGACGATGAAGCGCCCCTCACGGTAGAGCACCCGGGCGTGCCGCTTCGAGACGTTACCGCGCGGCAACACGAGATCATTGCCGTGCACCCGTCCGACCGTCACCTCTCCGGAACGGAACACTTCGCGCCGCTCGTGACCGCCCTTCTCACTGATGATGACGGTGTAAACGGGGCTTTCCTGCTGGGACGACTCCGGCATCACGACGGTCAGACCCTACGTTTCCCAGGGGTAGCCCCTCGTGTCAATCGGCGCTCGCCCGCGCTCACATCCACACCCAAAACAAGGATCCTCGTGCAGAAAAGATGAACCCAAATCCTGGCTTCATGGTTGAACGCGCACCCGGTGCAGGAGGACGTCAGCCCCATGTGGTAGCGAGTCCACAGTCGCTAGACGCCGCGCCGCGCAGGCGGAGCGCCACCACCCGCGGACCCGCCCCTTTGCGCCTCCCTGCTCCACGGCGACGGCGGGCGGAGCGCCACCACACAGAGACGCAGGTCACCGCGCTGGCTCGCCGCGCTGGGTCACCGCGCTGGGTCACCGCGCTGGGTCAGCCCGGGTTTCGATTCCGCACGTCAGCCGTCACGAGGGACAGCAGCTCACCCGCCAACGCGATGACCTGCTGCTCGGAGTAGCCCGCTTCACGGAGCTGCCTGTAGACCGCTTGGGCGACCGCTTCGGGGGCCTCCGTCCCGTTCTCCACCCCGAGGAGCCCTCCCCCGTTCATCCGAGGAGAGCTTCCCTGACGAGGGGCCGCCGCCGGAGCGCTGATCACGGGACCGCCGGTGCGGGGCTCGGGACGGGTCAATGGGGTATCAGCAACGGGAGGGCCGCTCGCGGGAGCTCCGGTCCCGGCCGCCTTCGTGGTCCGGGCGATGGTGAGGCCAGGGTTCGTCGGGCCCGCGCTGGAAGGAACCGGGCGCGAGATCGGGCTGACTTGTGCGTTGCTGACGTGGCTCATGTTCAGTCTGCCTAAAAGTTTCACACCAGTCATACAAGAAGAGTGCCGGCCGTGTCGCCCCCCTGCTGGAGCACTCCGGTCACGTCGACTCGGGCAATCTCCCTGATGAACGCCCGGGAAAAGCGCCACGATATGGGTCACCCGACGCTTTCGTCGAGTCACACCCGCGTAGCGGTGTTCGCGCGTAACCCGGGGGCTGAGGGCGCACCGCCCTTCGCGTCGATGAGGCCGATGGTCCTACCACTTCGGGGCTCCAGCGGAGGAGCGGGACCACCGCAAGCAGGCCGCCCAAAGCCGGATCGGGGCCGGATCGGGGCCGGATCGGGGCCGGATGGTGTGCGCCCAACCCATGCCCCTGCCACCGCCCTGGTTCGGCGATGGCTCACGGGTGCCTGGCGCACTTTCGGTCGGCGAACTTCAGCCGAGCGCTGGATAGGACTCGACGATCGCCTTGGCGGGCCGCTCGACCCCGCAGAGGACGCTGGTGATCAGCTCGCGGCCTCCCTCGGCGAAGTACAGAGCCTCCCCCACCCGAGGCGGCTCGCAAGAAGGGATGGCCGTGCCATTCGCGAGGACGCGCACGCCGCCCGAGATCCGCCGGTGCAACGCGAGGTGCGCCTGAAGCCACGTGTCGCTCCGCCGATCCCGCACGGCTACGCAGACGTCGCCGCGACAGTGATACTCGGTGTTCCGGGTGACGAAGGTGCGATGTCGTCGACGTTCCCGCCCAGAGTACCCAGCGCCTTGCTCCACTCGAGTGTTGCGGTCCATGCCATTTCCTTGTCGTGAGACGACATCGAATCACGGCGTCCGCGCCATGGACCAATTTTCCGCTGGCTCGCCGCCCAGCACCGTCGCCGCCCAGCACCGTCGCCGCCCAGCACCGTCACCGTGCAGCACCGTCACCGTGCAGCACCGTCACCGTGCAGCACCGTCACCGTGCAGCACCGTCACCGTGCAGCACCGTCGCCGTGCAGCACCGTCGCCGCCCAGCACCGTCACCGTGCAGCACCGTCGCCGTGCAGCACCGTCGCCGTGCAGCACCGTCGCCGCACAGCACCGTCGCCTCACCCAACGCCGCCGCTCGGCCTACGCCATCGCGCGGCTCCTCGCACCGAGACGCACTCGCCAGAAAACGCGTCGTCGCACTCGAACACGAGGAGCGCCGCGCGTCGCGCGACGAACCGAGTCCTGCTCGTCAAGTGGCCCCCGGAGGAGCGGTCGCCTGGGAGGGGGAACGTTTTGGACGTGTCTACGACGCTTCCGCGCGCCCCCATTGACACCCGCGCGCGGGAGGTAGATCCATGCGCTCTCACCTGACGCGTTCTGATGGGCCGGAAGAAAAAACGGGACGACAAGATCATCCATGTGGTGTTCGGGCCCGGCGGGGGCCGCGTCGCGAGAGATCCCGCGAACGACGCCAACGGAGGCGAGGTCCCGCCCTCCGGGCGCGAGCCGATCACGGATGTGTTCACGCGGAGCGAGATCACGCGCCTCCTCGGCATCACGCCTTCGAGGTTGCGCACCCTCGATCGCGCCGGCGTCGTCTCCCCGAGCGGGCGCAGCCGAGGCCGTAGAGCCTACAATTTCTCCGACTTGATCGCGCTCCGCGCCGCCCAGGCGCTGCTCACGAAGAACGTGCGCCTCCGCGACGTGACGCGCGCGGTGTCCGTGCTGCGGGGGACCCTCCCGTCGGTTCAGCGCCCGCTCCAGGAGCTCCGCATCGTCTCCGACGGCCAAAAGGTGGTCGTCCGCACCCAGGACGGCGCCTTCGAGCCTCTCACGGGGCAGATGATGCTCGACCTCGAGGTGAAGGCGCTGCGCGACGACGTCGTGCGGGTGCTGCGTCCGAGCGCGGGACGAGAACGAGCGCGCACCGCATACGAGCTGTACCTCCGCGCGAGCGAGCTCGACGAAGATCAGGCGACGATGGATGACGCCGAGGAGCTCTACCGCCGCGCGGTGGAGCTCGACCCCTGGCTCGCCATCGCCTACACGAACCTCGGCAACGTCCGCTTTCGGCGTCACGACACCGAGGGAGCGGAGACCTACTACCGCAAGGCGCTCGCCATCGACGAGCAGCAGCCCGAGGCTCAGTACAACCTCGGCTACGTCATGCTGGAGAAGGGGCGGCCACAGGAGAGCATCGCCTTGTTCCTGGGCGCCATCGCCGCGGACCCCAAGTTCGCCGACGCCTATTTCAACCTGGCGATGGCCTACGAGCAGCTGGGGGACACGGCGAGCGCGCGGCCCTATTGGCAGAGCTACATCGAGCTCGAGCCGAAGGGCACCTGGACCGAGATCGCGCGTCGGCACCTCTGAAGCTGGCTTCGCTGGGCTCCGCGCGCTCAGTCCACGCGGCGGCCCTCGCCGCGCTCGATGAACCAGTCAAAGGCGCCGGTGCGCCAGGCACGGCACGCTGCCCCTCGCATGCCGGATGCGCTCGGCGTCGATCGTGGCGACGACCAGGCCCACTCCATCGGAGCAATCCGCCGTGATCGTCCCCCAGGGGTCCACGATCAGGCTGTGGCCGTAGGAGACGCGGTTCGACGGCTCACCGCGGCGTCGATGACGCCCCCACTGCGCCGCCGCGATCACCCAGCACTGATTCTCGATGGCGCGCGCCCGGAGCAGAGCGTGCCAGTGGTCACGCCCCGTGTGCAGGGTGAACGCGGCCGGGACCGTGAGCACCTCTGCTCCCCCCTGTACCTCGGCGCGGAAGAGCTCGGGGAACCTCAGATCATAACAGATCGAGAGCCCCACGCCGACGCCTCCGACGTCCGCGACGACGGGCTCCTGCCCGGGCTTGGTCCCCGCGGACTCGCGGTGGCGAGTCCCATCGGCGAGGTCCACGTCGAACAGGTGGATCTTCCGGTACGCGGCGGTGACCTGGCCCTCAGGATCGAACACCGCGCTGCTGTTGAAGGGACGCGCGGGATCGCCCGAAGCCTCTGGGAAGCCACCGGCGACGATCGTCATCCTCCAGCGGCGCGCCCAACCTGTGAGGGCGGATTGAATGGGAGCGTCCAGGTCCCCGAGGCGCTCCGCGTGAGGCGCCACGTCACCCTCCGCTCCGAGGAAGGCGAAGCACTCGGGCAGCACGGCAAGCCGCACCCCCTCCTCCGCGGCCCGCGCGAGCAGCTCCTCACACTGTCGGAGGTTGGCGGGCACCTCGTCGTGGCTGTTCGTCTGCACGGCCGCCACGCGCAGCCTCCAGTCCGCGTTCGCCTGTCCTTGGTGGGGGAGGTCCTCGTTCGTCTGGCCTGTGCTCATGGGGGGAGCATACTCGCCAAGGCTCGGGGAGGTCGCTACCCTTCTCGCGAGCAGATGACCGACGCCAGCACCGGTGCCATGCAGCAGTTTCGGGCGGCTGGTCCTCCTGGCGGCCTGGGCGGTCTCCAGGCAGGCCTGGTCTTGCTCTACGCGGAGCCCTTCGCCGCGTTGCCGCCGGTGTTTCCCCTCGCGGCCCCCCAACGGGCGCTGATCGGCCGCGACGAGGCGGCGGACGTACGGCTCCCCGTCTCCGCCGTCTCCCGGCGCCACGCCGAGCTGCGCTTCGAGCGCGGGCGCTGGGTGATCGCCGACCTGGGGAGTCGCAACGGCACCCTGGTCGACGGGCACCTCGTCGAGGAGGCCGAGCTCGAACCCTGCTCGGAGATCCGCGTCGGCGACAGCATCCTCAAGCTCGTCGAGCAAGACGCCACCGAGTTCGGCAGGTTCCGCATCGACGGCGCTTTGCTCGAGGTCGACGGGGCCAGCGCCCGCTCCCTCCGTCGACGTCGCTCGGCGCTCGTGGGGGGAATGCAGATGGACCGCATCGCGGCACAGCTGGCTCAGGTCGCCCCCACCAACCTGAGCGTGCTGCTGTTGGGCGAGAGCGGCACGGGCAAGGAGGTCGCCGCGCGCGAGCTGCATGAGCTCAGCGGCCGCCGCGGGCGCTTCTGCGCCATCAACTGCGCGGCGCTGCCCGGGAATCTGATCGAGAGCGAGCTCTTCGGCTACAAGAAAGGCGCCTTCTCCGGGGCGGATCGCGACAAACCAGGACTCTTCAAGGCGGCGGACGGGGGGACCCTGCTCCTCGACGAGATCGGCGACATGCCCGCCCTGGCCCAAGCCAAGCTGCTCCGGGTGCTCCAGTCGAAGGAGGTGCTCCCCCTCGGGGCGACCACCGCAGAGCCCGTGGACGTCCGCGTCGTCGCGGCGACGCACCGCGATCTCGGGCGCCTACAGGCGGAGGGCACCTTCCGCCAGGATCTGTTCGCGCGGCTGAACGAGCTACAAGTCGAGCTGCCCGCCCTGCGCGAGCGCAAGGAGGACATCTTCTTGCTCGTGCGCACGTTCCTCGAGCGCCACGGCCGCCCCGAGCTCCAGCCGAGCTTCCCCTTCATGGTGGCCCTGCTCCACCATGACTGGCCCTACAACGTCCGTGAGCTCGAGGCGGCGATCAAGCGGGCCGCGGCCCTCGTCCCCGGGCCACACCTCCTCGAGGAGCACCTGCCGCCCAGCGTTCGAGCGGCGATCGAAGACTACGCCGCCCCCCGTGGCCCAGCTCCAGAGCGCACGGAGGCGCCCAGCGAGCAAGAGCTGCGCGGGCTGCTCAGGCAGCACGACGGGAACGTGGCGGCCGTGGGTCGCGAGCTGGGCAAGGCGAGGATGCAAGTGCACCGTTGGATGAAGCGCTACGGCATCGTCGTGGACGAGTACCGCTCCGGGGCGATCGAGTGAGCGCGCGGCTGGCGGCCTGGGGCCTGCTGGTGCTCGGCGTTTGCGCCTGCCGGCCGGCGGCGACGGCTCCGCCCCAGGGCGCACCGGGCCCGAGCCCACCCGCGATCGCTTCTTCGACCGCCGCCCCTCGACCCGATGATCCCGACGCGTCCACCCAGGCGCCCTCAGCCGTGCGCCTGGTGCTCTGGATCACGGTCGACCAGCTCCGGGGAGACTCCTTCGAGCGCTTCGCCCACCTCCTCGACCCTGGGGGCTTCGAGCTCCTGTTGCGCACGGGGGCCTACTACTCGAACGCTCATTTCGCGCACGCGCTCACGGAGACCGCGCCGGGGCACGCGACCCTCTTCACCGGCGCATCCCCCGCCCAGCACGGCATCGTCGGGAACACCTGGCTCGACCAGCAGACGGGGGCACGGATCGCGGCGGTGCAGGACGACGAGGCGCCCCTCCTGAGCCCGCGCTCTCCGGTCGCCCCGCCCGCGGCGGGCGCTCCGTCGGCTGGCCCTCCCTGGGGGCGCTCGCCTCGAAACCTGCTCTTGCCCACCATCGGCGACGCCCTGATCGCCGCGACCGGCGGGCGCTCCAAGGTCATCTCGATCTCCGCCAAGGACCGCGCGGCCATCCTGCCCGGAGGCTTCGGCGGCAAGGCCTTCTGGCTGGAGCCCCAGGGCTTCCTCACGAGCCGCTACTACTACGACGAGCTGCCGACCTGGGTCGTCCGCCACGCGCAGGAGCACCCGCTCGAGCAGTTCCGGGGTACGGAGTGGGGCTTGCTCCACGCGCCGGAGCGCTACGAGCGGCGCGCCCTCGACGATCGCGCCTCCGAGCGGCCCGCCTTCGGCCTCGGCAGGACCTTTCCCCACCCCCTCGACGGGGACGATCTGGAGCTCGCCGGGGCCATCGGAGCGACGCCGCTCGTGGATGAGCTGACCGTCTCCTTCGCTCTACGGGCGCTCGTCGCCGAAGGGCTCGGCGCGGACGACGTGCCCGATCTGCTCGCGGTGAGCCTGTCGGCGACGGACCGGGTCGGGCACGCCTACGGCCCGGAGAGCCTCGAGGCCGAGGACAACTTCGCGCGGCTGGATCGACAGCTGGCGCGGCTCCTCGCCGAGGTGCACGAGCGAGTCGGCGCCGAGCGCACGCTCGTCGTGCTGAGCGCCGACCACGGGGGCTGCGAGACGGCGGAGCACGGGGAGGCGCTCGGGCTCAGGAGCGCGCGGATCACCCCTGAAGACCTCCTCGACGCGGCCCGGGCGTTCGCGGGGCGCGAGCTGGGCGATCCGGACCTGGTACTCGGCTACGCCAACCCGTCGCTCTGGCTGGACCGCGCCCGGCTCCAGCGCCGAGGTCTCTCTCCGCGGGTCGTCGCCGCGCGCCTCGCCGAGGTGATCCGCGCGCGGGACGACGTGTACGACGCCTTCACAGCCGAGGCCCTGCTCGAGGGGGACCTCCACGCCAGCTCGGAGCTCGACGACGGGGCGCTCGTGCCCCTCTCTCGGAGGGTGCGGGCCTCCCTGTACCCGCGACGCTCGGGGGACGTCTACGTGGTGCCACGACCCCACAGCCTGCTGCTCCAGGCCGCCGCGATCGCCGCCACCCACGGGAGCCCGTGGACCTACGACAGCCACGTGCCCCTGCTCGTGGCCGGCCCGGGGGTGCGTCCAGGGGTGCACGTCACCCCGGCTGGGCCCCACCAGCTCGCCGCCACCGTCGCGCTCCTTCTGGGGATCCCTGCCCCGGCCGGCGCCTCACGGCACGCGCTCACGGACCTCCTCGACCCCGGATCGTCGGGGCCCTGACGTGGCTCCGGGTTGACCGCGGCCGCGCCCTCGGGCTACCGAGCGCACCAGCCCGCGGCTGCGGGCGCGTTCCATCGACCCGTCAGGAACCACCTTGGCCACCCGCCGCACGACGAAAAAAGGCTCCGGAAGCTCCCGCAAGTCTCCCGCCGAGACCCCGAAGGGGAGGGCCCCGAAGGTAGCCGACGCCTTCGCCACCGCCGGCGGTGAACCTGCGCCCCTGCACGACCTCACCCGCAGCCGCTACCTGAACTACGCGCTGTCCGTCATCACCAGCCGCGCCCTGCCGGACGTGCGCGACGGCCTCAAGCCGGTGCAGCGCCGCATCTTGTACACGATGTGGCAGCAGCGCCTCGGCGCCGACGCCAAGCACCGCAAGTGCGCGAAGGTCGTCGGAGACGTGATGGGCAACTATCACCCCCACGGGGACGCCGCGATCTACGACGCCCTGGTCCGCATCGCGCAGCCGTTCGCCATGCGCGTCCCGCTCGTCGACGGCTCCGGCAACTTCGGCTCCCTCGACGGCGATCCTGCGGCGGCCATGCGTTATACGGAGTGCCGTCTCGCGCCAGCCGCCGGAGAGCTCCTCGCCGAGCTCGACCAGGAGACGATCCACTTCCGCCCCAACTACGACGGCACGAAGAAGGAGCCCGTCGTGCTGCCCGCGCGCCTCCCGAACCTCCTCATCAACGGAGCGTCGGGCATCGCGGTGGGCATGGCGACCAATATCCCGCCCCACAATCCGGAGGAGGTCTGCCAGGCGTCCATTCGCCTGCTGGACGCCCTGCTCGAGGGCCGCGAGCTCAGCTCCAGGGAGCTCTGCCGCACCGTGAAGGGCCCTGATTTCCCGACGGGCGGGCAACTCGTCTCCTCCCCGGAGGAGCTCAAGCAGGTCTACGAGACCGGTCAGGGCACCCTCAAGATCCGCGGCACCTGGGAGCCCGGCCCCGAGCAGCGCGGCGCGAAGACCGTCCACATCACGAGCATCCCCTACGGCGTGAACAAGGCGACTTTGGTCGAGCGCATCGCGGAGGTCGTCACCTCCCGCAAGATGCCCTTGATCACCGACGTGCGCGACATCTCGACGGACGACGTGCGCATCGAGATCGACCTCAAGAAGGACGCCGACGAGCAGAAGGTCCTCGCGTACCTCTACAAACACACGCCCCTGCAGACGAACTTCGCCGTCAACCTGACGTGCCTGGTCCCGACGGAAAACCCGGAGCTCGGCCGCCCAGAGCGCCTCGATCTCCGGCAGATCCTCTGGCACTTCCTGACCTTCCGCATGGAGGTCGTCACGCGGCGCCTGGAGCACGAGCTGCGAGCGCTGAAGCGGCGCATCCACATCCTGGAGGGCTTCGAGGCCGTCTTCGACGCCCTCGACGAGATCCTGAAGATCATCCGCCAGAGCGAGGGCAAGGCGGACGCTGCGCAGAAGATCATCCGCCGCTTCAAGCTGGACGAAGAGCAGACCGACGCGATCCTGGAGCTCAAGCTGTACCGGTTGGCGCGGCTGGAGATCCTCGTCATCCAGAAGGAGCTGAAGGAGAAGCGCAAGCGGGCCCGCGAGATCGAGAGCCTCCTCGGGGAGCGCGCGGGTTCGGGGCGCTGGGCCATCGTGCGCGGGGAGCTCGAGGCCCTCGCCAGCTCGCTCAAGGGCCTGGCCGGGCGGCGCCGCACGATGATCGAGGCCGTGGGCGAGGAGGCCGAGTTTACCGCGGAGGACCTCATCATCGACGAGGACAACCACGTGCTCGTCACCACCGACGGCTGGGTCAAGCGCCAGCGCGAGATCAAGGACCCCGCGTCGACCCGCCTCCGCGAAGGGGACGGCGTGCTCGCCTGCTTCGCCGCCTCGACCCGCGCGGCCGTGGTCTTCTTCTCGAACCAGGGCACCGCGTATACGTGCCGCGCCATCGACGTGGTCTCTACCACCGGCTACGGCGAGCCTATCCAGAAGCTGTTCAAGCTGAAGGACGGCGAGCGCATCATCGCCGCCTATTCCATGGATCGCCGCGTGGTCGGGGACCTGAGCGAGCGCGAGGGGTACTTCCCCGAGACCTACGGGTTCGCAGCGACGAGCGACGGCTACGCCCTCTGCTTCGGCCTCGCCCCCTTCGCGGAGCCGAGCACCAAGAGCGGACGCCGCTACGCGCGGCCGGCCCAAGGCGCCACCGTGCTGAGCGTCGCCCTGGTGCACGGCGAAGAGACGGTCATCGCCGTCACCGAAGGTCGACGCGCGCTGCTCTGCCCCGTCCAAGAGGTGAGCTACCTCGCTGGAGCCGGGAAGGGCGTGCTCCTGGTCCGCCTCGCCGAGGACGACCGCCTGCTCGCGGCGCGCCCGGCCTCGGCCACGAACGAGGCCGTGGTGGTCAAGACATCGCTCGGCGGCGAGCAGCGCATCTCGCGAGCGAAGTACGAGCTCTCCGGCCGCGGCGGCAGGGGCCGCGAAGTGATCAAGCGCGGCAAGTTCGTCGAGGTGGTGGTCCCGCCGCTCGAGGCCCCCGAGCCGCTGCCACCGCTCACCCCGGCCAGCCCCCGCAGAGGCTAAACCGCGTCGGCGCTCCCATCGTATCGCCAAGACCATGCCCCCCACCGACTACACCGCAAGCGACATCACGGTCCTCGAGGGCCTCGATCCAGTCCGTAAGCGCCCCGGCATGTACATCGGAGGCGTGGGCAGCGCGGGCCTGCACCACCTGGTCTGGGAGATCCTCGACAACGCCGTCGACGAGGCCATGAACGGCCACGCCTCCGAGATCCGCGTCACCCTGCACGGCGACGGGCGCTCCGTCACCATCGCGGACAACGGTCGCGGCATCCCGGTGGACATCCACCCGAAGCACAAGAGGTCCGCCCTCGAGCTGGTGTTCACGACCTTGCACGCGGGCGGCAAGTTCGAGGCCGGCAACTACAAGACCTCCGGCGGCCTGCACGGCGTCGGCGCCTCGGTGGTGAACGCGCTCTCCAGCAAGCTCACCGTGCGCGTCAAGCGCGGCGGCGCCGAGCACCAGCTCGAGTTCAACCACGGGGTGGTCGCCGGCAAGCTCAAGAAGGTCGGCAGCGCCCGCGGCGCCGGCACGACGGTCTTCTTCCATCCGGATCCCACGATCTTCCCGAAGACCGATTTCAGCGCGGAGCTGATCCGAGAGCGCCTGGAGATCACCAGCTATCTCCACAAAGGCGTCCGTATCGAGTTCGTCGACGAGACGGCAGGCGGAAAGAAGGAGACGTTCCACCACGACAACGGCATCGCCGATTACCTGGCGAAGCTGGTCGAGCTCCGGAAGGCCAACCCCGTCCACGATGCCCCGTTCCTCGTGTTTCGTGACGGTGAGGTGCAGGTGCAAGCGGCGCTGCGCTGGACCGAGTCCACGGACGAGCACGTAAAGAGCTACGTGAACGGCATCCCCACTGGCTCCGGGGGCACCCACGAGAACGGATTCCGCGCCGGCCTGGTGAAGGCGACGCGCAACTACGTCGACACGCACAACCTCGCGCCGCGCGGCGTGAACCTCACCGCGGAGGACATCCGCGAAGGGATCGTCGGGATCCTCAGCGTCTTCGTGCCGGAGCCTCAGTTCCAGGGCCAGACCAAGGACCGCCTGAACAACCCCGAGGTCCAGAACGTCGTCGACTCCGCCATCCGACCAGCCCTCGAACAGTGGTTGCACTCCAACCGCTCGGCGGCAGAGCAGATCGTGATGCGGGTGATCCTGGCCGCCCGAGCCCGCGAGGCCTCCCGGGCCGCCTCCGCCTCGATCTCGAGGAAGACCGCCACGAGCGGGAAGCTGACGTTGCCCGGCAAGCTCAGCGACTGCACCCAGTCGGACCGCCGCAACACGGAGCTCTTCATCGTCGAGGGCGACTCCGCCGGAGGCTCCGCCAAGCAGGGCCGCGACCGCAATCACCAGGCCATCCTGCCGCTGCGCGGTAAGGTGCTCAACACGGAGAGCCTCCCCCTCAACAAGGTCCTCGAGAACCGCGAGCTGAGCGACCTGGTGACCGCCCTCGGCTGCGGGATCGGGAAGAACTTCGACCTCTCCAAGCTACGCTACGAGCGCGTCATCCTCCTGGCAGACGCGGACTCCGACGGTCACCACATCACCACGCTGCTGCTCACGTTCTTCTATCGGCACCTGAACGAGCTCGTCCGCGCGGGCCGGGTGTTCGTGGCCGTGCCGCCGCTCTACCGCATCGACATCGGTAATGACACCTACTGGGCCGCCGACGAAGAGGCGCGGGGGCGCATCCTCCGGCAGCACCAGACCGGCAACCGCAAGGTGGACATCACCCGCTTCAAGGGGTTGGGTGAGATGATGCCCAAGGTGCTCTGGGACACGACCCTCGATCCTCGCACCCGGCGCCTGCTGCGGGTGGAGATCGCCGACGGTCTCGAGACGGACCGCATCGTGAACGAGCTGATGGGCAAAGACGCCTCCGCCCGTTTCCACTTCATCATGGACCGGGCCGACGAGGCGGAGGCGCTCGACGTCTGACGTGGATCCCAGAGTGGATCCCAGAGCGCAGCCCTCGCCGGCGCCCAGCGGTTCCACCCGCGGATCCCCCGAACCCTGAAATTCCGCCCACCCCTGCTTGAGACGCCGGCCTCTCTAGGCTAACGCCGTGCCTCATCGAAGGTTTTTCCCTACCGTCCCGTACCCGCCCGCCACGCACTGAGGCCGGCCCCACCGCGCGGCCGTCACCAGAGAGATCGCCGCCCCCCGCGGGGCCACCCATCGCGCATCCGCCCGAACCCCCAGCTGCTCGAACCCCAGCCGGTCCCTCAGCCCCTCTGCTTCGGAACATGCCTCCCCCCCGCTCCCACCAGCAATCGCGCCGCGTCGGGGCATGGATGCGAACGCGAGCGCTGGTCCTCCGGGCGCTCTGCTGGTCCTTGTGCGCCCTCGTGTGCGGCTGGTCGTCCCCCCTCTGGGCGCAGCCGGCCGAAGACCATAACCCAGGGCAGGCACAAGAACGCCCGGCTCCGGCTCCAGGGGCCGCCGAGGGAGCTCCTCGGTCCCAGCCGCCGCCCGCCGACGCACCGCCCGCCGACGCGCCGCCGGCACCGTCCGCACCCGACGCTGCCCCCTCCGACGCGACCGCTCCGGACGCTCCAGACGGCGCCACGCCGGATGGCGCCACGCCGGACACCTACGAGACGGACCCGGCGCGGGTCCAGGTGCCTCAGCTCCCCGCAGGCGCCGCGGAGCAGGCCCGGGGTCTGCCCGTCCAGGGGATCGAGGTCACGGGCAACCGGCGCATCGCTTCGGAGGACGTGATCGCATATTTGCGCCTGAAGATCGGCGCCCCCTTCGAGCCGACGGAGCTCACGCGGGACGTCCGCGAGCTATGGCGCTCCGGGTTCTTCGACGACATCGAGGTGGACCTGCGGCAGCGCGACGACGGCGTCGTGCTGCGTTTCATCGTGCGGGAGCGCCCCGCCATCCGCGCGGTCGAGTTCGAAGGCAACTCCGAGATCGACGACGACGATCTCGCCGAAGCCATCGAGGTCAAGCCGAACACCATCCTGAGCCGGCCCGCCCTCGGGCGCGCCGTCCAGAAGATCCGCGACATGTACGCGGAGCGCGGTTACTTCTTGGCCGAAGCCGAGAGCGAGGTCGTCCAGGAGAGCAACAACGAGGTCACCGTCCGCTTCCGGGTCACGGAGCACTCCCAAGTAACGGTCAAGCTCATCACCTTCATCGGCAACGAGCACATCTCGACCGAGGAGCTCCGCGCCGTGATGTTCACTGGGCAGACCGGCTTGCTCAGCTTCGGCTCGGGGGGGCCGTTCCGGCAGGACGCCTTCGAGCGCGACATCGCGATGATCAGCGCGGTCTACTACGACAAGGGCTTCCTCCAGGTGTCGGTGAACACGCCGCGGGTCATGCTCACGCCAGACCGCAGCGGCATCGAGATCTCGATCACCATCGACGAAGGCCCGCGCTTCAAGATCCGGCAGCTCCGCGTCTACGAGCGCGGTCCGGATGGCCGCGAGGTCGAGCCCCTGAGCGGCCGTCGCGCGCTGCGGATGATGGTGCGGGCGGAGTCGGGGGACTACTTCAACCGCGCCGAGCTGCTCGAGGATCTAGGCGCGGTGCGCACCCTGTATCGCGACGCGGGCTACGCCAACGTCATCGCCGACCCCGAGACGCAGATCGATCCGGAGACCAACGAGGTCGACCTCATCGTGCCCGTGGTGCGCGGCCCCGTCGTCCGCTTCGAGCGCATCGAGATCCGGGGCAACACCAAGACCCGCGATCGGGTGATCCGGCGCGAGGTGGAGGTGGTCGAGGGGGGGCGCTTCAGCGAGACGCTCTTGGAGCGCTCGCGACGCCGCATCACGGCGCTCGGCTACTTCAGCCGCGTGGATTTCTCCACTGAGGAGGGCTCGGCTCCCGACCGGATGAACGTCTACATCGACGTCGCCGAGCAGCCGACCGGCACCTTCCAGGTCGGCGCGGGCTTCTCCAGCATCGAGAACTTCATCGCCACGGCGCAGGTCCAGCAGGCCAACCTGTTCGGCAACGGCCAGAGCCTGTCGCTGCAGGCGCAGGTGTCCGGGCTCCGCCAGCTCATCAACCTCAGGGTGGTGGAGCCCTACTTCCTCGAGACCCGCTTCAGCGCCAGCATCGACCTGTTCGATCAGCTGCGGGTCTTCACGGATTTCGCCCAGCGCAGCCGCGGCGGAGCTTTGACCTTCGGCTATCCGCTGATCGAGCCGGAGCTCAGCGTGGCGATGACCTACACCGCGACGCTCGACGAGGTCTCGACCACCGCGGCGTCGACGTTCCTCGGAGGCAGCGGCGGCCGCATCAGCAACTTCGCCCAGCTGCCCCTCGCGAACCTCTTCAACGACGGCGTGACGTCCAGCTTGCGCCCGAGCATCACCTACGACACCCGGGACAACCGCCTCTTCCCCACCTCCGGCCTCTACCTGCGGTTCTCCACGGAGTGGGCGGCGGACTTCCTCGGCTCGGACAACCTGTTCATCCGCAACCGCTACACGGGGCGCTTCTACATCCCGATCCTCGGCCCCATCGTGCTGAAGCTGAACACCGAGGCGGGCACGGTGACCAGCCCGAACCCCGAGGGGGTGCCCATCTTCGCCCGCTTCTTCCTCGGCGGGATCCTCGACATGCGCGGCTACCGCTTCCGCACCCTGGGCCCGCGCATGCCCCTCACGACCTCCACCGATCCGAACAGCGCTCCGATCGTCAACGGCGCGAACATCGGTGGAAACCTCATGTACTACCAGAACCTCGAGCTCGAGTTCCCCCTCTTCGAGGCGGTCGGGCTCCGGGGCGTGATCTTCACGGACGCCGGCAACGCCTGGAACCTCGAGGGGAACTACTGCCAGGCGGCGGGGGCCGGTGTGCTCTATCCGGAGGTCAGCCCCTGCTTCGACGCCAGCTCCTTGACGAAGCTCAGGACGTCCTGGGGCGTCGGTGTGCGTTGGTTCTCGCCGATGGGCCCGCTACGCTTCGAGTGGGGTTTCCCGATCAACCCGCTCCCCTACGAGGAGACCAACGTCTTCGAGTTTACGATCGGCAACTTCTTCTGAGCCGCCGGCCATGCCGCCCCTCCGCCGCGACAGCGCACCTGACCTGACACCGGAGACCCTCCGACAGGCGGCGGCGGGGTCCGAGCGCGACCCGCCAGGCAGCCCCGATCTCCCGGGCAGCTCCGAGACGGCGCGGCTCGAAGGCGCCGCCACCCTCCACTCCGCCCCGCACGCCGCCCCGCACGCCGCCCCCCACTCCACCCTCCACGCTGCGCCGCCGACGACCCCGCCCACGACCTCGGCG
>JAEWOQ010000128.1 GCA_023460875.1 Pseudomonadota bacterium
GGAAGGCCGCTGCCGGCGCCTGCCGCACATCGTCGATTCCGCGCACTCCATACGAGTGGTCGCCGCGAAGACGCCAGTGATGTACCATCCAACGATGAGGAGAAACTCATTCTTCCTTGGTTGCCTCCCGCTCGTCCTGGCCTGCGGGCACGACTGCGACGACATGGGGTGCATCGAGGGTGTCACCCTCGAGCTCGCCACGCCGCTCACCGCGGAGGGCGAGTACACCTTCACCGTGACGACCGAGTCGACCACCACGACCTGCGTCGCCCACATCCCCCTGCGGCGGGATGGCACGGAGCCGCCGTGCGACCAGCTGTCCATCCACCGGCGAGAGATCACCACCCACGGCGACGGCGCCGTCCACGGCGTTGCTGGCGACGAGATCGAGGCCGTGGGGTTGAGCGGGCATCACGACGCCCTCTCCGTCACCATCTCGCACGAGGGCACAGTCGTCCTCGAGGCGAACGTGACCCCCGAGTATCGCGGCGTCGAAATCAACGGCCCCGGCTGTGGCGAGTGCCCCATGGCGACCCACACCATCGACGGCTGAAGTTTGCGGCGCGCGCCCAAAGGATCTTAGAGTTCCCCCTCTTGCGCGCTCAGGGCTCCTGAACGACGGGAGCTCGCGCTGCCCCAGGGAGAGATCATGCCGCTCACCGCCGACACCACGACACCCGGCCTCGTGCCCTTCTGGCTCCAGCTCGTGATCGCCGCGGGGATCGTCGCTGGCTCGGGCTATTTCTACTTCTCCTCCACGCGCGCCGGCGAGCACGACTCGGCGCGAGCCCTGGCGACCCACATGCTGCGGTTCGCGAGGACCTTCGCCCTCATCAACCTGGTGGCCCACGTCATCCACGCCGTCACACGGGCGGCGCCGGAGGCGGGCACCACCGCGAAGGCTCAGCTCCTCGGCAGCGTGATCCGCGTCGCCCTCGACGCTGGTATCGCGGGCCTCATCGCCCTCGCGGGCACCGGCGTCTTCGTCTGGCTCTCCCGACGCCTGCCGTCCTCGTGACGGTCTTCCGACCGGTCGTCAGAGCGAGCTCCAGTAGCAACCCGGCTGCAGCTCGCAGTCGACCGCAGAGGAGAGCCCGGAGCACGACCAGGCAAGCCCTTCACAGGTGCGCTCCCAGTAGCAACCATCCTGCCCCCCGCAGCTGACGCTGTTCGTGACGCCGAAACAGGAGCGCGACACGCCGCTACAGCTCTGCGACGAGGTGCTCCAGTAACACCCGTCCTGGGAGGTGCACGAGTAGCTCCCGATCATGCCGTAACAGCCGCGCGACACGCCGCTGCACTCGCCGTCCGGGAAGCACCCGAGGGCGAGCAAACAGTCGCCTTGAGAGAGGAGCGAGCACGGCGTCGCGCTGCCGAGGCAGGACCCACCACCACCACCGCTCGACGATCCGCCACTCGACGACCCACCACCGCTCGACGACCCTCCACCCGACGAATCACCCCGGCCGGAACCGCCCAGCGGCTCGACCACGGTGAGCGGGCAATCGAACGAGAGCGTCACGCTCGCCTTCGCGGGATCCTCGAGCCCCCGATAATCGGGCGACGCTGGCGTCGCGATGAGGTCTCCGCAAGCCACGTGCCCTGCGATCCGTCCTGCTCCGAAGGTCTGGATCTCCAGGTGACATCGGCTGCTGAACGCGGCCGTCTCCGCGTACATGTACTCGTAGGTCCGCTCCTCGGCTCCCACGAACGCGAAGATGGCCTCCAAATCGTCATCGAGATCCCCCCAGAAGGAAGCCGATCCGGTCACCTCGGCGTCGATGCCGGTCAACCACACGCGGGCGGCGTCGAGGGTCGCGTCGCCCACCAAGAACCGCAGCTCTCCGGGCGTCGTGCTTCGATCCCACACGCACGAGACCGTCTGCTCTTCACTCGCCCGATAGGCGAACGTCCGGAGCGTGCTGTCCTGGGGCCAGGCTCCCGTCAGCGTAGCGCTACCCCACCGCGTCCTCGAGGATCCTTCGGAGGCCCCGGCGGCCCCCGCCATCCCCGTCCCGCCCGACGCCTCTTCTCCCTCATCCAGATCGAAGGAGCAGCCGATCAGCCCGCCAGCGACCCAGGCCACGACCAGCGACCGCAGCCCCGCGAGGCCACCGCGCAGGCCCACGCCCGCTCCGAGCACGTGTTCTTCCGTAATGTTCATGAGGTCCTCGAAGATCAGGGGGCGGCCGTGGTGAGGCGCTGTCCGTACTGCGAACCAGACATGGTGGTCGTCAACGGATAGGTGGCTCCCAACGTGCCCGACGTCCCGCGGCTCGTGCGGAACTGGCCGAAGCTCAGCCAGGTCGGGGCCGCGCCCGACGCCACATACGCCGTGTGCTGACCGCCCACCCGAACGCCGATCACGTAGTACCTGCCCGCCACGAGCGGCACCTCGAGGGGACCGGAGCCGTGCGGGCCCGCGCCCGAGCCCCCCGTGAGCTTCTCGAAGATTCGCGTGTACGTTCCCGTCGGCAGCGAGTGTTCGTAGACGTACCAGGTGAACTGGGACGTCCCCGACACATCGATCGCCTGCTCGATGCCCGTCAGCGTCCGGCTCGAGGTCACGTGGTACGCGTGCAGGTACGCGTACGTCGCCCCGCTGTTGAGCGTCGTGCCTCCGTCGCCTAGCAAGACGACGTCCTCCTCGGCGCAAGCGGTGCGCGTGCACACCTGCCCCATGGCGGCGCAGTCCTCGCCATGGCTCGTGTAGCCGCCGCCGTCGTCCTCGCACACGGCCAGGATCTCACCGTCGCAGCTCGGCTGCTCCGCCTGACAAACGTCGTTCGCACACACGGGCGTCGCGCCCGAGTCATCGCAGAACTGAGCCAGGCTACAGGTCGACACCTTCGAGGCGCCCGTGCCGCGGTCGTTACACAGGTGCACGGCGTTGTCCTCGCAGAACCGCTCACTGGGGGCGCACTCCACCGCCGCGCAAGCGCCGTCGTCACAGGTCTGCCCGTCCGGGCACGCCGTCCCGCCCTCCACCGCCCCGGAGCCGTCCTCCTTGCACGCCGAGACGAGCTCGCCGTTGCAGTAGGGCACGCCGGCCGTGCAAACATCGGCGCGACACGTGGAGAGGCCCTCGACGCAGTGCTCCTGCGGCGTACACGTGTCGCTCAAGGTCGAGGTCGTGCCGTCGCTGCCGCAGCGGTAGACGTCCCCCTGGTCGCAGAAATAGGCGTTCGCCTCGCAGATGATCGGCAGACACGTGCCGCCCACGCAGCGCGCCTCCGCGCCGCAGGGCGTCCCGCCGGGCTCGTAGCCCGACCCGTCCGCGTTGCACGTGGTGGCCACGTTGCCGTCACAGGCGGCGAGGCCTTGCGTACAGACGTCCGTCCGGCAGCTCGAGAGGTTCGCCACGCAGTGCTGGGTCGCCTGGCACGTCGCCGTCCGCGATCCGAAGGCGGTGCCATTGGCGGCGCATTGGTGCGGATTCCCCTCGAAGCAGGCGTAGTTGCCGTGGCACACCCGGTCGAGGCACTCGCCACCGAAGCAGGCCTTGCCGTCGAGCGCGGCGCAGTCCGTCGTCGTGCCCAGCTCCAACCCCGACCCTTCGGCGTTGCAGGTCCCCGCCACCTCCCCGTCGCAGACCTGCTGCCCCGGCGTGCAGGTGCGCAGCCGGCACACCGCGCCGCCCGCCCCCGCGTCGTCGCAGTACTGGCTGGCGCTGCACGTGGTCCACAGAATGCGGCGCGTCCCCGCGTCGACGCAGCTATGAGGGTTTCCGTCGAAGCAGTGGCGGACCCCCTCGGTGCAGAGCCCCGGGAAGCAAATACCCCCGAAGCACGTCTCTCCGGTCGCCGAGCAGTCGGTCTCCTCCTCTTCGTAACCGGAGCCGTCCGCGTTGCACACCTTGGCGACGTCCCCGACACAGACGGCGGCGCCGTGAGCGCAGAGGTCTTCCTGGCACGCGCCCTCCGTTTCGTCGCAGTACTGGCCCACGAGGCAAGACGTCACGAACGACAAGGTCGTCCCGTCTTCGCTGCACCTCGTCAGGTTGCTACCCGCGCACTCGGCGGCGTTCGGCTCGCAGATGACGTCGACGCACGCGCCGTCTCGGCAGATCCCCCCTGCCGCCGCGCAATCTATCTCGTCGGCGTGAAGTCCATCGACCTCGCACACGCGCAAGGTGGCGCCGTCCTCGCTACAGCGCGTCGAGAACGGATCGCAGATCCACGGCTCGCACGCAGACGCTCCCCCGTCCTCGGCACAGCTCGACCCCGTCGGGCACAGCACCGGGATGAAGCCGCTGCCCTGCACGTTGCACGTGAGGGCGGCGTTCTGGGAGACGTCGCAGCTCCCCTCGCCGCGCCCGCAGACGTCGACGAGGCAAGCGCCCCGTTCGCAGTGATAGCTCTCGGGGCAGTCGACGTCGGCGATGCACTGGACGCAGTAGCCGCCCGCGACGTCACAGAGCAGCCCCTGCGCGACGCACTCCTTGTCGGACGAGCAGCGCGAGACGCAGACGTTCTCGACGCACGTCGATTCCTCGCCGCAGTCGCTCGCGCCCACACACTCGACGCACCAGTTGGTCGCGCGATCACAGACGGTATCGGAGGGGCAGTCTCGCGAGTTCGTGCAGGGCGTCGCCGCGCGACAGGTCTTCTCGACGCAGCGCCGGTTCTCTCCGCAGTGGCCGTCGACCAGGCACTCCTCGCACACGCCGCGCTCGACGTCACAGGCCGCCCAGCGCGTGCCCTCGCAGTCGACTTCGTGCGAGCACGTGACCAGCGCCTCGCAGGCCCGGTCGACGCAGCGGTGCCCCTCCTCGCAGTGGGCGTCCCGCTGACAAGCGACGCACCCACGCAGGGGATCACAGACCGGCTTCCCACCACTGCACTCCGCGTCGCTCGTGCAGAGGATCGGGGTCGTGTAGGGCCCGCTCGAGGGGGTCTCGGACGAGCAGGCGATGATGGCGCCGAGGAGCACGAAGGCGCCTGCGAGCAGGTGTCGAATGAAGCCGGGAGAGGACATGTCGCTCCGCTGGGGCGGGCCAGCTCCACAACAGAGCTAGCGCTGATTACGTGTCTCCTGGGCGGCTCCCTATCACGGTTCCCTGTTGCGTTGACCGTACCCTCCGCCGATCGGTGCCCACGCGAGTGAGGGACCGACCGGCTCTGGAAGGGCCGGCCTCTGCACCTGCCGCTCATTGTTGATTTCGCGGCGAGCCACCCAGGTGGCCGCCGCTGTAGCGAACGATTGGACCCGATGACCAGAGCTAATCTCGATTATTTCGCCGACAACGCTGAACCCGGACAAAAGATAGCGTCTCCGTCGACGGGCTTCACGACGCCACGCGCTCCAAACGCCCGCAGAACTCTTGTGAGACTGCAATCGCCCCTCCCGCTCACTCCACTCCACTCCACCGCCGGCCCACCGGCCCACCGGCCCAATCCCTCGACACTTCCCGCTCTCTCGTCGAGCGCCCGACTGGAATGCAGGGGGTTCAGTCGGGGACGATATGTCTCGATCCCGTCAGGGGCAGCCGCGCGTTCACCGAGCGCTGCCGCCGAGCGGAGCGCCCTCCCCCAACATCACCGCCAACACCATCATCGCGATGAAGCCGACGATGATCGCGAAGGTGGCGCCGCGCTCGCGGCCCTCGACGTGAGTCTCAGGGATCACCTCACCGGACACGACGAAGAGCATGGCCCCCGCCGCGAACGCCAGCCCCCAGGGCAGGAGCGCTGCGCTGGCGCTCACGGCGAGCGCCCCCACGAGCCCGCCGAGCGGTTCGACGAGCCCGGTCGCGAGGGCGAGCAAGAAGGCACGGGTGCGGCCGGCGCCGTCGGCGATCAGAGCGGCCGCCACGGCGAGCCCTTCGGGCAGATTCTGCGCGAGGATGCTGAGCATCACCGCGTGGCCCGTCGCGGAAGACTCGACACCGTAGGCGATGCCGACGCTGAGCCCCTCCGGGACGTTGTGCAGCACGATGGCCATCACGAAGAGCGTGTTGCGCCGGAAGTGGAAGGCGTCGCTCCCCTCCCGCCCCTTCGAGAAGTGCTCGTGGGGGACCACTCCGTGCGCGGCCCACAGGGCCAACGCGCCGAGCAGGATCCCGAGCGCGACGGTCGCGACGGCAGGAACGCTCGCGCCACTTCGCGCCTCCGCCAAGGCGAGCGCCGGATCGAGCAGTGAGAAGAACGTCGCCCCGAGCATCATGCCCGCTGCGACGGCGAGCATCAGGCGCTGCGCCTCCTTGCTCCACTCCGCGCGGATGAAGATCGGCAGCGCCCCGACGCCCGCGCCGAGCCCGGCGATCAGGCTACCCAAGAAGCCGGCGAGGATGGGCGAGTCACTCATGTTCACGAAGCTGCGTCGTGGCGAAGGGCTCACATGTCAACAGACTCCCCTGGACGCCGCCCCCCTCCTCGCCGATCACGGAAGATTTACTCCCCGGCGCCCGTATCCGCTGGGCACCTCCGGGGTGTCCCTCCGCGCGGCGGCCGCTTTCTTCCGTGATCGGCCTCTCCGGAGGGGCACCTTGACGAAGTGCGTGGAACCTCTGAAGGTTCGTACCTACGGTCGACTCCCAGGAGTCGACCCGCACGGGAACGATGGGACGCGTCACAGCCAACAAGATGGAGGTCGTCACCTCCGGCTCCAACCACCAAGCCATCGGCATGGCCGTCAGCGTCTGCACCACTCCAGCGGCACCGAGCCCCATCCCCGTCCCTTACCCCACCATGGCGCCGCCCAAATCACCTCAGCGCAAGGTGAAGGACGCCCCCATGCGCACCAAGGTGAGCGGCAAGGAGATCCTCACCGTCGGCGCCGTCATCAACGGCTGCATCGGTAACGAGCCGGGCACACTCAAGGAGGTCGTCAGCCTCAACAACAGCGGCCCCTGCTTCCCTCTTATGGGATCTCCCACCGTCATCACCGAGCTCGGCATGACCTGCATCACCGGCAGCCCCTGCCAGATGAACAAGCAGGGACCCGGCGCGGGCGGCGGCGGCGGCGGCGGCGGCGGCGGTGGCGCCGGCGGTGGTGGCGCG
>JAEWOQ010000129.1 GCA_023460875.1 Pseudomonadota bacterium
CCCTAGCTCACCTCCCAACTCCCAGCACGCCCCCGGCTCCCCCAAGGCGCTGCCTGTGAACACAGCGAAAGCAGCACCTTCGCGCTCATCCGTTCGCCCTCGCGGGCCAGGAAGCGCAGCCGCGCCCCCCGACAGGCCGATCGCACCTTTCCGCTTCCCCTGTAACCCAAAGCCCCCAGCTTGGGCCGTCGGGGCGACTTCTCCTGTAGCCTTCACAGGGACAGCCGGCGTATGGCGTATGGAGCGTGACCGTCGGTGAGTGCCGCCAGCTTAGCCTTTCGGCGTTTCATGACCCTGTGCACGAGCCCGTGCAGGATCTGGCTTCACGACGCCGGACCGCTCGCTTCGCTGGGTTCCTCAGGCTCGAGGCTCGACGGCGCGAGGACCGGTAGGCACGGGGGCGACGATCCGGCCCCCCTGCAGGGCCACGTTCCTCGCCCCGAGTCGCTCGGCGAGCCCCAGGGCGTGGCTCACGACGACGACGATCGCGCCCGCGCGCCGCTCCTCGGAGACCACCTGCTCGAGACGCTCGCTGCTCGCGGCGTCGAGGCCCGTCCAAGGCTCGTCGAGCAGCAACAGGGACGGGCGATGCACGAGGGCCCGGGCGAGGGCCACTCGTTGCCGCTGACCGCGCGACAGCGCCCCCACGCTCCGATCGGCGAAGCGCTCTAGAGCGAAGCGCCCGGCGACGCGCTCCCAGGCGAGCTCCGCCGGCACCCCGAAGAGCCGCGCGGCGAGCTCCACGTTCTGCCGCGCGGTGAGCTCCCGATAACAGTGAGAGTCGTGGGAGACCCAGCCCAGCTGAGCGCGCACCAGGGGCAGGTCCAGCGCGCTCCCCTGCGCGAGGTAGCGCACCTCGCCGCGCGTGGGCTTGAGCTGGGTGCCGATGATGGAGAGCAGGGTCGTCTTGCCCGCGCCGTTCGGCCCCGTCAGGAGCGTCACGCTGCCGGCGCTGAGGTCCACGCTCACCCCACGCAGCGCCGGTGTCGCGCCGAACAGCCGTGTCACACCGCGGACCTGGACCGCCCGCAGGCGCTGGGTAGCCTCGCTCTGGCTCACGCGCTCGGCATTAGCACGATCGCGCCGCCTCTGGGGTCATCGCCCCCTCGACCAGCCCTGCCCCACCGAAGGGTCCTACGGGGCGACCCACCCGCGCGGCGAGGCGTCGTCTCACTTTGCGCCACCTCAGAGGTGTGCCAGGGGTTGACCGTGAAGCGGGAGCCGCCAATGCTACCATGTTTTCGATGACATCCACCGCAGTTGCCTTCGAACCAGCGCGGCTCGAGCGCCTCTCCCTGTTGCGCCGAGCCATCGAAGGCGCGCTCGAAGGAAAAGGCGACGTCGTCGACCTGGCGCTGATCGCCCTGCTGGCGCGCGGTCACGTCCTGCTCGAGGACGTGCCAGGGGTCGGCAAGACGACCCTGGCCCGGGCGCTGGCCAAGGCCGTGGGCGGTCAGATGCGGCGGGTGCAGTTTACGAGCGACCTGCTGCCCAGCGACGTGCTCGGGGTGTCGGTCTACGACCAGCGCCGCGCGGAGTTCGTGCTCCGCAAGGGCCCGGTCTTCTCGAACATCTTGCTCGCCGACGAGATCAACCGGGCCAGCCCTCGCACCCAGTCGGCGCTGCTGGAGGCCATGAACGAGGGCCAGGTGTCCTTGGACGGGAACAGCGTGCCGCTGCCGCAGCCCTTCTTCGTGGTGGCGACGCAGAACCCCCAGGACTTCACTGGGACCTTCCCGCTGCCCGAGTCGCAGCTCGATCGCTTCATGGTGCGGCTCCGCATCGGCTACCCCCCACCCCACGTGGAGACGCGGCTGATGCTGGACCCTCAGATCGATCGCATCGAAGACGTGCCGACGTTGCTCGATCCAGAGTCCCTGCTCGAGCTGCAGAGAGACACGGATCGGGTGACCACCGACCACGCCCTCGGCGCGTACCTGCAGGCGCTCATCTCCGCCACCCGCACGAGCCCCGCGCTCGCCATCGGCGCGTCGACGCGCGCCGGCATGAGCCTCTCGCGGGCCGCCCGCGCGCGGGCGCTGCTGGAGGGACGCAACCACTGCATCGCCGACGACATCCATCAGCTCGCCGTCCCCCTCCTCGCCCACCGGGTGCGCCTGGCTGCCCAAGCGGAGGGCTATGCCCCGACGCGGGAAGAGGCGGAGACCGCGATCCAGGACATCGTCAACCGCGTGCCCGTGCCGCTCTGACGCGACGCGCAGCGACGTCGCGACCTGCGAGCGGCGCCCGCGGTTCGACACCACGACGCAGCGACGTCACGCGCGACACGGCGAGGGGCGCCTGCGGGGCGCAGGGGGGGCTCAGAGACTGGTGGCGGGTAGCCGTGGCCCCCTCACCCACGACGGCTGGAGCGCCGCGCTCGGGCACGGACGCCGTGCGCCGCGGCGATGGCGCGGTCACGGACGCCGTGCGCGGCGACGGCGCGGTCACCCTGCCATCACGACGCCACATAGTGCCATTCTGGCACAGTCGTTCGCCACTATGTCGCGCGACGTTGACAACTTGGCACATCGAGGCGCCGCCGACGCGCTCAGGCGCCGTACACCAGCGGCACCGCGGCCTCCGACGCCAGCACGCGGAACGTGAAGGTCTCCTCGATGTACAGGGAGACGGTCTCCGCCGTGTGGGCGAGGTAGCCAATCGAGAAGTCGCGCCCCACCGTGAGCTCGAAGTCCCCACCGCGCAGGCTCATGACCACCGCTCCATCGACGGCCGGCGCCCACACCAAAGGCCCGCCGACGAGCCGCTGTACGTGTTGGATCACCGGATAGCCCGCTTTCGTGGTCGTCTGGGTGAGCCCAGTGAAGCACCTGGGCCCGAGGGCCATGGCGTAAGGACCGTCGACGCCCGCCGACCGGAGCTTCGCCAGGGCCTTGGCCACCACCGCGGGGTACGCCTCGTAGTCTTGGGTCAAGGCGAGCGTCGCCCCCCGCGCCGCCTCGAAGATCCCCTCGATCCCCGCGGCTCCGTAGCCGTGGAACACCGCGCGATCCTCTGCGCGGGCGATCGCCTTCGCGGCCAGGCGCACGGGATCCAGCTCCGCGTCCCGCGCACCCCGACCGATGGCGTCCACCTCCGCGCGGCGCAGCTCGAAGGGGGCCCGCAGCTCCACCATCGGCTGCACCAGCCGAACCGCCCCCGTCACCCCCGCTTGGGGCGGCTCCTCCAAAGAGCGCGTGCGCCCCAACCCGAGGGCCGAGAAGGCCCACCCCTGGGGCCCCGAAAACTCCACGAGTTTTCGCGCCGCCAGGGTCACCTTGAGCGCGCTCCTCGCCTCGTCGTCGATCAGCTCGAAGGCGCGGCGAGTCAGCGGTGCCAGCCGCCGATGCAGATCGTTCACGGCGCCACCTCGCGCTTCAGGCTGCCGATCCCGAGGGAGCCGTCGGCCGGCTCACCGGCGTTCTGGCCCTTCGCCGGGGCTCCTTCCTCCTGCTCCTCGATCTCGAGCACCGGTCGGTCGGTGAACAAGAAGGTGCGGAGGTGGGCGTCGAGCTGAGGGTCACGCCGCCGCAGCCACTCCAGCACCATGGCCGCGTGCTCTTTCTCCTCGTCGCGGTTGTGGGCGAGGATGGCTCGGAGCTCCTCGTCTTCGCTGGCGTCGACCCGCTGATCATACCAATCGACCGCCTCGAGCTCCTCCATGATCGAAACGATCGCTCGGTGTCGCTCTATCGTCTCGGGCTTCAGCTTCTCGGGATCTTCGTGGACCGTTGCGCTCGCGCTCGCCATGGATGTTCAGTGCGTCCCGATCCATGGGCGGTTAAGGGGGCGGCCCAGGGGCGCGCGAGCGACCGCGCTCAGAGAGCATGGATTCGACGGCGGCACGCTAGACGGGGCGGTCCGGCCGCCGTCGTGCTGTAATCCGCAGGCTGCCCCGTGAAGCGCCAGTCTCCTCCTCCACCGCCCCTCGAAGCCGGCCCGAGCGCTTCGTTGCGCAGCCTGCTCGGGCGGCTGCGTCGGCTGCGTCCGCCCCGTCGGCTCAAGCTGACCCGGGACGGTAAATACTTCATCGGGATCACCTTCGGCGTCGGCTTCGTGGCGGTCGCCACCGCGAACAACCTCCTGTACCTGATGCTCGGGATGCTGCTCTCGCTCATCGTCGTGTCGGGGGTGCTGAGCGAGATGAGCCTCCGACGCTTGCGGGTGACCCGGCGCCTCCCCACACGCGCCCAGGTGGGGCGCCCGCACCTGGTCGAGATCGAGGTGCACAACGACAAGGGCCGCATGCCCTCCTACGCGATCGAGGTGGAAGATCTGCGCGCCGGGCAACCCGCCGACAAGCGCTGCTTCTTCCTCAAGGTCAGCCCTCGCTCCTCCCAGGTGGCCGCCTACCGCCGCACCCCCGCGCGGCGAGGCCTCGATCGGCACGTGGGCTTTCGAGTCGCCACCCGCTTCCCCTTCGGCTTCTTCGAGAAGTCCCGGGAGCTGCCTTGCGAAGGCGAGCTCGTCATCTACCCGGGGATCGATCCGGTGCGGCTCGGCCAGGACGACGTGGGGCAACGGCTCGGGGGAGGCGCCGCGCAAGGTCGCGGCTCCGGCGACGAGGTGATCGGCGTGCGGCCCATGCGCGAGGGCGACGACCCGCGGGACATCTACTGGCGCAAGAGCACCGCGAGCACCCAGATGGTGCTCATGGAGCGTGCCCGAGAGGCTCGCCGGGACGTGCGGCTCGAGATCGACAACGTCCACGCGGACGCGCGCCCCACCCCGGAGTGGGACGAGCACTTCGAGCGGCGGCTGCGCCTCATCGCTTCCTTGGCCGTGGCGCATCTCAAGCGGGGGGAGCTCGTGCAGCTCGTCACCACCCGCGGTGAGCGGACCGTCGCCGGACCGAGCACGGGGGCAGATCCGGCGCTGCGCTTCCTCGCGCTGCTCGAGGCGCACCCAGCTCTGGAGCCCTCGGCGACGCCCCTCGACGCTCCCCGAGCTCCTCCCCCGACGGCTGCCCCGAACGGAGACCCGCTGCTCCCCGGCGCAAGCCCGCTGCCCACCGGCGCAAGCCCGCTGCCCCCCGGCGCAAACCCGGTGCCCCCCGAGGGGCCCACCGCGGGCGGAGGGACCGGGTGAGGTTCGGGCTCATTCATCGCGTCATGACCGACGCGCTGGCGGTGCTCGGCTTGCTGGCCCTCCTCACGAGCGGCGAGCTCGATCCGTGGGTCTCCGGGCTCATCGTCATCGGGCTATTGGTCGCGCTGTTCCTGCCGAGCCGCTATCGACAGCAGCGCTTCTCCCGCTGGGCCGGCGTGTTCGCGCCCCTGGCGCTGCTGAGCGTGCAGCTGGTGCGGCTCACCACGGGCCCGGACCCCATCCCGATCATCGTCGAGTTCGCGGCTGGGCTGCAGGTGATCCGCCTCGCGACTCGCCGGGGCGCCGCCCACGACCAGCAGGTGATCCTGCTGTCCCTGCTGCACCTGATCGCGGGCACCGTGCTGGGCGGCGGGCTCGCCTATGCCCTGTCGTTCGTCGGCTTCCTGGTGCTCACCCCTGGCGCGCTGGTGCTCAGCCACCTGCGCAGGGAGGTCGAGGGCAACTACCGCCAAGGGGCGCGGGACCGCACGGGCCTGCCCGTGGACGTGCCGCGCATCCTCCGCAGCCGCCGCGTCATCGGCCGCCCTTTCCTGTTGTTCACGTGCCTGCTGTCGGTCCCCGTCTTCCTGTTCACGGCGATCCTCTTCGTGTTGTTTCCCCGGGTCGGCGTGTCGCTGCTCATGGTGCAGCAGCCCCGCGCGACCCGCGTCGTGGGGTTCTCCGAGCGAGTCGACCTCGGCGGCGTCGGGACCTTGCGCAGCGATCCCACCATGGCGATGCGCGTGCACTTCGCCTCGCTGCCCCCCCAACCACCGCCGCGCTTGAACCTCTACCTGCGCGGCGCCGTGTTCGACCGCTACGACGGCCGCTCCTGGAGCCGCACGCCGTACATGGGTTCCAGCCCGTCCGGGGCCAGCACGCTCGTCGTGCTCAAGCGCCGCCCGGATCTCGCGGGGGACCGGATGATGACGATCGATCTACAGCCCATCGATCCGCCCGTCGTCTTCGTGCCCGCCAACGCCGTCGCGCTGCGCTTGCGCACCCGCAAGGGTGAGCTCGGCTACCGCGCGCCGCAGATCTTCGCAGGGCTGCACGGCGAGCTCCGGTACCTGCAGACCGACAAGCGCGGACTCGAGTACGAGGTCTTTCTCCAGGGGGACGACGAACGCCTCCCCGAGCTGCTGCCCCCCGAGGAGGCCCAGAAATACCTGCAGGTGCCGCCGGATCTCTCGCCCCGCATCACGGAGCTCGCCCACCAGTTCGCGGGCGAGCATCGCGGAGCCCCCTTGCGCACCGCCCGGGCGCTGGAAGCGGCCCTGCGCACCAACTACCAGTACGATCTGACGTCGACGGCCGGGGCCGCCCAGGACCCCCTCTACGACTTCCTCTTCGAGTCGAAGCGAGGTCACTGCGAGTTCTACTCGACCGCGATGGTCATGATGCTCCGCCTGCTCGACGTCCCCGCGCGCAACGTCACGGGCTTCGTCGGTGGGACCTACAACCGCTTCGGGGAGTTCTACGCCGTGCGGCAAGGGGACGCGCACTCCTGGGTCGAAGCCTATTTACCGGGGCGCGGCTGGACCCGGTTCGACCCGACCCCGCCCTCCAGCGCAGAGCCGCAGTCCGACGTCACCGGGATCGCCGCCTTCGCCCGGGAGGCGCTCGAGGCCATGTCCCAGCGCTGGAGCGAGCACGTGGTGGGCTACAACCTGGAGCGCCAGCTCAACTACCTGCAGAGCGTGCGCAAGCGCTGGCGCGAGCTGGCGCCCCGGGATCGTGCGGCGACGCCGAGCTTCTCCGGCCAGCGAAAGGCGCTGCTCTGGATGGGAGTCGCCGTGGGCCTGCTCGGGCTGTGGTGGTTGCTCCGCCGGCGGACCGGGCCTGGCGCCCAGGAGGGCGGGCCCGGGGCGCTCTCTCCGTCGGCCCTGCGCCCCGTCGAGCTGTATCGCAAGCTCGAGGCGACCCTCGCCGCGCGCGGTGTGGCCCGCCCCCCCGCCACTCCGCCCCTGTTGCACGCTCGCGTCCTCGTCGAGGCGGGGCACCCGACCGGCGAGGAGGCCCTCGCCTTGACCCAGCTCTACCTGCGGGCGCGCTTCGGCGCGATCCCCCTCAGCGCCGCCGAGGAGCAAGACTTCGAGGCGCGTGTCCAGGCCCTGCGCGTGCAGCGCGCTTCGGGGACCCATGACGTGTCCCCGAGCGGCGATCGCGCCGCTTGAGCGGCGCCTCAGCCTTCAACGCTCGGCTTGGCGACCACGGTTCAGGTAGCCGTCGAACACGTTGGCGATCAGATCCGCCAGGATGCCGTCGGCGACCCGCAGGCGGCGGCTCATCTCCCGCGCCACGTTGAGCACCACGAGCGCGTAGGCCTTCACGTCGTAGCGATACAGCGCCTCGAGATCGCTGGCCCCCACCCGCAGGAGGCGCGCCGGGGACAGCGCCCGCACCGTGGCCGAGCGCGGCTGCACGTCCACGATGCTCATGTCCCCAAACCAATCGCGGGGCCCGAGCACGGCCACGCAGGAGTCCGTCCCGCGCTTGCTCTTCTTGAGCACCTCGATGTCGCCGTGCAGCACGACGTACATCTCGTTACCAGCCTCGCCTTCCCGAAAGAGCACGTCCCCCGGAGCGGCGTCCACCACCTCCAGGTGCTCGGCCAGGTGCTCGAGGGCGGCCTCGGTCAAAGCTCCGAACAAGCCGATGTCACGGAGCTCTGCGGTGGTGACCGTCGCCTTCTCGACGGAGCTGGAGGGGCTCTCGACCATGATGCCTCTCGGGTTCCCTGCGCCTCACAGGTTCTTGTTGAAAACGACCCGGGGCCGCGCCGGACCGGCGTAATCCTCGACGATCGTCCAGGTCCAGCCGGTCGCCTCGTGGAAGGCGATGGAGCCGTCGTTGCCCGTGTTCGCGACCGCCTTGAGGCGCCGACACCCGGCGGACCGCGCCTCCTCCTCGAAGCTCTGGTAGAGCACCTTGCCCACGCCGCGCCGGCGATAGTCCGGGTGGATGCCGACCAGGTGCACGTAGCCCGTCTTCGGCGGGCCGGGCGCGATGAACCCGAACAGGAACCCCACCATGATGCCGTCGTGCTCGACCACGCGGGCGAGGCTGCCGAGCTCGTAGAAAAAGATGGGGTGCGCCAGGGCGCTCGTCGGCCCGCCCCACCAACGGTCGATGACCTGCACGATGTGGTCGTAGTCCTGCTTCCCGAGAGGTCGCGTAATCATCTGCGCTCGACGATACCACGCCGCTGGTCAGGGTGGGCGCCCTCGTGTATCGAAGGCCCATGTCGGCGTCCGTCCTCGTCGCACCCTCTATCCTCAGCGCCGACCTCGGTCACCTGGCCCGAGAAATCGCCGACGTGGAGTCGGGTGGAGCCGACATGATCCACATCGACGTGATGGACGGTCGCTTCGTACCCAACCTCACCTGGGGACCACCCATCGTGCGCGCGGCGCGCCAGGTGACCCGGCTGCCCCTCGACGTCCACCTCATGATCGTGGAGCCCGACCGCTACGTGGAGGCCTTCGCCGAGGCGGGCGCGGACGTCATCGGCATCCACGTCGAGGCGGATCCCCACGCCCAGCGCACCCTCACCCGGATCCGCGAGCTGGGGAAGCGATCCTGCGTCACCCTGAACCCCCAGACGCCGCCCGCCGCCATCGAGTACCTGCTCGAGAGCGTCGATCAAATCCTCGTGATGAGCGTCAATCCAGGGTTCGGCGGACAGAAGTTCTTGCCGTTGGTGGTGCGGAAGATCGCGGAGCTCCGGCGGATGATCGACGAGCGCGGCCTGCAGGTGGACATCGAGGTGGACGGGGGCATCACGGAGCACACCGCCCCAGCCGTGGTCGCGGCGGGCGCCAACGTCCTCGTCGCGGGGGCAGCCATCTTCGGGCACGCAGACCGAAAGGGGCGCATCGATGCGATTCGTCGGGCGGCAGGCTGAGGCCCTCGAGCGGGCGCCCCACCGCGCGGCCCAGCTCGGGCTCTTGTCCCTGATGTTCGGGCTCGCCGCCTGCGGCGGGCGCGACGGCTCGAGCGCCGCCGCTCCCCCTCCGTCACCCTCGCCCCCCGCCGAGGTCTCCAGGGAGACAGAGACGGAGCAAGCGCCGGCCGACCGGGAGGCCCAAGCCTTGGTGGACGCCGCGTTGGCCAGGATCTCGGCGCTGCGGGGGCTCGCCCCCCGGGGACCGGTCGACGCCCGGCACCTGAGCGCTGCGGAGCTGGTGCGGGAGGTGGAAGGCAGCCTCGAGCGCCATGTCCCCCCGCGCGCCATCCAGGGGACCACCGAGATGCTCTTCGGGCTGGGCACCGTCTCCCCGAGCTTCGACTACCGCGCGAGCATCACGACCCTCATGGGGACGGATCTGGCGGGCCTGTACGACCCAGACCACAAGCGGATGTTCCTGCGCGCCGATCTGGACGAGACCGCCCTCGAGGCGACCCTCCTCCACGAGCTCGTCCACGCGCTGCAAGACCAGCACTATGGCCTCGACCGCGTGCTGAAATGGCGGGAGGACGCCACCGACGAGCTCAGCGCCCTCAGCGCCCTGGCGGAGGGGGACGCCACCAGCGCGATGCTCGACGCCATGCTCGAGGAGACGGGCCGCGTCGCCTACGAGCTCCCCGCCGATCTGATCGAGACGCAGATGCGCCTGATGACCGGCAGCGCCCACGATCACGCGGTGGTCCCGGGCATCCTCAAGCGCTCACTCATCTCGCCCTACGTGGACGGGCTGCGCTTCGTGAACGAGGTGCGGCAGGAGCGGGGCTGGCGGGGCGTCGACGAGGTGTGGCAGCGACCCCCCGCCACCACGGAGCAGCTCCTGCACCTCGACAAGTACCGCGCCAACGAAGGGGCAGAGGTCGTCGCCGTGCCCCCGGAGCCCCCCATCGCCCCTGCACAGGGCTCCTGGGAGGTGCTCTTGCACGACGTCTGGGGCGAACAGTCGCTCCGCCTCCTGTTCGAGGAGTGGGTGCCCACCCGCACGGCGGCGCTGAGCGCGACGGGCTGGGCCGGGGATCGGATCGCCCTGTTCAGCGTCGGAGAGCACCGGGCTCTGGCCTGGCACATCGTGGCGGACGACGAGGAGGCGGCCCAGCGAATGCACATCGCTTTCTTGCGGGGCGTCTTCGGAGAGGGATGGTCCGCCGATCCACGACCTGCGGCGGACGTCAGCGAGGAGACCGCCCAGGGCCACCTCGCCGCCGGCGAGCTGTGCCGCGAGCGGCCCTTGGCGGGCCCTTTCCTCGCCGAGCGCCGGGGACGGAGCCTCGCCGTCGTGGCAGGGCTCTACCGACGTCCAGCCTCTGGCGAAGCTCCCCACGCTGCCGGCAACTGCGCTCAGGCGCGTCAGTGGGCCGCGAGCGTCCTCGGAGATTAGCGCGGGGGCACCCGCTCTTCAGCGCGCGGCGGAGTGTTCGCCCGCCACACCCTTGGCGAACGGGCCAGCCCCCCCTGCGCCGCCCAGACCACCGTGAGGCGGTGGACCCTCGCCGTCCAACACCGGGGACCCCCCTCCCGTGCCGACGTTCCCCGTGCCCGGACCTCCCGGCTGTTCGGCGCCATCCCGCGCAGGCAGGTCTTCCACGGGGCTGAGCACGCAAGCGCCCACGAGGAGTCCCGCGCCCAGGACGAGCAGCCAGAACGTCCGGCGCAAGGCTTTAGCCCTCCCCCTCAGCCCCGGCGGCCGCTCCAGCGACACCACCGACAGCGCCACCGGCGGCACCGTCGCTCGCCCCCCCGGTGGCCGACGGCGCCCCACCGCTTGCAGCAGCCGAGCCTCCGGCTCCGTCGCCTGGCCCGCCCCCGGTCGCCGTCGAGCCCCCGGCTCCGTTGTTCGGGTTACCACCGGCCGGCAGATCTTCCGCCGGGCTCAAGTTGCAGGCGAGACCCACCAGCGTGACCGCGAGCCACTGGAATCGGCGTGCGTGGGCACAGAACATCGCCCTCCTTCCCTAGCATGGTCCGCGCCAACCAGGCGACGTCCCGGGGTGTGCCACCCCCGCAGTAAACCCCTGCCCTCGAGCTCCTACCGGGGCACCTCCAGTCGTAGCGCAATCGTCGGCGGCCCACTCTGGCACACTCCACGACTAGATTGGCGCGAACGGCCCTGCGCGAACGGCCCTGCGCGAACGGCCCTGCGCGAACGGCCCTGCGCGAACGGCCCTGCGCGAACGGCCCTGCGCGAACGGCTCTGCGCGAACGGCCCTGCGCAAATGGATGGGCGCGCCGATGAACGACGGTCGGTGGGGGCGTCAGCGAGGGCGAGCCCGGAGCTTGCGAGCTTCGGCGAGCAAGGCGAGGGCCACCTCGGGGTTCGCGGGATCCTCTGCGAGGGCCTCCGCGGCGTCGCCGAGCCGCTCGCTCAGCTTACGCAGCGCGTCGGCGACGGCGTCCCCGTTGGTGGCGAAGATGTCGCGCCACATGCTCTCCGCGCCGCCCGCGACCCGGGTCGCCGAGGCGAAGCCGGGGCCCGCGGCGACGTCCGCGCCCGCCTCCGCCACCAACACCGCCAGGGTGCTCGCGACCAGCTGGGGCACGTGGCTCGTGAACGCCACGGAGCGATCGTGCTCCGCGGCGCCGAGGAAAACGGGCTCGGCGCCCACACCCCGCACCAGCTCCGTGACGCGCTCGATGGCGTCCGCCGAAGAGCTCTGCTCGGGGCAGAGGAGCCAGCGCCGCCCAACGAACAGGTCCGCGCGGGCGTTGGCGAGCCCGCCCTCGGGGTGGCCAGCCATGGGGTGCCCTGGGACGAACCGATGACGGGCGCGGTGGCCGGCGGCGACCTGGACGAGCGCCCGCTTGGTCGAGCCGCAGTCGGTGACGACCCCCTGGGTGTCAGCGAGGTCGTCGAGCACCTCCGGCAGAGCAGCGCGCACCGCGCTCACCGGCATGGCGAGCACGGTCAGCTCCGCAGCGGCGATGGCCCGTCGACAGGCCGCGGTGTCCTCCCGGGAGATGGCCTCGTCGACCACCCCGGGGGGCGGTGCGCCCGCCCACCGATCGATGCCCACGACGCGCCGCGCCAAGCCCCGCTCGCGGACCGCCAAGGCCAGTGACCCGCCCATGAGGCCGACCCCGCAGACCGTCAGCTGTTCCATACGGGCCAGCAACTGCCACGGCCGGGCCCCGCCCGGCCCG
>JAEWOQ010000130.1 GCA_023460875.1 Pseudomonadota bacterium
CTTCTTGGCGCGTCGCTTCAGTGACCTCTGCACCTCCTCGGTGAAGGCCCGTAGCACCAGCGAGCAGAGCTTCTTGTCGTAGCCGAGCAAGGCGCGCAGTCCCCAGGGCAGCGAGCAGACCCAGCCACGGATGGGGGCTCTCCTCCAGGATCTCCCGGATCGCGTCCGAGTCGTCGGCAGCGCCCCTCTCCCACAAGCCGCTCACGACCGCGTCGCGGACCGCGAGCGGACGATCCTGGCAGAGGCTCGCCTTGCCCTCCACGCGCTCCACGACGAGCTCGAACACCCGCGTCGACCGGTAGTCCTTCTCGTAGAGGGGCTCGCCGGGCGTCATCGGCGTGTAGCCACCCTCCGGCTGGTGCTTCTGCATGAGCGCCTCGAGGGCCTCGGCCTTGGCCGCGTGACCCTCGACGTCGCGCAGGACCCCGTAGGCCAGCGCCGAGCGGTAGAGGGTCGTCGCCGGGCAGGCCTTGCGCGCGTCCCGGAAGTAGCTGGGCACGAAGGCGATCTCTCGGAAGGCGGAGACCACCGCGGGGCGCCCCAGGCACGTGGTCTTTTCGCCGAACACGGCGCCGTGGAACAGCACGCGGCCGGGCGCGAGGGCGGCGTTCAGGACGCGGACCAGGGGGGCGCCCTCGGGGGTGGTCGAGGCGAGGTGGACGGCGGGCGCGGCCCCGAGGAGATCCCAGGCGGCTTCTTCGTTCGTGCGGCGTGCCTTCTTTCTCATGAGCGGGAGTTTGTGATCTTCTGGTATGTTCAACAGGTCCAGTTCTCGTATTTTGAATGGACCAGTTGGTCGCCGCGCCCACGCCTCGAGCCCATGCATCGCCCGACCCTCACCCTCGACTGGCAGGATTCGCCGAGCGGGCTCCCGCTCTTCCAGCGGATCGCCGAGAGTGTGGCCCGTGAGATCCGGCGAGGGCGGCTGAAACCGGGAGCAGCGCTCCCCTCGTCGCGCTCCCTGGCCGCGACCCTTGGCGTGCACCGCAACACCGTGCTCGCCGCCTTCGCCGAGCTCGAGAAGCAGGGGCTGCTCGTCACGGCGCCCGCGCGAGGGACGTTCGTCTCCGAGAAGCTGCCGGAGATCCGGCCGCGGCGCTTCCAAGGACCCGAATGCGCCTCCGTCGCCTTCGATTTACCCGAGGTCGCGCCCTTCCGGTCGTACCGAGGTTTGGGGCCCACTGAGCTCGCGCTCTTCGGGGGCCTGCCGGACATGCGGCACTTCCCGGGGGCCGTGTGGCGCCGCGCCTATCGGCACGCGGTGAAAGACGTCGCGCTCACCTTCGACTACCAGAGCGAGCTCGGCGAGCCGCGCCTGCTCAGGGTGTTGTCATCGTACCTCGCCACCACTCGCGGGGTCGTGGTCGGGGCCGGGGAGATGCTCGTCACGCGTGGCAGCCAGCTGGGGCTCCATCTGGCCGCGCGAACGCTCACGCGTCCTGGCTCGGTGATCGCGGTCGAAGCGAGCGGCTACAAGCCGGCTTGGGAAGGTTTTCGCTTGGCCGGCGCGGAGCTGGTCCCGGTGCCGGTCGACGAGCACGGGCTGGTTGTCTCCGAGCTCGAGCGCCTCACGGCCGAGCGCCGCGTCGCCGCCGTCTACACGACCCCGCACCACCAGTACCCGACCACGGCCACCCTGAGCGCGCCGCGTCGCCTCGCGCTCCTGTCCTTGGCGGCGCAGCGGGGCTTCCCGGTGATCGAGGACGACTACGACCACGAGTACCATTTCGACGGTCGGCCCATCCTGCCCCTCGCCAGCGCCGATCCGGCGCGCGTCGTGGTCCACGTGGGCACGCTGAGCAAGGTGCTCGCCCCGGGGCTCCGCATCGGATACGTCGTGGCGCGCCCGGAGATCGTCGCGCGCATGGCCCAGGCACGCTTCTATCTGGATCGGCAGGGCGATCACGTGAGCGAGCGGGCGCTTGCCTACTTGATCGAGGATGGGGAGCTCACGGCGCACATCCGCAAGATGAAGAAGATTTACGCCGAGCGGAGGGAGGTGTTCGTCGAGGAGCTCCGCTCCCACCTGGGCGATGCGCTCCGCTTTCGTGTGCCCCCCGGAGGGCTCGCGGTGTGGGCCCGCGTGGTGCGTGGCATCTCCGCGGAGCGCTGGGCCGAGCGCGCGCTAAGTCGAGGTCTCCTGGTGCAGTCGGGGAGCCACTTCACCTTCGACGGCAAGGGCGCGCCCTACTTCCGCCTCGGCTTCCCGCGCCACGATCCGAAAGAGCTGCGCGAGGCCGTGCGTCGTCTGGCGGCGAGCCGGCGGTGAGCTGCGCTCCGTGGAACTAGCTCCGGCTGCGCTTTGCGGCCGTCGAGGAGCGGGGCACCTTGGTCTTCGCGGCGCTGGACGTCGCCCGGGGGCTGCGCTTTGGGATGCTTCGCTTTGCTCCGCGGGCGAAGGGGTTCGCACCTTCTTCGTAGGTGTACGCGAAGGGCCGGGGGTCGCGTCGTGGCCAGAGATTCGTGAACGCGGTGCCGTCCAGCTCTCGGTAGGCGATGCGGACCTTACGCTCGATCGCGTTGGTGCCGAGGTACTTGCGAAAGGCGCGGTGCGCGGCCTCGGGGGCGCCGGTGTGGACGAAGAAGTTGACGGTCTCCGCGCCGACGTCGTGGCCGTCGACCGTGCACGTGCGCGGCAGCGAGGCGATGAGGCGCTCCTCGAAGGCGACCAGGTCCTGGTGTGCGGCGAAGAAGTCTCCGGGGAACTGGATCACGAGTTGGTAGCGGGTCATGGGTTCCGTGCGCGAAGATGGTCGCGGCCGGCGTGAAGGTATGGCAACCGCCTCCCACGGTGGGGAGGGAGGCGCAACGGGGACGTGCGGCCGAGGGGCGCCTGCGGTGGGCGGTGTGGCTGTAGCGTCGTGGGAGGGGTAGCCGTGACCCCTCCCTGCGGCCCCTGTTCAGGGATCGTCGCGCCGCAGCAGGGGCTCGAGCTCCGGCCAGCCCAGGAATTGGTGGACGTCCTCGGCGGCCGACAGAGCGTGGGCGCGCACCCCGGGGTGCGGATCGACGAGCGCGCGGGAAATCGTGGGAAGGGCGCGGGAGCGCGAGAGCTTGCCCGAGACCCGAGCGAGGTGGCCGAGCCCCAGGACGGCGTTCGCGCGCACGTCGGGGTGCTCGTGCGCGGCGAGTGCGCGGCAAACGGACTCCGACCAGTGAGCGTCCGGTGTGCCGAGGTTCGTGATGGCGATTGGGATCTCGATGAGATCGGCGATGTCACCTCGACCCAGGAGTCGATCGATATCGGCCATGGTCCACGCAGCGGGTATCGGCATCGGAGCTTCGGTGTATGCCGATGGGCTGCGCGTTGAAAAGCCCTGCTGGGGAAAAAGAGGGGGTCCGCGTGGAGATCGATACGTCCTGCTGGTGCCGCCTGATTACGCGTCCTCCGCGAAGACGATGGGTTCACCACACTCCGGGCAGGACAAGTCATCGTTCGATCCACCATGCAGGAGCAGGTGCAGCGCCACATTGTGGTGGCCCCTCAGCGCGGCGACGGTGCCGAGCAAGTCGGTGACTTGGCCAGGGCCGAGCGACTCGGAGCCGAGCACGCCAAGCGCTAGAGGCAGAGCCCTCTTCAGGGACTCGCGATAGTCCTGCTGCAGGTCGGGCGGGATTGGCGGTGGTCCGTGCTTGCCGAAGCGAGCAACTGCGCGGCGAGTGTTCCGTCGGCATCGACGCTCGACCGAAGCTGCGCCCACCGTTCCGAATCGAGGGGAAGCATTCAGGGGTTCCTCGACGGGCCCGGCCCGGCGGGGTCGTCATATTCGATCATGGTGCACTCGTTCGTCTACCACCATTCCGACCTCGTCCTTGCGCTTGGTGGTCATGATGTCGCCTTGGTATCCAACGCTGCCGCGCCCTGGAGCAGCCCAATGTAGCGAGCCGGCTGCCTCTCGTGGAAGTCGATCGCTAACACGTACTTGCTTCGACAGGCGGCGCATTCCGCCGTGCAGAAGTAGGCGGGTCTACCATTGGGAAAACGTGCGTGGGGGATGGCATGAGGCCCTACGTGTTCGAGCAAGCAGCCGAAGGCGTCCGAGACGGCCCGTCGATCTACCGGGAGAAGGGCCCTGAACCAAGCGGTGCCGGCAGCGAGGCAAGAGAGAAGGTGGCTCTCCACGGCATGACCGCAATGGGTGCAGACGAAGCCGACCTTGGCGTGCTCCTCTCCCGCGCCATCGTGGAATGGAGCGCGCCGCGCTGAGTAGACGATGAATGGTCTCTGCAGAGCGATCATGGCTAGCGGTGGGCTCGGCGCTACCGAAGCTCCTGAAGCATTTGATTGAGGACGTCACACCTGTGGCTGTAGTGTCGCTTGTCCAGGGTTCCAATGTAGCGGAGGTTGGGGATGCCGCTCGTCGTTTTTTCGCGTCGGCGCCTCACGGGCGACGCTGCGCCGCACGCAACCATTCGAGTCGGAGCTCCGGATACTCATGGCCAAAGCCTTCGTGATCCAGCTGCGCGGCCTTGCTGAACTCGATGTCGCGGGTGCCATCGAGGTAAAGCAGACGGTACGGGCAGTAGCTGCCGTCCACGAAGGCGACGCAGAAGGTCGTGAACGAGTTCGTCAGCCCGGCGGGACCGAGGATGAACGCTTCGAGCTCCCGGAGATTGGCGAAGCCCCGAACGAAGGACTCCGGCACATGGCCCGTGTGGTGGACCACGATGAAGCGATCGTTCAGCTCGAGACCCAGGGAGAACGGCGAATCGAGATTGCCGTCCGTCGCTTCGATCCCGGAGAGCGTCTCCAAGAAGTCGCTGCCGTCGAACGGCCAGGGGTCAGCGATCGCGCAGGCGGTCAGGGCGTCGGCCAACTGGAGCAGGTTCATGGCGCTCAGCGCGTTCTCTGATCCACGCCCGCGCTCATCGGGGCACCGATGTTTCGCCTCGCGAGCGTTCGATGAGCGCCCATGCCGCCTCCTTCAGCTCGTTGTAGCGGGTCGCCTGTTCCCGGCACTTCGCGTCGGCGGCGCTGCCGTTGCGCTTGACGCGGCCGGCGCCCTTCCCGGTGAACTCGAACCAGATCGAGGTCGGGTCGGCGATTTCGCGGCGCCCATCATAGCGGAGGATCACGTCCGGATGATTCGCGCGGATCACGTCATCGGGCAAGCGGGCTCGTACGTCGTTGCGGGGTAGGTCGATATAGCGGTGCGCGACCGACCGATAGGGTCCCCAGGACGACCCCTCGACACCGGGGAGCCCTTCTTCGAGGAGGGCGTACTCCGCGGTGTCGAAGTAGCAGCCTGCCACCTGAAGGCGCCGGAGATCGCCGAGGCCGAGCGCAGGTAAGAGGGCCGGATAGGCAGCCTTGGTGATCACCTGAAACATGTCGAGCAGCTCCAGGCCCGTCAGGCCGCGCAGGAACTCGAAGTCGTCGATGGGTTGCTTCCAGTCGAGGGTTCCGTGGATCGAGAGGTAGCGCAGGGTGGTGATGCCGGAGAGGCCTTCGAAGTCCGAGACGCGACGCAAGTTCTCCAGATGCACCGCCCGGAGCCGGGTGAGACGCCGCAGCGGTGAAAGGTCGCTGAACCCGGACACGTACTCCAACACGAGCTCCTCGACGTTCGTCAGCGTAGCGACGAAGTCGATGTCCTGCGGTCGTGCGTGCGTGATTCTGAGCCGCTTGACGGTAGGGAGCTCGCCGAGCCCCGCGAGCTGCCCCTTGGTCGGCTCGTGCAACGTGAGCTCCTCGAGATTGGGGAGCGAGCGCACGCATTTCCAGCGCTCGTCGTCCCTGCCGACGGTGACGATCGTGATCTCGGGGCTGCCCTCGGGCACGTCTCCGATGCGATAGGAGTAGCGCTCGCGGTTCGGATCGATGGTCCAGTATCCGCACTCGCGATCGAGGGAATCTCCGAAGTGATGTCGCACGCTCTGTCCTCAGGGGACTGTACTGTGGTCGTAGCAGTCGGACCAGGCGCGCCGGGTTGGTAGTGAGGGAGGGCGACGATGGCGGCGGACAGCGCGTGGGCGCGCACACCGGGGTGGGGGTCCGCGAGCGCGCGGGAGATGATGGAGAGGGCGTGGGAGCGCGAGAGGTTGCCGGAGACCCGAGCGAGGTGGCCGAGCCCCAGGACGGCGTTGGCGCGCAGGTCGGGATGCTCGTGCGCGGCCAGTGCGAGGCAAACGGACTCCGACCAGTGGGCATTTGGCCTGCCGGGCTGAGCGGTCAAGAGTCCTGCCGGGGAAAAGGAGAGGCTCGCGCGGAGGCCGATATGTCATACTGGTGCCGCCTTGTTGCGCGCCTCCACGAGAACGAAGGGTTCCCCACACTCCGGGCGGGACGAGTCATCGTCCGGCCCGAGCGACTCGGAGCGGAGCGCGTCGAGCGTTAGAGGGAGAGCTCGTCCCAGGGACTCTCGATAGTCGGGTGGCGAGATCGGCGGTGTGGCTCGCGGATGGACCCGAGCTCCGAGGTCGGCTCCGCTTGCGAGAGCAACGAGATGGGGGACGACCCTGTAGGCCACCTCTCCAACGGAAAGCTGGTGGCACGCTGCAGCGAGTGGTCCGCCCTCGTGAGGTGAGCTGCGCGACACGGGGCCTCGCAACCTCGACGTCGGACATCGACGCGCGCCCCCGAGTAATGCCGAACGAGCGTGACGCTTTACGTGGGGCCGAACTCTCTCGCCATGGCCTCGGTCATCTTGCGCTGGGCAAGGGCCACGATGGTCAGCGCGTTCAGGACTGCTTCGTCCGACTCGCCCCGGAACGAGACATTCCACACGAGGTCGAGCTCAGAGCTGTTGTCGACCTCAGGAGGTTGCAAGGAGAGCCTGCTCAAGGACGCGCAGCTCCGCACACCGGGCGCGTGCATCGAGGACCTCGACGTCTCGCCGGGCCGTGGGATCGACAAGGCCATGGTTCGTCAGCTCGGGTCGTGGGCGTGGGTCGCAGAGCACCTGAGCGTCCTGCTCGTCGGCCCCACCGGCGTCGGCAAGAGCTACGTCGCGTGCGCGCTCGGACAGGCGGCGTGCCGCCGGGCGCTCCGAGTGCTCTACCGCCGTGTCCCGCGCTGGCTCGACGAGCTGGCGCTCGCCCGCGCCGAGGGCTCCGTTGCGCGTCTCCTCGCCCGCCTTGCCAAAGCCGACGTGCTTGTCCTCGACGACTGGGGCCTCGGGGCGCTGAGGGAGGCCCAGAGGTACGACATTCTGGAGGTCATCGAGGACCGCTACGGTCGGGCGGCGACCGTCGTCACCATTCAGCTGCCGCACAGCTCGTGTTCGACCTCGAATGGTTTCGCCGTGCTCGACTTTCCGGCTTTCGCCGCGAGGATTGGCCCCCCGGGAGGTACCGCGTGATCGCCGGGCGCACGACGGAACGCTACTCCGGACGGCAAACGCAGCGCCAGGAGGGGGGCCACGACTCCGTGCAGTTCTTCGTCACCAACGACCTGCATGGCGATCCCAACGACATCGCCCTGCCCTACGACGCGCGTGCCGCTATCGAAGGCACCATTCGCGAGCTGAAGGAGCTCTGCGCCATGGGCAGCGTCCCGACGTCCCGACCGGCACCTTCGACGCCAACGAGGCTGCCTTTCTCGTCAAGTTCCTCGCTTTCAACTTTCAACGTCCCGCGCAGGTGGGTGCTCGTCTGCTGTCCCTAGGCGCGTCTCTGGCGCGCCTCCTGGGTCCGGCGGCTGCTCATCTGCATCCCGGTTCGCCTCCTCCGTGCCCAGGGTCGTTTCCAGCTCCGCCTCGGGCGCCTACTCGATTGATGACCAGAACAACCGAACTCGCGCGTGGGGGTAACGGGGGCAGTCTGCCCGCGAGTCGAGGTCATGTTGTCGACCAGAGCCCACCCGCTCCGTCGAGCGGTTGGGATCGAGACCGGTCGCTGTCCTGGAAGAAACTTGGATTCCCGGCCTCGCAGGTCGGCCTCGATTCCTCGATGTGGGCGCGAAAGTCCTCCTCCATGTTGGCCGTCATCTCGCCGAGCAGATCGTCGACGGATGTGCGTTGCCCTCGCAGGGCGGCCCGGAGGCCCCGGGTCTCAGGTTCGCGCTGGTTCGCCGGCCCACCTCTCTACGATGCCTTCGGCGGTCGAGACAGCATTCATTTGATCTGGCGAGATCGTGTCCCCGCGCGTTGGATGTGCAACGATCTTTCGCGGCTCGTTCAGGCGGCCAATCCAGGCGGTGCGCGCTTCCCGATTGGCCACGCGATGAACGTTGCGGAGCGGTTTCAACTCATCCTCGTTCCACAACTTGTCGATGAGCTTCGCGAAATCGACGAGGTCGAGATAGTCCTCCTGTCGACCGGTGCCTCGATCGAGGTAACGCTCATAGGTTTTCAACGCGATGTCCCGGGGAATCACACCGCCAATAAACGGGTCTGTCCCGCGCCGCTCGGCAACCGCTCGCACCGCACTCATCACGAGGGAGTGAAGCGTTTGCTCAAGCCGCCGAAGCCTGCGGTATGTGCTCAAAGGGCGTTCCGCCAGTGTCTTTTCGAGTGCTGCAAGCACTCGCGCGTGCAGCTGGTCCGTGAGGTCATCCTTTTCGATGTAGTCGGCCGCACCGAGACGCTGCGCCTCGATACACTGCCTCATGGCGCCCCTGCCGGACACCATCACGACAGGAACATCTTTAAGGCTCTCGGGAATGTTCTCCAAGAACCAAAGTCCGCCCCAATCACCAGGAGGCATCTGCAGGTCCGCCAGAATAAGGTCTGGCACGAACTGTTCGAGCGCCTCCATACCTTGTGTCGCGTCTGCCGCGTACCTTAGCTCCGCCGTGAGGTCGCGAAGAAGGTGGGCGTGCGCCAACACGACCTCCTCCTGATCATCAATCCACAAGATTCGGTGCCGCGTCGAAGTGTCCACTGCTTACTTTCAGAGTTGGGTTGCGCGTCGCGTAGTTAGCTTCAGCGTGACGACGTTCCTACCGGCGGCCGAAGCAAAGCTCAAACTACCGTCGTGGTCCTTGGCGACATCCCATGCCGCACGAAGTCCGACACCAGACCCACCTGGTTTCGACGACTTCGGCACAGCTCCCTGTGTCAGCGCTTCGACGACAGCGGGCGGAATACCCGGTCCGCCGTCGGAAACGTTGACTACAAGCAGGTTGTCGTTTCCAGAATGCTCCCAGTCCAGGCGCACCCACCCACCCCCGGATACTGCTTCAGTGGCATTCTTGAGCAGGTTCGTGATGCACTCAGCCAAGAGGGCACGGTCGGCTTCGACGACAACCGGTGTCGTGACATGCGAAACCTCGAATCTCACTCCATGGGGAACGCGGGTTCCAAAGTCAGCGATGAGGTCACGAGCGAAACTTGCAAAGTCGAACTCCTCAAAGACCGCCCGATGTCTGCCAAGCAGTCGGGACATGCCCTGTAGAAGAAGCACGCATTTCTCTCTCGTCTCCTCGGCGTCTCCGAGATGACGCAGCCTTCGCCGTGGCTCCTTCCCAGCGAGGCTTTGATACTGCTCGATCACCCCTGCCAGATTCTTCACTTCGTGAAGCTTGTTTGCGACAAGAGAAAGGCCGGGTTCGGGCTCCGCGATTTCGGCTGCCATCGTCAAGAACAATGGCGGCGTTTTTGCTTGCAAATCGATGGAAAGGATGAGCTCACTCGCCGTCACAAGGTCGACCCTCGGCCCTGCGAGGCATTGAATCAGCTCGCTGACCACATCCGACGCCAGAATTGACCGCAAGTGGTCCATCTGCGGTGAAGCGACGTGAAGTCTGAGGCGTTCGGAGTCGATCTCGAAGCGCCACGCCTGCGTCTGTCCCTCCAACGACCTGTGAACCGTGGCGACGAGCTCGGGGAAGAGGCCGCTCAATGACCAGTATTGAATGTCGAGCGATACCCCTCCAGCAGCGACCGTTGTCATGTCCGAATGCCGGCTGCGCGCCCTCGCAAACTCGATTGCATCCACCAGGTGACGGACGTTCTCCGTGGCGACGGTATTCTTTCCCGCGTAGGCAAGGAGTTGCGTCACCAGCGGGAGTCGAGCTTTCAAGTGTAGCAGCTCTCGGGACGGCTTCGACTCTAGTTCAATTGCCGAAATGTTGCGGCGCAACTCGTCCAAGTATGATCCGACGGACGCTGCGATCTTGGGGGTTCTCGAGCAAGAACCACCTGCCACAACCGCAACTACTCCGCGCACGTCCTCTGCCTGCAAACCGAGACCATCCAATACAGAGCAAAGGCCGTTCACCCGACCGAGGGCTACGCGAGGGTCTAGACCTTCTAGTTGCGCTTTGCCGAAAAGATTGATCCTTCGAAAACGAGCATTCAGCCGGGCCGATGGAGACTCTGTCACCCTCGCGGCGCTCTCGGCGACGAGCTTCGCTAACTCGCGAACCAACGGGCTCGATACCAGTTCCGATGCCTCCCCTATACCGTTGTACGCAGCCACCAACATTGATGCCGCTGCCCTCTCGGCTTCGACTTTCGCGGGCCCCCTCCCCGTGGCGACAACCTTGTGGCTACCGAACGCCAAGGAGAGCTTGGCTTCGAACGTTTCCGCGTGCGACGGACCATGCCGGTCGCAGTCGAACGTCCACCCAATGCCGAGAGCCTGGCCAATCTCTTGTACGGTGGTCTTTGGATCTCGCGCTGAGAGCGGGTTAGACGCGATGTTGTCAAGTTGGTTCAAGTATTCAGTAATGACGGGGCCCCTCACCGTGCTCATAGAGAAATCAGGCCAGGCGTCGACAACCGCCGCTCCACACAGCGCACGTAACGCCTGCGCCGCTAAGTCATTGCTCTTGGCTTGCTTCTGGGCGCCGCGTCCGTATAGAACCTCATTCGCGACCTGGTGCTCTCGTGCGAGCGACGCAATTGTTTTTTGATGCGCGGCCAGGAGTGTTGCGAACGTCTCGGCAGACTTGCGTCCTTGTGGATTGTTCGCAAGGTGGATAACACTAATCGCATTTAGCAGACTCGAGCCGAGTGTCGCCAGCGGTCCGTAGTGCTGCCCAGGCACTGTTCTATCGAATTGCTCGTGCGCGTACGATGGGTGGATGCGAGCTAGCTGGAGAAGTGTTTTGTTTCGGAAGGTATAGCCAAGTGTCTCCTCCAAGCCTTTGGGTGCTCCGAGTCCAGGAAAGTGGAGCTCCCTAGGGTCCTTTGCTCGGATATTCGACTTTCGGGCGGGTAAGCCTCGGCGTAGACGCTCGAGCAGAAGGGATGCAGCAACCCTCTCCGCATCTCTCTTTGATCTGCCGGTGCCCTCCGTCGCATAGCGCTTGACGCTAACGCGCACTCGGAAAGTGCGTGAGTGCATTGGGCCGCTCTCGCTGACCACTTCATATATTGGTTGAACGCGATATTCTCCCTGCGACAGTTCCAGTAGTGCAGATTTTGCGTCTTCCGAGCGGCTGCCTTCCGAGCTTGCTGCGAGTGCTCGCGCGAATTGCGACAGATCCACCTTACTCAGAACAGCAACCCCAATGAAGCGCCAGGCCAAGCTCCGCGCCTGCTTTCCGACTCCAGCTCTGCGCTCGCCCTCGCCGAGCAAAAGAAGTTCCTTGAAATCGTCAGAGAAAGTTCTTGGATTGAACTTGGCGAGCTTGGTCAGTTCCTCGCTGCTCCACATGCCTTCGTAAACCGCATGGGCCTGAAGTAGCAGCGGGGCACAGCACCTCCCCACAAGTTCCAAGGCCGCGTGCATCCCGCGCAGCGGCGGGTGACTCGCGTTCTCATGTAGAAACGCACCACTGCACACAACCAGCGAAGCCAACTCTGGCCGTAGGGCCAAGCCTGTTTTGTGTGTCAACTGGCTCAACGCACTTTGAACGTCAGCGCGAGAGACGAGCGAATCGTGGAGAACGTTACGCTCCCGAGGTCCGAACATCAGCATGATTCTAGGGACGATAGCCGGGGAAGACCAAGGGGAAAGGCCGGAAGGAGGCGGGATTTCAGTCAGCCGTGTGCCTCAACCGAACCTCCGGCGGGTCTGCTTCACGCCTGGGAAAGGAGGGACGTCGCTGGCGGAGGCGGTAAGGAGTTCGCCAGGACGCAGGTCGGCTTACTGCTGGCGGGTCAGCACCCGGTACCCGGTCAGCAGGGGGTCCCGAACGACAGCGAGGGCTGCCGGAGAACCGCTCTGCTTGGCGGCTTCGGCGGTGCTCGGGGCGCAAGGCCGAGGCGAGTCAGGGCCCAATCTGGGCAGAGCGTGACGTCGACGAGGAAGACGTATCGGAGGAGGGCCCAAGGGGACGACTCCGCGCAGTTCTTCGTCACCAACGACCTGCATAGCGACCCCAACGGCATCGCCCTGCGCTACGACGCGCGTGCCGCTATCGAAGGAACCATTCGCGAGCTGAAGGGGCACTTCGTCATCAGCAGCGCCTCGACCAGTACCTTTCGAAGCCAACGAGGCTGCCTTTCGCACTAGGATTCTCGCCTTCAGACTCTTGCGCAGGTGGGTGCTCGCCTGCTGTCCCGAGGCGCGTCCCTGGCGCGCCTCCTGGGTCCGCGCCTGCTCATCTGCATCCCGGTTCGCCTCCTCGGCGCCCCGGGTCGTTTCCAGGTCCGCCGCGCTCCCCGCTTCCTACTCAATTTGACGACCAGAACAACCGAACTCGGGCGTGGAG
>JAEWOQ010000131.1 GCA_023460875.1 Pseudomonadota bacterium
CTCTTACACCAGGCGTCCGCAGCGGAACAATCGTTTTCGGATCGCGAGGGCTGATCATTGTCAATCGAAGTGGCGTTTCCCCAGGGAGACAACTCGTTTGGTAAAGTCGTCTGTGCTGGGGATTGCCGGCCATGCGGCCTGGTCGCAGGGGAGCGGCTCTGAAGGAATGGCGCTTGGGGGGCTGCTGGGGCCGGCGTTGGCCGTCGTCGGCAGAAAAATCGTGCGCTGACCGGGAGCGATAATCGATTGGCAGTCGAAAATGGGGATTCCCCAGGAGAGAAAGGGGGATTGAGGCCCGCGCCCATGGCCGGTCGCATGGCCGGCGGGTGCATAGGGGATATGCGGCGAAGAGTGGGGAGCGCGGATGGCGACTCCGGATGTCTTGGATGGACGTCAATCGGAACTAGTGGCACGCTGCGCTGCAGATTGCTTGGCAAGCACTTGGGTGAGGAGCTCCATCAAATGAACGACTCGTTCGTGGACATGTCGCCGGGCGCGCCTTCGCGCCGTGTCGGCGGGCGGCAGGGGGGCGACCATCCCCGATACCTTAGGCACGGGCGCCGCCCGTCAAGCTCGGGTTTTGGCGAGGCTTTCGCGAGCACCGGAGCGGAACGTACGTGGGTACTTGAGCACCGGAGCGCAGCGGAAACGAAGCCAAAACCCGAGATCGGCGGGCGTCCTGGTCCGTTAAGATACCGGCGATGGGGGGGCGACAGGACGCGGGAGGGGCGCGCGCGCGCGACGCTTCGATGGTTGCTCGCTGGGATGGTTGCCCTCGCTCCGATCGTCGGGTGTCAGGAGGACGAGGCCGGAGGGTCGCTCCCGGCTGAGAGCGAGCCCGCACAGTGTGAGGCTCGGTTCGGGAGCAGCTGCGGCGCGGCCTGCGACGCGGGCACGCCCTGCGCGGCGGGGTTGCATTGCGCGCGAGGCAAGTGCACCGCCGAGTGCGTCGAGGACGCGGAGTGTGCCGTGGGCGCTTGCTCCGACGACGGCCGCTGTTCGGAGGTGGACGGCATCGGGGTAGACCCTGTCGTGCTCGATCCGGGCCGCCCCAATGACGACGAGGCCCCGCAATGCGTCGAGGGCGAGGTGGAGTTTGTGGCGGTGGTGCCCCAGGTGTGGATGCTCCTCGATCGCTCCGGGAGCATGACGGACCTCCTCGGGACCGTCTCCCGCTGGCAGGCGCTCGGGAGGGTCCTCCTGGGTGATCCCGCGGACTCCACGGATCGGGGCGTCGTGGGGGAGTTCGAGAAGCGCGCTGCGTTCGGGGCGACCTTCTACACGTCTGCCCATGTCTCCGGGTGCACCCTCGACCTGGAGTCGGTGGCCCTCGCCACCGGCAACTACACGGCGATTCGCCAGCGCTACAACAAGCTCGCGCCCAGCGGAGGCACCCCGACGGCCGACGCGGTCGCCGCCGTCGTCGCCGTGGCGGCGACGAGCGATCTCACGGGGGGTCCCAAGATCCTCGTGCTGGCGACGGACGGCGAGCCCGGGAGCTGTAGCCCGCGCGGCGGCACGCCAGCCGCCGAGGTGGAGCAGGAGGTGGAGGTCGCCTTCGGGAAGAGGATCCAGACCTTCGTTGTCAGCATCGCCCGTGGGACGAACGCCGCGCACATGCAGCGGGTAGCGAACCTCGGCGCGGGCCTCCCCGCAGACGCGGCAGACCCAGCGCCCTATTACACGGCGGACAGCCAGGAGGAGCTCGCCCTGGCGTTCACCTCGATCATCCAGCAGGTGCCCCGCAGCTGTGTGTTCTCCCTGAACGGGGAGGTGGACGCCGCCGAAGCGGGCGAGGGTGACGTCACCTTGGCGGGGCGGGAGCTCGTGTACGGTGATCCGGACGGGTGGGTGCTCGCGCGACCGGATCAGGTGGAGATCGTCGGGGCCGCCTGCGAGGAGATCCGGGCGGGGGAGGAGGATCTGGACATCACGTTCCCCTGCTCCGTCTTCACGCCGATCATCAAGTGAGGTCGTAGAGCGCGTCGACGGGCGGCTGCGGGGCGTTGGGGGAGCAGCGCGGGGCCAGCCGAGCCGGATCCTGCTCGATGGGCGGACCTGGAATCCGGCGGATCGGCTGCCCTTTGGCCAGGCCGTCCGTGCTTCCGCTGCGCAGATGGGCTCTCAAGGTTTGGTGCGGTGGAGCCGCATGACGAACATGAACAAGCTCCCTGTTGTCGCCCTCGCGCTCTGCGGTGTCTGCGCCGCTGCGCCCGCACGAGCCCAGGAACCCTTCACGCGCTCCACTGGTCAGGTAGGAGGCCAGGTGATGTACGGCGCGTACGTCGGTCAGGGCGATCCGAACCCCTACGGACTCGGCCTCGGGGTGAACGGCGGGTACACCCTCGACTTCGATCTCTTTCTGGGCGGGCGCTTCGACTACTTCTTCGGGGGCGATGACGACACGGTCTTGGGTGAGGTGTCGTCGAACTTCCTCGACCTGATGTTCGTGGCTGGTTACGACATCGCGGCGGGGGACTCCTTCGTCGTGCGGCCACAGCTCGGCCTCGGTTGGCTCTGGACCCGCGGCGAGATCTGCTCGGCGAGCGGCTGCCAGGATCTCGACGGCGACGACGAGTTCAACATCGCGCCGGGAGTGCGGCTGCTGTGGCGGCTGTTCCAGCCCGTCTACCTGACGGCGGAGATCAGCTACAACAACGTGTTCGCCGAGCGGAACGTCGACGGCATCGTCTTCGCGATCGGCGCGGGCGGCTTCTTTTGATGGCTCGCGCGGCGCTCGCGCGGCGCGGGTAGAGGACGTCGGTGCCCGCGCGCGGTGGGCCTCGATGATCGGCTAGCCGCGCAGGAGGACGACGACGCCCGCGAGGACCATAACGCAGGCGGCGATGGCGTTCAGGGTGGAGCTCGTGCGCTGCCCGAGGAGCGAGCCCGCGCGATGAGCGGCGTAGGCGTAGGCGAGCTTCACGCCGCCGACGGCGATCAGGGTGACCGCGACGAGGAGGGCGACGTCGACGGCGGACAGGGCGCGCAGATCGACGAAGGCAGGGAAGAAGCCGAGGTAGAACAGGACGGCTTTCTGATCGGCCAGGGTGATGAGCAGCCCGGTGGTGACGCCTGACAGCAGCGAGGGGCGCGCGGGGGCGAGCTGTCGAGCAGCCGCCGAGCGGGCCTTCCAGAGGCGGGCGCCCAGCAGGATCAGGTAGGCGGCGCCGACGTACTTGACGAGGAAGAACAAGCCGCCCAGCGCTTCGACCAGCAGCACGAGCCCGAAGAGGGCGAGGACGACGAAGACGAGGTCGCCGACGACCACCCCCAGGGCGGTCGCCGCACCGTGCAGGAAGCCGTGGCTCGCGGAGCGCGCGGTGACCGCGAGCACGCTCACGCTGGGGACCGCCGCCAGGACGACCATGGCGAGGAACAGCGCGCCGATGCTGCCGAGGTCGAGGGCACTCACCATCCGACGAGCGTGGCGCTACCGTGCACAGACGCGGGGATCAAGGCGCGGTGCCGCCCCCGAGCCCGTCGAAGGCTCCGCTCAGATCCTCCGGGGAGCTCGGCCGCACGCGACGAGTCACCTCGTGGCCATCCCGGAGGAACACCAGCGTGGGCCACAGCTTGACGCCGAAGGCGCGCCCAAGGGGCTTGCCTTTGCCGTCCTCGACGCGCAGGTGCCGCACCTCCGGGTGGGCCGCCAGGGCGGCGTCGATCAGCGGTCGGGCTCCCTGGCAGATGCCACACCAGGTCGCGCCGAACTCCAGCACGGTGGTCCCGGGGAGGGCGGCGATTTCCTCCCGCGTCGGTTCTGACGCCATCTTCCATCTTACCACGGACGTCGGCCGAGCAGCGGGGATCATTTTTTGGCTGGACGTCAAGGTGATCGCCCCCTCTGCCCCTTGGATGAGGTGCGGCACTTGGTTCGCTGGGGAGCCACCGTCGGATACCCGCCCTCACCTGGTCCGGATCAACATGACTCGAGCCTCGAAGTTTACACACTACCTCACGCTAATCCTCGCGTGCGGCTGTACCGGTGTCATCGCTGGTTCCACCGAGACGACCGGCTCCGAGCCGGAGGTGGCCGCCGACGGGAGCCTCCCTTACGTCGCCCCCGCGCCTGCCTCCGGCGTCCTCCAAGCGCGCACGTGGAAGCTGACGCACGAACAGTATCGGCGCTCGATGGAGCAGGTGCTCGGGGTGCCGGTGTCCCTGGTGGACGCCGATGGTCTGCCCCGCCTGCAGCCGGAGATCGACAGCGGCGTCTTCCGCAACATCGCGCTGTCGAGCTTCGTGTCGACGGCGTTGGCAGAGGACTACGACCGCGTCGCCGAGGAGGTGACGGACGCCCTCGGCGAGGGCGCGCTCCGGGCGCTGATCCCCTGCGGAGAGATCCAAGCGTCCTGCAGGGACGAGTTCTTGCGCAGCGTGCTCCAGAAGGCGTTCCGCAGGCCGGCGACCGACGAGGATCTGACGCGCTTCTCAGCGCTCTTCGACCTAGCCCAGGACGCGGCGGAGCTCCTCGGAGATCCGGCGGCGGGCTTTCGCGCCGTGCTGCGTGGGGTCCTCACGTCGCCGTACTTCCTCTATCGGACGGAGATCGGGGACGACGCCTCCCAGCGCGACTTCGCCCTGACCGACTACGAGGTGGCGTCCTTCCTCTCCTACAGCCTCTTGGGGGAGCCTCCGGGCGCCAGCCTCCTCGCCGCCGCGGAGCGGGGGGAGCTCACGGACGCGGGCGCGCTGGAGCAGCTCATCCAGAGCTTGCTCGCCGAGCCTGCGGCGGCGCTGCAGCTGCGAGAGTTCATGTTGGAGTGGCTGGAGGTCCTCCACTTCCTCGATCCGGAGATCGTGCGGAAGGACCTCGCGCTGTTCGACGCGGTGCGCACGGAGATGTGGGGAGAGACGCTGGGATTTCTCGATCGACACGCCGGCATGACGGGCGATCCGACGACCCTGCTCACGACGCCGGTGCCCCTCCCGAGCGGTGCCTTGGGGGACTTCTACATGAGCGGGCCCACGAGCGACGTGGCGGATCAGACGCGGACGGGGGTGTTGGCGCTCGGCACGCTGTTGGCCACCAACGCCAAGGAGGGCGCCACATCGCCCACCCTGCGGGGTGTGTTCTTGCGTGAGCGTTTCCTGTGTCAGGACTTCGTGGAGCTCCCGAACGTGCCCGACATCAATGACACGGCGGAGCGGGAGCAGCCGCGCACGACGCGGGAGCTCTATGAGTTCCATGCCAGCATCCCGTCCTGCGCCTCCTGCCACGATCTGATCGACGGCACGGGGATGACCTTCGAGAACCTGGACGAGGTGGGGCGCTTCCGCGGATCGGAGAACGACATCCCCGTCGATACGTCGGGCAGGTTGCTGCAGACGGACGTCGACACGGAGCTGCGGGATCACACGCAGCTCGCCGAGGCGCTGGCCCAGAGCGAGTGGGTGCGCGAGTGCCTCTCGCGGCAGGCCTTCCGCTTCTATTTCGGCGTCGCCACGTCCGGCGAACGCAGCCGCGAAGGGACCCTGGAGCGGGAAGACCGCGGGATGCCTCCGATTCAGGCCGGGCGTGCCGCGCTCGGGCGGGGTGGCTCCTTCGCGGAGCTGGTGACGGCCCTCATGACCTCCTCCAGCACCCTGCAGCGGACCCGCTTCGAACCTCCCTCTCCCACCGGCGCCACTGGCTCTCTGTGAGGTGCTCCCATGCTCATGCCCAAATACAACCGGATGTCTCGTCGTGCGATCCTCGGGACCGCGCTCGGTAGCGTGTTCCTCGCGCCCTTCCTGCGGGCGCGCCGTTTGGAGGCCCAGGCGGCCAGCCCCAAGCGGCTCATCCTCGCGTTCACGCCCGACTCTCACCCGCCGGAGTGGTGGCCGCGGGCGGGCTCGGGGCCCCGTGATTTCACCTTGGACGAGCCCCTGCGCGCCTTCGAGGGGCTCGAAGGGCAGATGCTGTTCCCCCGGCGCGTCGATCACAGCTGGTCCGTGGACAACCACCACGAGGCGGGGATGGCCCAGCTGTTCACTGGGCAGCGCTTCTTCGACAACGCCTCGCGCTATGCCAACGGGCCCTCGGTCGACCAGGTGTTGCTGAGCGAGACGGACATCCGCGGGGGGACCCCCATCGCGAGCATCCACCTGTGCGCCGCGGCGCGGGGTGGATCGGACAAGCGCAGCGTCATCAGCTACTCCGGCCCTGGGCGGCCCATCGCCCACCAACCGGATCCGGTCCGGGCCTTCAACGACATCTTCCGCGACGTGAGCTTTGATGGCTCGGACGTGAGCGACACCCCAGGGGCCGACGCCGCCGCGGAGGCCAGGAAGGCGATCCGGCGCTCGATCCTCCAGGGCAACCTCGACGAGCTCCGCAAGATCCAGTCGTTCCTCGGTCGCACGGAGCAGGAGAAGCTCGAGGCGCATGTCACCGCTCTGCTCGAGCTGGAGGGGCGCCTCGCGGGGATCGCTTCAGGGGACGGCGGCGCCGGGGTGGTCGGCGGCACGTGCGAGCGCCCGGACACCAGCGGCGTCAACCGCGACGACCGCAACGCGGACGCGATCGTGCGCTGGGCGCAGGTCCAGGTGGACCTCCTCGTGAACGCCTTCACCTGTGATCTGACCCGCGTCGCCGGGTTCCTCATGGGGTTCTCGGGCAGCCACCACAACGGGATGTTTGGGCTGCGCGCCTCCACGAACAACAACAGCTGGCACGACAACGTCGCGCACATCAGCCGCACGAACGACTCGCTCACCGTCGGCAGTGAGCGCATGACGTCCCGGGCGGCCTTCATCAAGTTCGACAAGCTGTTCGCGGATCAGATCGCCTACCTCGCCCACAAGCTCGCGGCGGTCCCAGAGGGCAACGGCACGATGCTCGACAACACCCTCATCTACTGGGGCGTGGAGAGCGGGACCAACCACAACCACAGCCCGCGAGACATGCAGTACCTCCTGATCGGCGGGAAGAACCTCGGCGTCCAGACCGGGCAGTTCCTGGAGTTCTCCGGCACGCAGAGCGCTCATAAATTGCACACGTCCGTGCTGCACGCCTTCGGGCACATGGCGCCGGGCTTTGGGATCGAGCCGAGCTGTGGGCCGCTCGCGGGCGTGGTGGGCTGAGCGCGGCGGCTGAGGAGGCCGAGACTAGCTGCTCGCCTCACTCGATCGACATACTGACGGTCGCGGAGCCGCTGCTCTGGTAGCCCTCGACGGTCATGGAGACCTCGTAGAGGTTCCCCATGTTCATGCCGTGCTGGGCCCACGCGTTGAAGTGGTTGCCGACGGTGATGGTGCCGCTCTCCCGCTTCTGCGTGCGCACGCTCCAGTACTGATAGAACGTCGCGGTGCCCTCGATGGAGGGCTGGTTGACTCGCTGGGTCTGGTAGATGTCGTAAGTGCCACCGTCACTCTGGAAGGAGCCTTTGTATCCCTCGCCTCCCGGCGGACGCCAGCTGCCCCAGCTGTCGACGATGTAGTACTCGACGAGCGGGCCAGTGGTCCAGCCGTAGACGCACAGGTAGGAGTTGCCGCTCGGGTTGTAGTTGGCGTTGTAGTGGACGACGTTGCTCGCCGATCCCGGCCTGACGCCCTTGCGCCCCAACAGGTTGTTGATGTTGCTCCACTCGACGCTGAAGCCATCGGCAGTGTTGCTCATGCACCCCGTGCCCTGATCCTTCCAGTACTCGAAGGTGTAGCCGCAGTGGGTGCCGATCTGGTTGCTGCACACGTTCCCGCCGGGCTCCGTGCAGGTGTTCGGAAAGCCCCCGGTGCCACCGCCTGGCCCGGAGCCCCCGGAGCCGCTCGAGCCCCCGGAGCCGCTCGAGCTACAGCGACCGCAGCTCTCGTTGCAGAGGTTGTTGTCGACCATCCAGGGCTGGTTGCACTCTGGGGTCTCGGAGGCCCACTGATCGCAGGTGGCCGCGTCCCACTCGGTCCCCGTGGGGCGAATGTTCGTGCATTCCCCGGAGCCGCCGCCGCCCGTGCCGCCCGTGCCACCCGTGCCGCCCGTGCCGCCCGAGCCGCCCGAGGCTGGGTCGTCGTTGCCCGAGCCGCCCGAGGCTGGGTCGTCGTTGCCCATGCCGCCCGAGGTCGGATCTCCGTTGCTCGCGCCGCCCGTCGCGATGCCGCCCGTCGCGAAGCCGCCGGCTCCGAACGCTGCGCCCCCCGACGCCGTCGCTCCGCCCGTGCCGATCGCACCGCCGGTCGCCACGGGCGCTCCCCCGGTCGAGACGTTGCCCGTATTCCAGCCGCCGGTGGCGTCTTCTGAGCCAGAGCATCCGGCCGTGATCGCCACGATGAGGGCGGAAAGTTGCATCGATGTCGAGCGCATGAGTACCTCCTGAACCCCCTGCATTCCCGGAGTCCTCAGTTCTGATCACAGGGCGCGCTAATTTGAGCGCCGACATCCAGAAGAGGCCGCGCTTCGAGGGGGTCCACGCCGAGGACGCTGGCTCGAGAGCTGTCGTGGTCATTCCCAGAGAGCCGCGAATCGATCCCATCGGAGAGGCGCGCCGAACAGGAGGTCGAGTCCGCCAGGCTCCTGCCTGGCTCCTGGTTCTCCGCCGCGGTAGAGAGGCTGCGTTGCCGAGGGCGTCAGCGGAGGTGAGTGAGTGAGCTCGGAGCCAAACAGCGAGCGCTGCGGCGCGTGCGGGGAGCGCTACGAGGCGCGCCTGGGTCGTGATGGGTTGTGCTTTGCTTGCGCGACGCATCTCGGCTGCGCCTGCGCGGATGAGCCCGACCCATCGCCGCGCATCACGCCCCCCACGCCGGACGGCTCGGAGCCGTAGCCTCGCTCCGCCCCGCGTGCGCTCCAGCCCGCGCTTTCGATCGGTGATCCGGCGCGCGGGATCGCGTCCTTCTCGCGCGAGCGGAACTCGGGTGCGCGACGCGCGCATACGCAGCTTCCCGCTGCTTGGAGTCGCGGGCGACGGAAACCTTCGCGCGCCTGCCGGGAGAAAACGCGCTTTCGGGGAGCAGGCAAGCGGATTGGGGCGAGATGGTCAACAATGAGCGCTTTGTGGTTGTTGCGCTCAGTAGGCATGTGTTACAGGCGCGCCTGCCGAAGTCACTGTCTTCGGTTACGTGAGCGGCGCGACGCGCGCGAGGACGCTCGGGGATCCTGCAGCGCGTCGGCACCGTAGTCCGTCGAGGCGGCGTCGCCGATGACCACCGATCGTCGGGGACGCGCGCAAGCGACCTGAGCACTTTTTGGCACTCCCGACCGGGGAGAGGTCACGAATGGTCGGCGCCGATCGACGTCGTCCGGCCTCCTGAGCGAAGAACGAGAGAAGGAAGTATCGATGAAGAGAGAAACACGAGGGGCCCGCGCCGCGCGCCCCGTCCCCTTGACGGCGCGCGGAGCGAGCTTCGCGCGCGCAGGTGCCCTGCTGGCCCTCCTGGCCAGCACGGGCTGCCTTTCCCCTGGCGAAGGCTGGGTGACGGCCGACTACCAACCGGGCGCCCGCGACCCCTCGCCGGCGACTGGCAACGTCCAGGGGCTCACCGTCCTCGTGAGCTTCGCGGACCACACCGTCCACGACACGCAGGCGGTGAAGCTGTTCCGGGCCATCAACGAGACCGGCTACACGGACGACGGCAACTCCGGATCCGTGAAGGACTACTTCCTGGACATGTCCAACGGGCAGCTCACCGTCGAGAGCCGCGTCGTGCGCGTCCAGGTGCCCGGGATCCGGGCGGACTACGACACCGCCAGCGAGGACGAGCTGTACTCTCCGCCAGGCATCGAGTCCATCGACCAGGTCACGATGTCGGGGCCGTCGATGCACCTCCTGCACGCGGTGCTCTGTAAGCTGCGCACCTGCGACGGGAGCCCGCCCGACTATCAGGAGGTGACCGCCGCCGGCGTGTCCGCTCCCGTACACGTCGACCTGGACTTCGCGACCCTGTCGACGCGCCGCCTCGCGTTCTGGCCCGACAACTACACGCGGGACTTCATCGGGAACTCGAAGCTGACGAGCTATCGCAGGAACATCGACGTCCCGAACATCGAGATCTACGAGTACATCAGCTTGCTGTACGCGGGGAACACCACGCGCAGCCACGGACAGGGGCTCTGGCCGCGCTCCGTGCCGTCCATCGGGACGGTGGTGCCCGGGAGCACCAGCGGCGTGCGGCTCGGTCGCTTCCAGATCCAGGGGACGCTCACGGACTCGTCGAACCCGAACGAGACCTTCATCGGCACCCTGATCCACGAGACCGCGCACACGCTCTTCGACCTCCCCGATTTGTACGATGGAGGCCACGAGCTCGGCCTCAAGGATCCGCGCCCGCGGTCCAACGGCATCGGGCGTCATGGGCTGATGGGGCACACGGCCAACGAGAAGAAGCCGGCCATCCTCAGCGCGCCCCTCAAGGCACGCCTCGGCTGGGCGAGCGTCCTGGACATCAGCGACTACGCCGAGGGATCGACCGTCGTGCTCGACACGAACGGAGGTCAGGTGGCGCGCTACTGCCGCCAGGACTCGACGTACGACGAGTGTTACTACATCGAGGCGCGCTCCGCGTCGCACCCGCGCGGCCCCTCCGGCTTCACCCCGGACACGCCCGACGAAGGGCTCGTCATCTGGCACTCGGAGAACAGCCGGAACGTCGTCGATTTCGTGGTGAACAACAACGCGGAGGGCACGGCGAACCTGCACTACGAGGTGGCGCTCGTCCAGGCGGACGGCCTCCAGGAGCTCGAAGGCCCCAAGGGCACGGCGGACCAGAGCAACGACTACTTCAAGTCAGGCTACGCGGACCGCTTCGACGCGACCACCGTGCCCAACTCCCAGTGGTGGGATGGCACGGAGAGCGGCCTCGCGATCCGCAACATCTCCGTGGTGGGCAGCACCATGAGCTTCGAGATCGGTGAGCGCCCGGCCTCGCGCATCCACGTCGACACGGACGCGCACGTGCAGGTCGACATCGGCGCGCCCACCGTGCGCGTGGGCGAGGTGCGCCAGGTGACCTTCACGCCGGATCCCGGGTACGCGTACGACGTCGTGGGTCGCGGGTACTACCCGTTCTCCGCCGGCTGGCTCACGGGGCAGCAGGTGTTCCACATCACCGGCTCTGTCCGCGACAACTACATCCGCGTGGTCTCCTATCCGGAGAACGAGCAGCCGCCCGCGCCCTCCGCGGACCGGAAGCTCCGGATCGGGATCGCCGGGGGTGTGCTGGTCACGGCCTATGGTGAGGACTCGCGGATCTACCAGCCGCGCTCGAGGACCTTCGACGTGTTCGACACCTTCGCCACGTTCCGTCCGGGTCAGGCGGTGGGCGGTACGGCCCACTGGAGCAACCGGAGTTTCGACATGTTGTTCCGGACCTATGCCGGTCGAGACGGCGTCCGCCTCTTCGCCAAGGCGGAGCCCGGCTTCGTGCTGAAGTCCATCGACTCCTACGGTCTGAGCTTCGCGGGGTCCTCCCTGAACGACGTGGCGCACCGCACCTCGGCGAGCGCCACCGTCACGGTGCCCTCGAACCTCGGCCAAGAGTACATGCTCGCCGCCCTGGTGAACGCGGAGCAAATCCCTGGCTACTTCTGCCGAGAAGGCGCCGTGGAGGACTGGCGGCCCGATCGCATCTATCGCGGCGTGGGCGACAAGGTGCGCTACGGAGACTTCATCTACTCGGCCAACGTGCCGCGCGCGTTCGTCCGCGACAACGTGGATGGGAACTTCGAGCCGGTGTCTTCGCCCGGCGCCAATCCCGAGAATAGCCCGCTGTATTGGAGCCGTTTCGCCAGTTGCGAAGCGTACGTCCAGGACTGCTCCGGCGTTCCCGAGTGGTCCATGGGCGGCGACGCCTCCGAGGTGAACCCGGACACCGCGGGGTGGGCCAACTCCAACTTCACGATCGGTGACCGTGCGGTGTTCAATGGTGCGCTCTACCAGCTGCGAGGTGGTGACCCGAACGCGGTGCCAGGTGCTTTCGAGTACAGGCAGCTCGTGGCGGGCGCGAACGCTTTCGCCGGGATGGACCGGGATATCCCGATCTACTCGAATCAGTCGCTCATCAGTCGGGACGCCGCGCCCTGGATCCTGATCGGGAACTGCGGCACGTCGGCCAACTGGCAGCGGGCGACCATCGTGCCGTCCCGCGGGGTCACGTCGATCGAGCCGAACGGTGTGAGCCACGTGCAGCACGACCCGACGGAGGCGGTCTTCGTGACGGGCATCACCAGCGGCTGGAGCTTCGACTTCGACCTCGCGCCGGGATACGTCCTGGACGACGTCTACGTCGATGGCGTCGCGAAGGGCTTGTCGCCGAGCGCCCGCTCGCTGACGGTGCCCCTGATCCCGAACGCCAGCCCTCCGTACATCGAGGTGAAGGCGAGCTGCGCGGGTTCCTCGTGTGGAGCTGCGGCTCCGGCGCAGGTGACCTGCGAGCTGGGTCAGGTGCAGGAGTGGGGCAACGGCTTCGTGTACTCGAACGTCAAGGTGACGAACGTGAGCGGAGCCCCGATCACCGGCTGGCAGTTGCTCCTCGAGTTCGCGGCTCCTCCGGACCTGTGGGGCTCCTCGGGCATCGACTACCAGGTGAACGGCAACGAGGTCGTCGCGTCCAACATGTACGAGTGGAACGGCAACCTGGGGATCGGCGCGAGCTACCAGTTCTCCGTCGGGGGCAACCTCACGGGGCCCTTCGTGCCGCCCACGTGCACCGGGCTCTGAGGATCGCCCGGACAAACCGACGCGCCGGGGGCTGGGCGCCCGGGGCGCTTCGCTCTCGTTGGTTCGGGCTCCCAGCACCGGCGGCGGTTCCCGCTCCGTCATCCCGAGCCCGTCGAGGGATCTCGTTTCTTCTCGACTCCTCGACT
>JAEWOQ010000132.1 GCA_023460875.1 Pseudomonadota bacterium
CCGCGACCCGCGACATCCTCGATTATCTGCGGGCGGAGGGCATCGCTCCGCCCACGTCGTCGCGAGAGGTGGACGGGGTGCGGGGCGCCGTCGCAGGCTGACGTCGGGCTCCTCACCAAGCCTCCTCACCGAGCCTCCTCGCCGAGCCTCCTCGCCGAGCCTCCTCGCCGAGCCTGCGCGGAGGCCGCGGCTCCTACGGACGGCTCGTCACGAGCCGCCGCACCGCCTCGCGCAGCTCCTTCGGATCGTGGCGCGGGAAACCGAGACGGAAGTAGGGCACGTGCTTGCCGTCGAAGCTGAAGTAGCTCCCCGCCTGCACCAGGAGCCCCCGCTCCAAAGCACGCGCGGCCCAGCGATCTGCCGACGCGCCGCGCGCCACGCGGGCCCAGATCGCGAGCCCTCCCGGGGGCACACGAAAACGGAGCGCGTCGCCCAAGCGACAGCGGAGCTCCTCGATGAAGACCTCCCGACGCTCGGCGTAGATCTTCTTCATCTTGCGGATGTGCGCGGTGAGCTCGCCGTCCTCAATCAAGTACGCCAACGCTCGCTCGCTCACGTGATCCCCCTGTCGGTCCAAGAAGAAGCGCGCCTGAGCCATACGCGCGACGATCTCTGCGCGCGCCACGACGTAGCCGATGCGGAGCCCGGGGGCGAGCACCTTGCTCAGGGTGCCCACGTGGACGACGACGCGCGCCGGATCGGCGCTGGCGAGCGGCAGGATGGGACGGCCGTCGAAATGGTACTCGTGATCGTAGTCGTCCTCGATCACCGGGAAGCCTCGCTGCGCCGCCAAGGACAGCAGCGCGAGGCGGCGCGGTGCGCTCAGGGTGGCCGTCGTCGGGTACTGGTGGTGCGGGGTCGTGTAGACGGCGGCGATGCGGCGCGCGGCGGTGAGGCGCTCGAGCTCGGAGACGATCAGGCCGTGCTCGTCGACGGGGACCGGGACGAGCTCCGCGCCCGCCAAACGAAAGCCCTCCCAGGCCGGTTTGTAACCGCGCGCCTCGACGGCGATCAGCGATCCAGGGCGCGCGATCGCTCGGGCCGCCAGATGGAGCCCGAGCTGGCTGCCCCGGGTGACGAGCATCTCTCCTGCTCCGGCGACGACCCCGCGGGTCGTGGCGAGATACGACGACAACGCCTCGAGCAGACGCGGCTCCCCGAGCTCGCTCTGGTAGTCGAAGGCGAGCGCGACGTCCTTCACCGCGTGCCGGTAGGCGCGGCGCCACAGGTCGCTGGGGAACCGCCGCATGTCCGGCAGCCCGCCGAAGAGCGCGAGCTCCGTCGGCGCGAGCCCTCGGTATGACCGAAACGGCGCGACCTCGGGCAAGTCGAAGGTGACGGGCGCGCAGTCGGGCCCTCGGAAGCGGCGTGGCCGGACCTCCGGCAGCTTCTCGGACACGAACGTCCCCCGCGCGGGCGCGGTCACGAGCAGCCCTTGCTTCTCGAGCTCGGCGTAGGCGGCGAGCACGGTGTTGCGGTGTACGGCGAGGGTCGCGGCGAGGGCGCGGGACGAGGGGAGCGCCGCTCCCGGTCTCAGGCGGCCGCGCCGGATCTCACGAGCCACGCTCTCGGCGATCCGTTGGAAGAGCGGGAGCCCGGTGGGTGAAGCTTGCCAGTCGAGGGTGAGGGTGGGGCGGTGCATGGGGTGCTCAACTGGTCCGTTGGAAATGAGAAAACTGGACCTGTTGAACATACCAGAAGAGCGCAAACTCCCGCTCATGAGAAAGAAGGCACGCCGCACGAGTGAAGAAGCCGGCTGGGATCTCCTGGGGACCGCGCCCGTCGTCCACCTCGCGTCGACCACCCCCGAAGGAGCCCCGTTCGTCCGCGTCCTGAACGCCGCGCTCGCGCCCGGGCGAGTGCTATTTCATGGCGCGGTCTTCGGCGAGAAGACCCGCTGCCTGGGGCGTCCCGCGGTGGTGTCCGCCTTCCGCGAGGTCGTCTTCGTGCCGAGCTACTTCCGTGACGCGCGTAAGGCCTGCCCGGCGACGACCCTCTACCGCTCGGTGCTGGCTTACGGAGTCCTCCGCGACGTCGAGGATCTCGCGGCCAAGGCCGAGGCGCTCGAGGCGCTCATGCAAAAACTCCAGCCGGAGGGCGGTTACACGCCGTTGACGCCGGGCGAGCCGCTCTACACGAAAGACTACCGGTCCACGCGGGTGTTCGAGCTCGTGGTCGAGCGCGTCGAGGGCAAGGCGAGCCTCTGCCAGGATCGTCCGCCGGCGGTGCGCGACGCGGTCGTGAATGGATTGTGGGAGCGGGGCGCTCCCGAGGACTCGGAAGCGATCCGTGAGATCTTGGAGGAGAGCCCCCACCCGTGGCCCGAGCGCTTCCTGGGCCCGGACGGCGTCGAGCTCCTGACCGCGCCTTGGGGTGACGAGCTCCAGGAGCACGCTCGTCTCCTGGCGGGGCGCTACTGGCGGCAGGGCGTGTCGCCCGACGACATCGAGCGCTCCCTGCGAGGGTCAGCCGTGTGGGTCGGCGCGCGGGATCGAGACGGGCGGCTCATCGGGGCCGCGCGCGCCCTCACGGACACGGCGTGGGTCGCGTCGATCCACGACGTGGTCGTCCACCCCGACGTCCAGGGGAGGGGCGTGGGCCGCGCGCTGGTCGGGCTCTTGCTCGACCACGCGCGCCTCCGGCGCTGCGCGAACATTCACCTGGGCACCGCCGACAAGGAGCGCTTCTACGCGCACTTCGGCTTCGTCCGGAGCAGCGACGTCCAGCGGCCCTACGCCGCGACGTCGATGACCCTGCTCCGCGACCTCACCTCACGCGGCTAGTCTTCAGCGGCGCTCACGGGTCCTGCCCGTCCTGCCCTGGATTCTCCGCGCGATCCTGTGTATCGGGAGGCGAGGATGGCTCCACGACTCCTCTCGTTCGTCGCAGCTCTGACACTGCCGTTGGCTTGCCAGGTCCTCGTAGGCATAGAAGAGCGCAAAGAGTACCGGGCGCCCGCGACGGGCGGCGCGGAGAACGGTGGAGCCGCCGGGAGTCCATCGGAAGAGCCGAGCGGCGGGAGCAGCAGCGGAGGCAAAGGCAACGGTGGGAGCGGACCGGCGGGTCCCGAGGTCTGCGGGGACGGGATCCAGCAGGGGGCCGAGGTCTGCGACGACGGCGACGAGAACGGTGAGGCCGGCAAGTGTCACGAGTCGTGCTCCTTCGTCTGCGTGGGGAACTGTCCGCTACACGTCGATTCGCAGATCGGCCGCGCAGGAAACGGATCCAGTTGGGCGATTGCCCTCCGCTCGCTGCAGGATGCCGTGGACCAACAATGGATGGCCGGCGGCGGCGAGGTGTGGGTCAAGGCGACCGAGCTCCGAGCGACCGGCCCGGGCCCCCTCTTGGTGCTGCGCGCGGGTGTGGATGTCTACGGAGGCTTCGAGGGGACGGAGGTCCGCCGCGCGGATCGCAGAGAGCCGACCGCCGCCTCTGCGACGGTGCTGCACGCCAACGAGCTCGCGGCTCCCGCCGTGATGGGGGCGAGCAGCGCCCGGCTCGACGGGTTCGTCATCCGCGACGCCGTCGGCGACATGGGCGCCGCGTTCCAGGCGGAGGGCACGACAGGGTTGATCCTGCGAGACGTCTATTTCACAGAGAACCACGCCGCCGCCTGTGGCGGGGCGATGTACTTGGAGAACGCCAGCGTGCGGCTGGAGGGCGGGGCCTTCGAAGGCAACACCTCCGACGCGACCGGAGGGGCCATCTGCGCGCGCAAGGCGAGCTCCCTCGACATGCGCGGGACTCGATTCATGGGCAATAGGGCCGTCACGAGCGGCGGCGCGATCCACGCCCGCGGGGACTATTCTCCCGTCGCCCACCCGACCCTCGTCCTGAAGGACACCACCTTCATCGACAACGGGGCGACGAGCGAGGTGTCGAACGAAGGCGGCGGCGCGCTCGAACAGGTGGGGGGCACGTTGACCGTGTCCGACTCGGACTTCCAGGGCAATTACGTGCACGCGCTGGCCCCGGGCGCAGCGCTTCGGCTGGAGGACGTCGCAGGCCAGATCGTGAACAGCCTGTTCGTGGAGCACGTCGAGGGCCGCCCCGCCGTCCACAGCACGGTCGGCTCCCTGAGCATCGTAGGGAGCACGTTCGCCTTCAACGATTGTCCCGACGGCTGCGACGTGGGTGGGGACTCGATCGTCCTGCGGAACTCCGTGCTGGTCGCTCGGGACAAGCTGATGTCGCCGACCTCGGGCCAGGTGAACGCCGCTGACAACTGCCACGTTTTCCTCTCCGGCGGTCTCGGAGAGCGTCCATCACCGTTCGGTGACGCGCTCCTCGACAGGGACGGGAACGGCGTGGACGACTATCTCTTGGTGCAACCCGGCGACAATCCTTGCGTCGACGCGGGCTCGGATGCCGCCGCCGATGACGCGGGGATCGACTGGCGGAACATGACGACGAGCGGCAGCGGCTGCCTCGACGTCTCACCGGTCGACGCCGGTCGGCACTACCCGTCCAGCAACGCCAACGCTCAAGGCTGTCAGTAAGCGCCTCACAGGGAGGTCTGGAACGTGAGCCCGGCCGAGTGGCGCGAGAGCTCGGGGAGCAAGATCGTCCTCCGCGCGGCGTCCTGGGTGCGTCGGGTGCCATCGAGGAAGAAGTATGCGCCGAGGCCGATCGCGACGAGCCCGACCCCGATGGTGACGTTGGCGACGTTCGCGGAGGTGACCGCGTCACGGCTGAGCTGCGCGCCGGCTGCCGAGCATCGATCGTTCAGGCAAGCGTCGTCGCTTTGGCTCTTCTGTTGGAGCGCCCGCACGCCAAAGTAGCCGCCGACCCCCATCAGCGCGACGCCGGTGGCGCCGAGCGCCCAGCCCGCCGTCCGCGCGGTCTTCCCCGGATCGCTCCCCGGCTCGTCACCGACGGACAGGCCGCGCGGGGGCTCGTCGGCGCTCTGCAGCGGTGTGAGCGCCGGCACCGTGACGTTCAGGTCCTCCTTGTGCGTGGGGATCTCGAAGTCCAGCGCGAACGTCTGGAAGCCGGGCGCAGAAGCCTCGAGGCGATGCCGCCCAGGGTTGATGGGGGTCGCCACGTTCCAGGCGGGCCTGCGTAAGGTGGAGTCGTCGACCTTCACGACCAGGCCGTCCGAGGGTGAAGTGATCGTGACGGTGACGCGGGAGAGCTTCGCTTCCAGCGCTCGCTGGCGCGCCTCGATCATCGCGATGCGGTCGGCGCGCTTCTCCCGCTGCGCATAGACGAGCGCGTCGGAGTAGGTCGCCCAGGCGTTGGCCGTGCGCCCCGCCTCTTCGTAACAAACCGCGAGGTTGAGCGTGGTGCCTCCGGCCGGGTCGAGCCGCTGGCTCTCCTCGAACTTGGGACACGCCTCTGCGTAGCGCCGCTCGACCATGAGCTCCTTGGCCTCGCGGAACAGCGTCTCGGCGAGGGTCACGTCCTGGGCGTTCGATTCCGCGCGGGCGAACTCGGGGACGAGCAGGCCTCCGAACAACAGGGCCAGCCCGACGCGGCGAACAGAGAGCGAACGAGAACTCATTACGCTGGACGCTAGCCGCGACCTCTTCGAGTGCCAATGGAGTGAGGAGCTCGCCTTGCTGCCGTGCGGGGCTGCGCTCCCCAGCGGAGATCGCGGTCACCTGCGCACGTGCACGAACGTCTTGGGGAGCGCGGCGTGGGCGCCTTCGTCCCAGCGGCGGACGGAGTGCCAGCCCTCCGGCAGGGCGGGGGTGGCCCAGCGGAAGAGGAGGTGGGCGTCGCCAGGGGAGAGGTGGACGTTGCCGTCGGTGTGCTCGATGCCGAAGCGCTCGTGCCCGAGGGCGGCGTGGAGGAGCTGGCCGTTCGAGAGCTCGAGCACCCAGGGCACGTCGTAGCGGGCGGCGCTGCCGGAGACGGGGTCCGGGTTCTGATCGCGGCGGGTCACGTGTTTGGCGACCACCTCGAAGGTGCCGCGCTCCGTGGCGGCGCTAGCCGCGGGATCCCCGAGGCGATCGCGGCCGACGCTCACCAGCGTCACGTGCACCGGGCGACGCCCTTCGTACCAGACCGCGACGTTGGTGATGACGCTGACGTCGACCCAGCGCACGCCGTCCTTGACGAAGTCCGGAAACTCGTGGCGCTCCAGCACCACGGTGACGTCCTTGTGGCGGACCCAGCGGTCGTCCTGCGTCGCGTAGAAGCGCTCGCCCTCCACCGTCCGGTAGCGACCCGTGAGCGGCAAGATGGTGTGGTAGGGGAGCTCGGCGCCTGGAGTGGGGCGATCGCCGTCCAGGGACCAAATGCGGATCCCGCGCTTGACGACGAACCCGACGGGGAGCTTCGAGCCCTCGCCCAGGGCGACGCCTCGGAAGGCGCTCGGCGCGGTGGCGCTCAGGTCTTCGGCGCGGACGAAGCGTCCGGACATCGAGAGGCCGAGGCGCTGTGGCTCCAAGGACTCGTCCGGCGCCGTCCAGCGGCCCACGATGGCCAGCGTCGCCCCCTTGTTGAGCCGGCCGGCGCGCGCGACGGAGTTCTCGTCGGTGCGCTCGAACAGCGGCGTCACCTTGGTCGTGCGCGCGTAGGTGTACGGCAGCGCGGCGTCGAGCTGGGGCTGCATGGCCATCGCGGCCAGGGTGGGGTGCTCCAGATCCGTGGTGGTGCTCCTGTTGGTGCACACGAAGCCGCGAGGGTGAATGGCGTACCAACCCTCGGTGCAGTCCTCGTTCTCGAGCTTCGCCTCGCTGCGCGCGACCAGGGCGCCCGCGTGGAGATAGCCGAGCTTTTGGCTCGACGCCTTCGGGGCGGCGTGGACGAAGGCCACGTCCGCGACGGCCCCCAGCTTCGGGTTGTCGGGCGGCACCTCGCCGAGCTCGGCGCCCAGGTACGCTTCGTCCTGCTTACTCAGGGAAGGCCCGCGATCGCAGGCGCAGAGGCTCGCGCTCAGGGCGAGCACGAGGGAGCCCCAGCGACGTCGCGGCGGACGCGGACGAGGCTCTTCCAGGGGAGTCAGCGCTCGTACCATGGCAGGGGACCTGCCATGGTCGCGGAAACTGGCCCAGTTTTTTGCGAAAGGTGCCCGGCTCAGCCGATCGCGGGCAGGCTCTCGCCGGTGGGCTTGCGTCCGCTGACCACCCGCTCGTGGCCGCCATAGTCCTTGTGCCGCCTCACGTCGGCGAACCCGGTGCGCTCGAACAGCGCCGCTACGGCGTCGGACTGGCCGGCGCCGATCTCCACGGCGAGGGTGCCTCCCGCGGTGAGCCGCTCGAACCCGCCCTGGATGATGGCGGGCAAGAGAGACAAGCCGTCGGGGCCGCCGTCCAGGGCCAGGCGCGGCTCGAAGTCGCGGATTTGGCGCTCCAGCTCCGGAATCTCCTCGCTCGCGATGTAAGGCGGGTTGGCGGTGATGAGCTCGAAGCGCTCGCCGGGGTCGACGGCGCCGTACAGATCGCCGCTCACGAAACGCACACCCCAGATCACCCCGAGGCGCAGGGCGTTGCCCCGCGCCACCTCGAGGGCGTCGGGGCTCAGATCCGCGCCCGTCACCTGCCAGGTGGGGCGCGCCCGGGCGAAAGAGATGGCGACGCAGCCGCTGCCGGTGCAGAGGTCGAGGGCGCGGCCGGAGAGGTGGCGGTGGTGCGTCGCCTCGAGGGCCGCGTCCACGAGGATCTCCGTGTCCTGACGGGGGATGAGCACCCGCCGATCGACGTGGAAGACGAGGCCGTAGAACTCCCGCTCGCCCACCACGTACGCGATGGGCTCGCCGCTCCGGCGTCGCTTGATGAGCTCACGGAACCGGGCGAGCTCCGCGGCGTCCAGCGGTTTGTGGGCGTCGAGGATGAGCCGCAGGCGCTCGACGCCCAGCGCGTGGGCGAGCAGGATTTCCGCTTCGAGGCGCGGCGCCTCGAGGCCCCGCTCCTTGAAGTCGCTGGTGGCCCAGGCGAGCACGCGCTGGATCGTCCAGGACTCCTCGCGCGCGGCGCTGGTCGGCGTGTTCGTCGTGGAGCCCACGTCCGAGGGCGCAGAGTCTGCGGGCGCAGAGTCTGCGGGCGCAGGGGTCGAGGCGCGGGGATCGCTCATGGGGTCAGGCGTCGAGCTCGCCCTTGGCCGCCGCGACGAGGCTCTCCACGTAGCTGCGCACCTCCTGGAGGCGATCCGCCGAGGGCGCCTCGAACCGCAGCACGATGACGGGCCCCGTGTTCGATGCCCGCACCAACCCCCAGGCGCCGTCCTCGTAGGTGACGCGCACGCCGTCGATGGTGCTGAGGCTGCCGCGACCCTCCCGGGCCAAGGCCGCGTGCACCGCCTGCACCACGTCGAACTTCAGGGAGTCCGGGCAGTCGACGCGCAGCTCCGGGGTGGACTCGGTGCGCGGCAGGTCCGCGAGGAGCTCGCTGACGGTCTTGCCTTCCGCCGCGAGGATCTCGATCACCCGCAGGGCCGCGTAGATGGCGTCGTCGTAGCCGAAGTAGCGATCCGCGAAGAAGAAGTGACCGCTCATCTCGCCGGCCACGAGGGCCTGCTCCTCTTTCATCTTGGTCTTGATGAGGGAGTGGCCCGTCTTGAACATGAGCGGGCGCCCGCCGTGCCGCTCCACGTCGTCGAACAACACCTGGGAGCACTTCACGTCGCCGATCACCGTCGCGCCGGGGTGCTGCTTCAGAATTTTCCGGGCGACCAGGGCGAGCAGGCGGTCCCCCCAGATGATCTCGCCGCTCGGATCCACCACGCCGATGCGATCGCCGTCACCGTCCCAGGCGATCCCCACCACGGCGCGGTGCTCCGCCACGGCGCGCTGCAGATCCACCAGGTTCTTGGGCACCGTCGGATCCGGGTGATGATTGGGGAAGGTGCCGTCCATGTCGCAGTACAGCTCGACGGCCTTCAACCCGACCCGCGCGAGGGCCTCCGTCCCCAAGGGGCCCGCTGCCCCGTTGCCCGCGTCCACGACGACGGACAGGGTCGCCGCCCGCTCGCGAGGGATCGAGACGCGAGAGGTCACCGCGGCGAGGTAGTCCTCGTGCAGCGAGCGCTCCTCCACCTGGCCGGCTCCTTCGGCGCCCGCGGCGGGAGCTTCCTTCACCTTCGCCTGGAGGCGCTGGATGTCTTGCCCGAAGAAGGACGCCTTGCCCTTCATGATCTTGAAGCCGTTGTCCTGGCCGGGGTTGTGGCTGCCGGTGATCATGACGCCGCCGTCCGCGTCCAGGTGATGGACCCCGAAGTACATGAGGGGGGTGGGGCCCATGCCGATGTCGGTCACCCGAGCTCCTCCGGCCACGAGCCCGCGCAGCAGCCACTCGTGCAGGCGCGGGCCCGAGAGCCGGCAATCCCGGGCGACGACGAGGTGAGGTGCGCGCCCCGCAGGCGCGAGCAAATGGGCCAACCCCCAACCGATGCCGAAGACGCGCTCGTTCGTGAGGTCGGTCTCGGCAACTCCCCGGATGTCGTATTCGCGGAAAATATGGTCGTTCATCGTCGGCCCCCAGGCTAATCGGCCCTGCTGGTGCGGGAAAGGCGTTTCGCGGCGCACGCGTCTCTCCATGAGACACCCCGCGGCGGCGCGGGCTCCGGACTCGGGTCCCGGGACTCGTCCCCGGGAGTATGCTTTGCTCGTTTTTGTGAACGGCACGACGAGCAAGACGAGCGCGAACGTCCCGGGCCCGGAGAGGGAGTCGGTGACTCCGAACCCGATGAACCCGCTGGCGTCGCCGGAGCCGTGGAGCCTCGTGGCGGAGGGGTATCAGGAGACCACCCGCCTCTTCTTGGAGCTGTATTCTCTCTCCGGACTGGAGAGGGTGAGCTACGACGTCGACACGGAGGTGGTGGACGTCGCCTGCGGGCCAGGGACCACGAGCCTGTTGCTGGCGCCGCAGGTCAAGCGGATCGCGTGCGTGGATTTCGCCGAGGGCATGCTCGCGCAGCTGAACCGCAACCTCACGGAGGCGGGCATCACGAACGTGGAGTGTCACCTCGCGGACGGGCAGCATCTCCCCTTCGACGACGGCTGCTTCGATCTCGCGGTGTCCATGTTCGGGCTCATGTTCTTCAAAGATAGGGGCCGCGGGTTCCGCGAGATCCATCGCGTGCTGCGTCCCGGCGGGCGGGTGCTCGTGTCGAGCTGGGCCCCCATCGCCCTGTCGCCCGCCATGCAGCTCCTCTTCCATGCCCTCGCGGCGGCGGATCCGACGCGCCCCGAGCCTCAGGCGGACATCACGAGCCTCGAGAACCCGGAGGTCTTCGAGCGGGAGCTCCGGGACGCGGGGTTCTCGGAGGTGAAGGTGGATGCGGTGGAGCACGCCATGGAGGTGCACTCCGCCGAGGAGTTCTGGCAGGAGCTAGTGCGCGGCGCCGCGCCGATGGCGCTGCTCCGGCAGAAGCTGGGGGAGCCCGAGTGGGCCCGCCAGGAGGAGATCGCCCTCGACTACCTGCGGGGCGAGCTCACGGAGCTCCCGACGCGGCTCGGCGCGACGGCTTATTTGGCGGTCGGCAAGCGCTGAGGGCGGTCCGTCGGGGGCGGACCCTCGTCGAGGCGATCGACCTCGGGGAGCAGGCTGGTGCAGGCGCGCGCCTCTTCGCAGCGATCGAGCTGGTTTCCTGCGTTCGGGTACCAGCGCGGCGCGCGATAGACGAGCTGAGAGCCGCCGCCGCTGCGGACCCACGTGAGCTCGGGCGGCGCGTAGTGACAGTCGGGCGGCGGCAATATCCAGGCGCCTGCCACCCAGCTCCAAGCCTGGCCCTGCCACGCCCAGTGGCCATCCCGCCAGCGGCACGCGTCCCGGCGCTGCAGGGGCAGCACCTCCACCCGAGCGGGAGGGGGGGCGAAGCCGACGCGCTCGTAGTGCGCAGGGTCGCCGGGGGGATGGGGGCCGCTGGGGACCAGGGGAGCGCGAGAGCTGCACCCTAGCGCCAGCAGGACGCTCAGGGTGAGCCACGCCGCCGCCTGGACGGCAGAGCGCCCCCGGCGCTCCCTCACTCGACCACCCACAGCAGCTCGTGGAGGGCTGTCTGGATGGGCTCCTGGAACAGGAGGAGCTCGAGGCAGGCGAGCACCAAGAACGGTCCGAAGGCGAGGCGCGCTTGGCCGAACCCCTCCCCGGGTTCGGTCCCGATGGGGTCCTCGGCCAGCTCGCGCTCGAGGGCCGCCCGCTCCTCCCCCTCGGCCGCGGCGATGGCCTCGAGCAGGGCGCGGCGCTCCTCCCGCACCGCCTCGGGCTCTTCGATGCGACCCTTCGTGAGCAGCACGGCGACGGCCACGAGGGTCCCCTGGAGCGCCCCACCGAAGAGCACGAAGAGCGCCCCGAACGGGCCGAACCAGGCCCCCGCCAGGGCGAGCAGCTTGGCGTCGCCGAGCCCCATGCCCGGGAACCCGCGCACCTTCGCGTAGAGCCAGATGAACGGGAACCACACCATCACGAAGCCGAGGGCCGCTCCGCCCAGAGCTCCGGTCCAGGTGATCTCGGGGCGTAAGGGCACGCTCAGCAGGCCGAGCGCCGCGCCCCCGAGGGTGATCGCGTCGGGCAGGTACATGTGCTCGAGATCGATGGCCGCCGCGGCGATGAGCCCGAGCCCCAGGGCGAAGTACACGCCGAACAAGCTCAACCCCAGGACGACGGAGAGCTCCGTCTCTGCGGGGAAGATGCGCATCTCGAGCAGCGCCCAGGCGAGCAGCCCGCCGCACAGCTCCACGAGGGGGTAGCGGGGGTGGATCGGTGCCCGGCAGCAGCGGGCCTTGCCGCGGAGGAGCAGCCAGCTCACCACGGGGATGTTGTCGTAAGGCTTGATGGGGCTGTCGCAGGCCGGGCAGCGGGACCCTGGGAACGCGATGTTCTCGTCCCGGGGCAGCCGGTGGATCACCACGTTCAGGAAGCTCCCGAAGAGCAGCCCCAGGCCGACGCACAGACTCAGCACGAACCAGCGGGGCAGCTCACTCATCAGCATGGGTGTCGACTGGTCTGCCTAGTCCTGGGTCGTAGCCGGCGCAAACGCGGGGCGTTTTCTAGCGGCCCCGAGTAGGATGGAGCCATGGTGCAGAGCGGCGCGACGACGACCCTCAAGCTCGCCCAGTTCGAGCCCGAAGCGAAGGCTTGGATCGTGGGGGCGCAGGCATTGGCCGACCAGAAGCAGCACGTGATGCTCGAGCCGCTCCACCTGCTCGCCCACGTGGCGGCGGTGGAACCTGGAGTGGGGCGGGTGCTCCGGGCCGCAGGGCTCGAGCTCGGCCCCCTGCGAGAGCACCTCGACGCGCGTCTGGCGGCCCTGCCCACGGGGCGAGACGCGGCGTACCTCTCGGAGGGGACCCTCGATCTGCTGCGCCGCGCGGAGCGCACGGCGGAGCAGGCAGGTGCGCAGCGGGTGCGCCGCGAGGAGCTCCTGGCGGCGCTCGGTCACGAGACGCGGGGGGCTCTCGGAGATGTGTGGCGCGCGCTGCGCCTCGACGTCGGCCGGCTGCGCGGGGCGCTCGGTCGTCTGCGGGGGGTGGACCACTCCACCCTCCTGCTCGATCTGGTGGAGGAGGCTCGCGCGGGCCGCCTCGATCCGGTGATCGGGCGCGTGGAGCTCGTGCGCCGCCTGGTCGCGGTGCTGGAGCGGCGCACGAAGAACCACCCGCTCCTCGTGGGGGAGCACGGCGTGGGCAAGCGCTCCCTCATCCACGCCTTGGCGCAGCGCATCCAGCGCGGAGACGTCCCCACGCGCCTCACGGGGGCGCGGCTGCTGGCGGCGGACGCGACGCGATTGGTGGCGGGCACGCGGCTGCGCAGTGAGGTGGAGGCGCGCTTGAAGCAGCTGCTCGGCGCTCGAGCGGAGGAGCCGGACGTGGTGCTCGTGCTGTTCGGGGTCGACGCTTTGGCGGGGGGCGGGCCACAGAGCGCGGTGCTCGCCGAGCTCCTCGCGCCGGGGGGAGTGCGTTTGCTGGGCACCGCCTCACCGGAAGGGTGGACCAAGCTCGAGTCGCAGCAGGCGTCTCTGGCGCGGCTCTTCTCGGTGCTCCCGGTGGAAGAGCCTTCCCTCGAAGAGACCCTCGACATGGTGCGGGGGGGCGCGCGGAGGCTCGAGCTCCACCACGGCGTACAGATCGGCGAGTCCGCGGTGCGGGCGGCCGCGGAGCTGTCGCGCCGTCACCTGCACCAGCGCTGCTCTCCGGAGGCGCCCTTCGACCTCCTCGACGAAGCCGCCGCCCGCAAGCGGCTCGCCACCGACGGCGTGCCCCAGGACGTGGACCACCAGAGCGCGCGGCTCGACTCCCTGGAGGCGCAGATCGAGACCCTGCGGGGGGCCGGGGACGTGGCGAGCCGCGACCAGGTGCATCGCCTGGAAGAAGAAGCGGCGCGCCTGCGCCCCGAGGTGGACGTCGCCCGCAGCCGGCTCGAGGCGCGCCGCGCGGCGGTGAGCGAGCTGCGGGACCTGCGGGTGGAGCGCGCGGCGCTCTTGGCGGATCTGGAGCGCGCGCGCCGGGACGAGGCGTTTCGTCGCATCGAAGAGCTCGAGCGTCGCCTGCTGCCGGAGATCGAAGCCCGCTCCGCTGCCGCCGAGACCCGGGCACAGGAGCTCGGGCTGGCGGACGAGCCGCGGCTGGTCACCGAGGACGACGTGGCGCAGATCGTGGCCGCGTGGACCGGGGTGCCCGTGACGCGGATGATGGAAGGGGAGGCGGCGCGCCTGGGTAGCCTGGAAGCGCGGCTCCGGGAGCGGGTCGTGGGGCAAGAGGCGGCCGTGTCGGCCCTGGCT
>JAEWOQ010000133.1 GCA_023460875.1 Pseudomonadota bacterium
CGGGCGCCGCCCCCCCCCACGACCTATGGCTCCTTTGACACCTTGCGCCAGGTGCTCGTCTACGCCCCCGAGGGCGATCGCCCCGACACGTTCGGAGCCGCCGGATACCGGAGGACGAGCGGGTTCGGCGCCCACCGCGGTGGCCAGGACGCCTCGGCGATCCTGCAGCAAGGGTTCGGGGAGGGCGCCACTCGGGTCCGCTTGACAGCCATGCTCAGCGGCGCGCGATACGACCACGCGGGCGTCGTGCGACGGGAGGACGTCGACGCGGGGCGCGTCGGATTTCACGACGTGTATCCCTTCTCCACCGCGCGGGCTCAGAACGCCCTCAACGCGCGCGCGCAGCTGAGCCTCGCCGTCGAGCGCCGGGGAGACCAGGGGGAGGTCACCGAGGCGCTCTTGTGGACGACGTACCACGACTTTCGCATCCAGGAGAACTTCACCGGCTTCCTGCGGCGCTCCACCACGAACGCCGACTGGTATGGCCGCGGGGATCTGATCGCCCAGGACAACAATCAGCTCTCCTTCGGTGCGCGCGCTCGCCACCGCACCGCCGCCTATCGACCTCTCGACGACGTGTCGGGCACCATCGAGGTGGGCCTGGCGACTCGCCTCGATCTCATCGATCAGAAACAAACCCTCGTCCAAGCCCCCCAAAACCAGACCTGGGATCGGCACGTCGACAGCTCGATCACGGGCGCCGACATTGGCACGTGGGTCGATCTCGACGTGGAGCTCGGGCGCCGCGTGCACCTGCGCGGCGGCGTACGAGCCGACGCGCTCTTCTACGAAATCGACGATCGCCTCGGGAACTTCATCCCGGCCTTCCGACAAGACCAGTACCTCCTCGGCTTCCGACGCTCGGCGATGGGCTTGACGGTGGGCCCCCGGGTCAGCGGCGAGGTGAACATCCTGCCCTGGCTCACGGGCGTCGCCGCTTACGGCGAAGGTTTCCGCTCCCCCCAGGCTCGCACCTTGGTCGAGGGGGAGAGCGCACCATTCACCAAGGTGCGCTCCGCTGACCTGGGCGCGCGGGCTCGGCTCCTGCCTGAGGATCGCCTCGAGCTGTCCACCTCCGGCTTCTGGACGAACGTGAGCGATGATATCGCCTTCCACGCAGGCGAGGGGCGCCTCGAGCCGATCGGCCCCACGACGCGCCTCGGCGTGGTCGCCCGCGCGCTCCTGCGCCCCAACGATTGGCTGCTGGCGAGCGCCTCGATCACCGCTGTGCGGGCCACCCTCGACGCGCCGCCGCGCGCCACCGCGGCCAACCCCTCTCCCGCCTACGCGGAGGGGGCAGCCCTGCCGTTCGTCGCCCCCGTGACGGCGCGCCTCGACCTCGCCGCCCGCCCCGAGCTCGCCACCTGGGCGAACGCGACCCTGCGCGGACGCGCCGGACTCGGGTATTCCTATCTTTCCCCCCGCCCGCTGCCCTTCGGACAGCAGGCAGAGGCCGTGTCCCTCGTCGATGCGGTCCTCGGCGCCCGCTGGCGAGAGCTCGAGCTCTCCTTCGAGGTGCAGAACCTCTTCGACGCCGCCTACGCCGCTACGGAGCTCAACTTCGTCTCCCACTGGGATCCGGAGGCGGTGCCCTCGCGACGCCCGGCCCGTCACATGGCCGCCGGGGCGCCCCGCACCTTCCTCGTCACCTTGGGGCTGCACCTATGACGACGTCGCGCCGGCCGCTGGTCTCTCGATGGCTCCTGCTGGGCTTTGGCCTCCTGCCCCACGTCGCCTGCGGCGACACCATCGGCGAAGCCGTCGAGGTGCCCCTGTCCGCCAGCGGCGCGGCCGAGCCGTCCTTCACCCAAGGCGACTGGGAGGTGACCTTGGAGCAGGCGCACCTCGGCTTCGGCCCGCTGTATCTGTGCCCGGCGAGCGTCGCCACGGGCGAGCTCTGCGAGATGGCCGTCGTCGAGCTCATCGATTCGGTGGCGTTCGACGCCCTCGATCCCACGGCCCAGACGCTGCCCCCGCTGGTCGGCGTGACGGGCGCGGTGCGCTCGGCGGTGTTCGACTACGCCATCAGCTGGCCCCTTACTTATCGCTCACCACGAGCGGGCGCGGGGGCCCCGGGGGGTCACTCCGCGCGCTTCGCAGGGGTGGCCAAGGACGGCGCCAGGACGCTCTATTTCTCCGCAGACATCGACGTGGCGCCCAACGCCGTCGAGCGGCTCGCCTCCGGGGCCGTCACCGAACACACCATCACCGACGACGCCAGCCGCTTGCACCTCGTCTTCGATCCGATCGGGTGGTGGCGCGGGGTCGACTTCGACGCCCTCGCGACCAGCGCGTTCTCGGATCCGGAGGCAGGAGACACCGCGACTATCTCCGTCGAGGCAGGCAGCGACGCTTACGCCTCGATCGTGCACGCCATGACCGCTGGGGTCCGTCCCCGCTTGGAATGGTCGCGCGCAGCGGAGTAAGGGACGACTGGCCCTCAGCGGCGAGCTCCGCCGCCCCCCAAAGGAACGACGCGATGCCCGAAAGAAACGACGCGACGAGAACGCCGACGAAGACCCGCCCTCCCCTGCGCGCCGCCGTCCTCGGCTGTGCCCTGAGCTGCGCAGCGTCGGCCGGCTGCGGGAGCTCCACGGACGAGGGGCGCCTCGAGGTGCTGATCCAGGCGGAGGACACGGTCACCCGGGGGCTCGATCCGGGTGCCGGAGCGGAGCACCTCGTCGACGGCTGGACGGCGCGCTTCGACAAGTACGTGGTGGCCCTCGGAAACGTGAGGCTCGGGCGCGACGCCAACCACATCGACGTCACCGACGAGGTCCGCCGCGTTTACGATCTGGTCCAGATCCCTCAGTCCGACTGGGAGCTGACAGAGCTCGTCGCCCTCGAGGCGAAGCGCTACGACTTCTTCGGCTACGAGACGGTGCACGCCGACGCGGCAGAGCGACACGGGTCGGTGAGCGAGGCGGACTTCGACGAGATGGTCGAGCACCACGCCACCTACCTCATCGAAGGGCGCATCAGCCGCGACGCCGAGGAGGTCTCCTTCCGCTTCCTGGTCCCGGCTGACACCGCCTACGGTCCCTGCGAGGCCGACGGCTTGCCTGGGGTGGTCATCACGGGCGGCGGGACCTCGGCGGTGGGGCTCACGATCCACGGAGATCACCTGTTCTTCGACTCCTTCGGGACCCACGACGTGCAGCGCCGCGCCCAGTGGATCGCGGACGCCGACGTGGACGCCGATGGCCACGTGGACGTGGCGGAGCTGCGGACGATCACGGGGGCCGCCCTGAGCCAGCTCTTGCCGAGCAATCGGTACGCCCTCGGCGGCTGGACGGCGTTCCCCATCGAGACCGCCTATGACTTCCTGCGCGCCCAGCTCCACACCCAAGGGCACTTCCAGGGCGAGGGGGAGTGCGTCTGGACCGTCGATGGCGTCGCGGGCGGGCACGACCACGACCACGACCACGACCACGATCATTGAGCCCCGGGCGCTCCCCGGCGCCGGGGCAGCTGATCGCCCGCCGCACCTGTGCTAGGCGGCGCCCGTGCGCGTCCTTGGTATCGAGACCTCCAGCCTCCGGGGCTCCGTGGCGCTCGTGGAG
>JAEWOQ010000134.1 GCA_023460875.1 Pseudomonadota bacterium
TCGACGCGGCGCCCCCGGCGCCCGCAGCTCCAGCCCCGGCGCGCCGCGCCCGACGACTGCGTGCTCCGGGCCCCCTTCGGTGGCGAGGTCGCCGAGCGGCTGCTGGATCCGGGCGCGTTCGTGCGCCCCGGTGATCGGGTCTTGACCGTCGTGGATCGACAGCGCTTGCGCTTCGAGTTCGACGTGCCGGAGCGAGACTACGCCCTCCTGCCCGTGGGCACGCCGGTCGAGCTGCACCTGCTGGCCACGGGCTCCGCCCTGCCCGGCGAGATCGTCCGGCGAGCGCCGGCCGCGAAGGCCACGTCTCGATCCGTGCGCCTCGAGGTGGACGTCATGGACACGCCCGCGGAGCTGCCGGTGGGCACGACGGGCGAGGTGCGCCTCGAGGTGGGCGACGCCGCCCCCGCCATCGAGGTGCCCCTGCGCGCGGCGGTCGTGCGCGGCGACGGCGCGAGCCTGTTCGTCGACGACGCTGGCGTCGCGCGGAAGGTCCACGCGCGGGTGCTCGGTGAATCGGGGCCCCGTCTGTTCCTGGCGCCGGAGCTCGGGGCGGGCACGCTGGTCGTCGTGGAGGGGCGCTCCTCCCTGTCCGACGGCGATCCGATCCTCGGTAAGCCCGCGCGCTTCGAGCTCACGCCGGAGTCAGCCACCCTCGATACCGCGGCCTCCACCGATCGACGTGGAGAGGAGGAGGCAGGGGGCAGCAGGGAGGCGACCACCCTGTGACGCGGCTGGCCCTGCGCAATCCGCTGGCAGTGCTGATGCTCTGCGTGGTGCTGCTGGTGTTCGCCGGCAGCGTCGTTCCGCGCATGAACGTGGACACGTTCCCGGAGCTCGCGCCGCCGGTCCTGGTGGTGGGCACGGTGGCGCCCGGGCTCGGCCCGAGGGACGTCGAGAAGACCATCAGCTGGCGCTTCGAGAAGTTCGTCAGCGCGGCGCCGGGGGTGGAGCACGTCACCAGCGAGTCGCGCAACGGGCTCAGCGTCCTTTGGGTCCGCCTGCGCTGGGGGACGGATCTCAACGCGGCGCAGACCGTGGTGCAGCAGCAGGTGGACTTCGCGATGTCCTCGGTGCCCAGGTCCCTGGGTGTGCTGCCGCCGTTCGTGCTGCAGCACGACGTGTCGAACGCCCCGGTGGTGCAGGTCGCCGTCTATGGCGGAGAGCTCAGCGAGCCGGAGCTCTACGACTTCGCCGTGAACACGGTGGAGCCGATGATCGAGGCGATCCCTGGTGTGGCCAGCGCGGCCCCGAACGGGGGGCGCGAGCGGCGCATCAACGTGCTCGTGGATCCCCTCGAGGCCAAGGCCCGCGGGGTCACGGCCAGAGACGTGGCCCAAGCGGTGGCCTCCACCAACGAGCTCCTCCCCTCCGGACGCCTGATGGGGGACGGGTTCGAGGCCAACGTGTACACGAACGCGGTCGCCGAGGAGCCGTCGCAGATCGAGCAGGCCGTGGTGAGGGCGCACCCAGAGCGGGTGCTCGTCTCCGACGTGGCGCGGGTGGAGGACGGGGGTACGCCGCCCACGCAAGCCGTCAACATCGCCGGGCGCTCGGCGGTCTACCTCAACGTGCTCCGGGTCCCCGGCGGCAACACGATCCAGATCGTCGACGAGGTGAAGGAGCGCATCGCGACGATGGACAACCTGCCCCCAGGCGTCACCGTGCAGCCGATCTTCGATCAGTCGGTCTTCGTGCGGAACTCCATGGGCGCCCTCACCTCGGAGATCATCCACGCGCTCGGGCTGATCTCTCTGGTCATCCTCTTGTTTCTGCAGAGCCCGCGCTCGGTGCTGGTGGCGACGATCAGCGTGCCCCTGAGCTTCGCGGCCATCCTGCTGGCCCTCTACGCGACGGGCCAGACGCTGAACGCCTTCACGATCGGCGGGCTGACCTTGGCGATGGGCCCCCTCGTCGACGTCTCCGTGGTGGTGATCGAGGCCATCCATCGACGTCGGAAGGAGGGGGACGACCCCGCCGCGGCGGCCCTCAACGGCGCCCGCAGCGTCGCCGTCCCGATGCTGTCGGCCACCCTGTGCATGCTGGCCGTGCTGCTCCCCATCGCGTTCCTCACGGGGCTCGCTCGTAAGCTGTTCGGCCCCCTCGCCATCACCGTGGCCGTGGCGATGGTCACGGCGTATCTCGTCAGCATGCTCGTCACGCCCGTGGCGTGCCGCTACTTTCTCGGAGATCGCCCTCCCGGCAGGTTCGCGCGCTGGGTGGAGCGCAGGATCGACGGGCTGGTGGCGGCCTACCTGAGCGCGTTGCGGGTGGCCCTCGGGCAGCGCCCGGCGGTGATCCTCGGGGCAGGGCTGCTGGCGGCGACGAGTTTGTACGTGGCCGCCGACATGCCGAGCACGTTCTTCCCTGAGATCGACGAGTCCATGGAGCGCGCGTCGTTCCGGGTGGCGCCGGGCACCTCCCTCGAGCAGTCTCGGCGCCTGGCCAGCGCGGCGGCGGCGGCCCTTGAGGAGGAGTTGCCGCCGGGCAGCGCCGCGCTGGTGCTCACGAACGTGGGCGCTCCTTCGAAGGCGCGCAGCCTGATGAACAGCCCCAACCTCGGGCCCCACATGGGGTTCATCCGCGTGGCGTTGACGCCGCCGGAGGAGCGGGACCTGTCGCAGCGCGAGATCGCCGATCGCATGCGCGAGATCCTCCAGCGGCGGTTCCCTGGGGTGGAGTTCTTGCAGGCCCCGGGGGGGCTCGCCACGAGCGTGTTCCTGGACGGGTTCGCCGCGCCGCTGGTGGTGCGTCTGTATGGGGACGACCTCGAGCTCCTCGATCGCCAGAGCCGCGCCGTCGCGGAGGTCGCGCGGGAGGTGGCGGGTATCCGCGACGTGCGGACGACCCTGGAGCTCGAGTACCCCGAAGTGCGGATCGAGACGAACCGCGCTCAGGCCGGGGTGGTGGGCGTGAGCGCCGGCGAGGTGGCGCGCACCGCTCTGGAGGCGACCCTGGGTAACGTCAACGCGCCGGGCGTCTGGGTCGACGGGCGCAACGGGCAGTCCTACGACGTCATCACCTCCTACGATCGGGATCACGTGTCCGACGTGATGCGGCTGGCGGAGGTGCCCCTGCGAACGGCAGAAGCAGACGGGGCGATCACCCTCGCGGCCTATGCCGATCTGTCGCGGCACGCCGGGCCCGTGGCCATCGAGCGAGCCCACATGCAGCGTGCTGCGCACGTGCTCATGCAGACGGAGGGGCGGGATCTCGGCAGCGCGGCCAGCGAGCTCGAGGAGCGGCTGCGCACGGATCCCCGCACGCAGGACGCCTCCTTCGAGTTCGTCGGACAGGTGCAGCTCATGCGGGAGACGTTCTCGGGGTTGGGTCTGGCGCTCGGCCTGGCGGTGCTCGTGGTGTTCACGGTGATGACGGCCCAGTTCCGGTCCCTGAGGCTGCCCTTGACCGTGCTCTTCACCCTCCCCGTGGCGCTCGTCGGTGTGTTGGCGGCGCTGCTCACCGCGGATCAGGGCCTCTCGATCCCCGCCCTCATGGGGGTGCTGATGGTCGTCGGCATCGCCGTCGCCAACGGCATCTTGCTCGTGGATCAGGCGAATCACTATTTGGCGGACGGTCTGCCCCCCTTTGAGGCCGCCCTGCAGGCGGCGGGGCGGCGCTTCGTGCCGATCGCCATGACGAGCCTCGCCACCATCGTCGGCCTGGTGCCGACGGCCCTCGCCCTGGAGCATGGCACCGAGGCCAACCAGCCGTTGGCGCTGGCCGTGGTGGGAGGCCTGTCGACGTCCATGGTTTTGTCGCAGTTCGTGGTCCCGGTCGTCTTCGTATCCCTCGTGCGGGCGAGGAGCGCAGCTCCGTCAGAGAGCCCGTGAGCCTCGTAGCTGCCCTCGTGGGGACGCGGGGCGCCGTTTCCATCGCGCCGTCCCCACCGCGTAGCCCGTGAGCTTCGCAGCCGTTTTGCAGCAGAAACGGCGGCAGGAGGCCACCGGAGCGCCGTGAAGATCGCGCCCCGCGCTTTTTGCGGCGGCCCCGCACCGAAGGGACGGCCTGGGCTCATTGACGACAACTTTCCCGGTGAGGGCTGCTCGTGGCAGGAAAAGCCGTGGTCGTTCCGCCGTCCCCCTCCGCCGTGGACTCGCCCAGAGCCCCGGCGCGCCCCCCGCGTGCCTCCGAGGAGCCAGAGCTCCAGCTGACGACGTGCAACGGCGTGGGGAGCCACTGGGAGACCTCCTGCGCCTGGTTGGCGTTCCTCGTCCCCGCCACGGTGGGTGTGTGGATGGCAGTGGCTCAGCCCCTGTGGCGGAGCGACGCCGCGCAGCTGGACTTGTTGGGCGCGCCGCCCGCGCTCCAGGGGGTCGTCTCATCCCTCTTGAGCCAGGGAGCGCAGCTGATCCCCTTGGGCGGAGCCCTGAGCCGCGCGGCGACCGTGGGCGGCGTCGCCCTCGGTGTCGCTGGCGTCATGCTCCACCGGCTCTATCTCACCCTGCTCCACGCCAACGGCGCGGCCCCACGCCTCAACCCGGCCATGGCCTTGTGTGCGGCGCTGGCGGCGGTCCTGAGCCTCCCCTGGCTCACAGAGGGCACGGTGAGCGGCGGACAGGCCGTCGCTGGCGCTCTCGCCTTCGCCTCCCTGAGCTGCGCGGTGGGCCCGATGACGGCAGAGCGGCGCCGTCGCGCCACGTCTCGCACGCTGACGCGCCAGGCTCCCCAGAGGGTTCTGCTCGGCGCGCTGCTCGGCGCGACCCTCCTCGAGAACCTGGGCGCTGGGGTGGCGACCCTCGCCGCCCTCGGGGTGCTCCTCTGGCAGGCGGGGCGTGTCCCGAGCCGCCGGGAGGGGCTCCTCGTGTTCGTGGGGCTCGGCGTCGTGCTGTGCGCGCGGCTCGCGCCCGTGCTCCTCGCCCCCGCCCTCGTCCCCGTGCAGGGGCTCGCGGCAGAGCGGGTGGCGAGCTTGCAGTCGGGCCTGGGGCTCGATCGGCTGGGCCTCGGCGAGCTCGCTCCCCGCTGGGAGCTGGAGGTGTGGATGCAGGAGGTGGGGCTCCTGCTCCTGGCGGCCGGGCTCTTGGGGATCCTCTGGGGGCTCGGTCAACGTCGGCTCCGCCTCCTGTTGGCCCCTCTGCTCACGCTCTGCCTCTTGGATGTCCTCGTGGGGGGAGCCGGGGGGGAGCCGGGCGCGGCACCGACGCAGGCCGGGGTTCATCTGCTGGCGGTTGGCGGGGCTCTGGGCGCTGCCGCCTTGGGGCTGCACACCATCGCTGCGCTGGCGCTCCGCGCGGGGCTCATGGGGGCGCGACGAGCGGCTGCGCTGCTCGTGGTGATGACACTGGCCGTGACCTGGGCGGGGGCCGAGGACGCCCTGCGCGTGGTGGCGCGCCGCAACGTGGAGGCCACCGAGCGCTGGACCGATGAGCTGCTCATGAGCTTGCCCCCGCGCAGCCTCGTGGTGGTGCAGTCGCCCCCGGTGGTGCGGCGCTTGGGTGCGGCGGTCGCCTCCGGCGCTCGCGCGGACGTTGTGGTGGTGCCGTTACCGCTCCTCGGCCGCGGCAACCTCGCTGCGGAGCTGCTCGAGCTCGAGCCCGCCCTCGGGCTCTTGGTGCGCGACCTGTCCACGGCGGGGCGTCCGAGCGAGCGGGCGCTCACGGCCCTGGCGGACGCTCGACCACTGTTCGTGGAGGCGGACGCCGCTTGGGACCAGCGACTGATGGCGCACCTGATCCCAGGTCCTTTCCTCGCCCAGTTTGCCGCCCATCCGCTCGGGCGCAGCGATCGCCGCGTCCCGTTCGCGTCCCAGCAGAGCACCTTCGAGCGGGTCGCCGCGGCTGCCCTCGGGTCTTCGGCGCCAGATCCTGCGACGCTCGCCGTCTTGACGCGTTCGGGGCGACAACGCAGGGCGCTCCTGGAGGCGCTCGGCGACGAGCAGGAGGCGGCCGCGGTCGGTGAGCAGGTGGACCGCTTGCTGGGCACCTCGTCGCCCGCGCCGAGCCGCCTGGCACAGCTGTCGCGCTCGTCCGCGCCGTAGTCGTCGACGCCCGCCCTAGCTCCCCGGCGGCGTCAGGGGCGCCACTCTCGGCGTCGATCCTGTTGCACGCGCTGGGTGATGACTCGCTGCGCCTCCGGCGGCTCGATGAGAGTCCAGGTGTCATGGCGGGAGCGCTCTGCTGCGCGCTCCAGCAGGAGCTCTGCGGCTCGCTCGGGGGCGATGGAGTCCGTCGCGCGCCCCGGGAGCTGCACCACCGCGCGCCGCACCCCGAGCCCGACGATGGTATCGAGCATGCGCTCCAGGACGACCCGGTAGACCTGCTCGTTGAACGCCTCGACCCGGCCGATCCCGAAGCAAACGACCTTGTCGAAGCCGAGCTTTGGTCGGCCAGGGAGCAAGAGCGCCTCACCGGGGACACCCTTGGCGACGCCGCGGGCGATGAGATTCGACAAGGCGCCGCCCCAGCGCCAGTCGACCAATCCTGCCACACTCTGGGGTGGGCGCTCGTCCTGACTCAGGGGCAAGGCGAGCAGCTCGCAGGTCGCGAGATCGAGCTTGCGCAGCTCACCGGGTACGAACCGGAGCTCCATCGGTCACCCGGCGCCGCCGCCGTCCCGGTCGCTGCGCTGCGCCGCGGGGTCGTGCTGCGCCGCGGGGTCGCGCTGCGCCGCGGGGTCGCGGTCTTCATCACGCCGGCCCACGTCTTCTGCGATGCGGTCGAGCACTCCGTTGACGAACTTGCCGCTCTCCTCCGTGCCGTAGCGCTTCGCCAGCTCCACGGCCTCGTCGATGATGACGGCGCGGGGCACCTCCGGACACTGGGTGAGCTCGTACACCCCGACCCGCAGGATGTTGCGATCCACGCGGGCCATCCGCTCGATCCTCCAGTGCTCGCTGGCGGTGCGGATCCGCTCGTCGATGGCCGTTTGCTGCTCGAACACGCCGCGCACCAGGGAGTCCGCGTAGGGGCGCCCCTCGGCGTCACCGGGCGTCTGGCGCCAGTAGTCCGACACGGCGCGCTCGACTCCGTGCTCTGCCGCCTCCACGGCGTAGAGCATCTGCAAGGCAGCTTCGCGGGCGGTGGTACGGGCTCCCATGATGATTCGGACCGGGCGCTCCCGGCGGGACGGCATCCTGGAGAAAGTGTGCCGTGCGTGCAAGGGCTCGGCTGCGCTGCTCTCTGCGGATTGGTCGAGCGGATTGGTCGAGCGGATTGGTCGAGCGGATTGGTCGAGCGGACTCTACTACAGACCCAGCTCGGTGAGGCGTCGACCCAGGGTGACCATCTCCAGGGCAGCCAGGGCCGAGTCGAAGCCCTTGTTCCCTGCTTTGGTGCCCGCGCGCTCCAGCGCTTGCTCAATCGTGTCGGTGGTGAGCACGCCGAAGATGACCGGCACACCGGTCGCGGTCGTCGCCGCGGCCACGCCTCGGGCCGCCTCGCCAGCGACGAAGTCGAAGTGGGCGGTGGCGCCCCGGATGACGGCTCCGCAGGCGATGATCGCGTCGAAGCGCCCGCTCTTCGCGAGGCGCTGGACGGCGAGGGAGAGCTCCCACGCGCCGGGGACCCGCACCAGGGTGACGCGAGCCGCCTCGACCCCGTGACGGAGCAGCCCTTCACGGGCCCCCTCGGCCAGCCGATCCACCACCAGCTCGTTGAAGCGCGCCGCGACGATCGCGAAGCGCGCTTCCGGCGGCGCGACGAGGTCGCCTTCGATCACTTGGGGCAGGTTGAGGTCACTCATGGGGTCAAGCTCCTCCAGGGCGGAGGGGTCTGGGCGCGGGTACGTACCGCAGACCGGGCTGTGGGTCGACGGTAACGTGCCCCCTCTTTTCGAGCAACGGCCTCCCGAGCCACGGCCGTCGGAGCCGCGGGCCCCCGAGCCACGGGCTGTTCGGGCAACGCCCGTCGGGTGTGCGAGCCGCGGCGCGGAGGAAATGAGCCGGCGACTCGGCGGTCCCTGCGCGCGACCACTGCAGGCGACTGTCCACTATAAGGATTGGCCTCGAGTGACCGATTGGAGACGTTGACCGTTCCGCGTGTGGCCCGTTCGTTGGGCCCGCGACGGGAGCGATGATTTTCATGGTCGCAGCCCCCGCTCCCCCCAACGAGGAAGAACGCCTTCGCACGCTCTATTCCTACGAGATCCTCGACACGATGGAGGAGCAGAGCTTCGACGACATCTGCAAGATGGCGACGGGGCTCTGCCAGGCGCCCATCGCCATGATCAGCCTCTTGGATCGCACACGACAGTGGTTCAAAGCCAAGGTCGGCGTGGAGATCCGGGAGACCTCCCGGGACCATAGCTTCTGCGCTCATGCCATCCTCGAAGATGAGCGCATCCTCGTCGTGCCTGACGCACGTCAGGACGCGCGGTTCTCCAACGAGCCGCTCGTGCTCACCGCCCCACACGTCCGCTTTTACGCTGGCGTGGCCCTGGAGGTGCCGGACGGCAGTCGGCTCGGGACGATTTGCGTGATCGATCAGGTGGCCCGTGAGTTCACCGTGGAGCAGCGAGAGCACCTCAGGGCGTTGGCACGTCAGGTGGGGGTGCTCCTGGAGCTGCGCCGGACCCAGAACCGCGTGATGAGGGTGCTGCAGCAACGCGAGCGCCTCGCCCGATTCGTGATCCATGATCTGAACAACCCGCTGGCCGCCTTGACCCTCAACTCCGAGGCCATCCTCCTCGACGAGCACATGACCCCGGAGACGCGCCGTGCGCTCGAGCAAATTTGCGATCAGCTCCTGTACGTCAATCGCCTGGTCAAGAACTTCCAGGACGTCGCCGTCAGCGAGGTGGACGTCTTGCCCGTGCGGCGCGCGGAGGTGCGCATGAGGGCGCTGATCGAGGGTGTGCTCCACCGGGTGCGACCGTCCGCTCTCCGGCTGGGTGTCGCGCTCGACGCGGTGTTCGATCGGGCGCTCGAGCGCGTCTCTGTGGACCCCGATCTGCTCGAGCGCGTCGTCGAGAACCTGATCCACAACGCCCTCGCCTTCGCGCCGAGGGGCAGCGTCGTCGAGGTGCAGCTCCTGGGGTGGGGGCGTGAGCTGTGGCGGTTGGCGGTGCGGGATCAGGGGCGCGGGGTGCCCGAGGAGGACAGGGCGCAGATCTTCGAGCCGTACGTGAGCAACGGAGCGCAGCGCTCACGCAACACCACGCGGGGGCTCGGGCTGGCGTTTTGCCGCATGGCTGTCGAGGCGCACGGCGGCCGCATCTGGGTGGAGCCCAACGCGCCCCAAGGCAGCGCCTTCATCGCCGAGTTGCCACTCGTAGGTGAGCCCGTAGGTGAGCCCGTAGGTGAGCCGAGCGTAGGTGAGCCGTGACTGCACTCGACCGCGCACGAACCCAGCCTACGAACAGCGTGTACGAACCCAGCGTGTCAGAATCGAGCGCGCCTGCTGGGGTCGATCGAGATCCCGGCGGCGGCGGGCCCACGTCGCTCCAGGTGGGGCGAGCTGGCGGGCCCGCAGCGCCGGATCACTTGTGCATCGACACGAGGGGTACGCTCTCGACAACGTTCAGCCCGTAGCCATGGATCCCCGCGATCTTGCGCGGGTTGTTGGTGAGCAGGCGAATGTGCTTCACGCCGAGATCCCGCAGCACCTGGGCGCCGAGACCATACTCGCGCAAGGTGCCGCCATGGGGACGGCTCTGCTCGCCGCCAGCAGCATGGGGCTCGGGCTCGACCTTGCCTTCTTTGGTCATGCGGGCGAGCTCTCCCGCGAGATCACCCTGCGCGGGGAGATACACGACCACACCGCGCCCTTCGCTCTCGATGAGCTCGATGGCCTCGTGGAGGTTCTCGCGCCCCTCGCTGGTCGTGGAGCTGAAGGTGTCGCCCAAGGTCGCGCCCGCGTGCATACGACACAGCACGGGCTCTTCCCCTTCGAGCTCGCCCCGCACGAGGGCGAGGAGCTGTCGCTGGTCCACGGTGCTCTCGTAGACGAGCGCCTTCCAGCGGGTGCGCGTCTGATCGAGCACCAGCGAGGCCTCCTCGAGGCAGCGGACCAAGCGCTCGGTCTGCAGGCGGTAGGAGATCAAGTCCGCGATCGTGAGGATGCGCAGGCCATGCTTCTCTGCGAACTCCTCGAGGTCCGGCATGCGCGCCATCGAGCCGTCGTCCTTGATGATCTCGCAGATGACGGCGGCCGGGTTGAGGCCCGCCATGCGCGCCAGGTCGACCGAGCCTTCCGTCTGGCCCGCTCGCACCAGCACCCCCCCCCGCCGGGCTTGCAGGGGGAACACGTGGCCAGGCACGACGATATCGTCGGGCTGCGCCTCCGGGTGGCTGGCCACGCGGATGGTGTGGGCGCGATCCTTCGCGCTGATCCCGGTGGACACTCCTCGACGCGCTTCGATGCTCACCGTGAAGGCCGTCCCCAGCGGAGGTCCGCCGCGGCCCGGAGCAGCCATCATCGGCAGCTCGAGGCGCCGCACCTGCTGATCCGTCAGCGTCAGGCAGATGAGGCCGCGCCCATGGAGGGCCATGAAATTGACCGCTTCGGGGGTGACCCGATCGGCGGCCAGACAGAGGTCACCCTCGTTTTCCCGATCTTCGTCGTCGACGAGGATCACCATCTTGCCCGCGCGAATGTCGTCGAGCGCCGCCTGCACCCGCTGGAGGGGTTCGGGGGCGATGTCGAGCGTGGGGGGCGTGCTCGAAGGAGATTTAGGCATCGATTTCCGCTTCTGGAAGACGCTCCTGCAGGGGCGAGCGCGACCGCGGCTAGTCCGAATTTGCCAGGGCGGAGCGCAACGCAGAAGGCGCACGGCGTTAACACCGTCATCGCCGCCGTGCAATGAGCGCCGCTCTTGTGCCGTCGGGGCGGCGAACGTCCGTCACTCCGTGGGGCTGGTGAGCTGCTGGCAAAGCTCCTGGATACGAGCCTCCAGCTCCCGCAGCGCGTCGATGGCCTCGGCGCGGGCCTCGGCGCTCACGTCCTCCAGCGTCTCATCCAGCTCGGAGCTGCGCTCGAGGACGCGCGTGAGCTCCCGTGTCCAAATGGTGATCTGCGGGAGCGGCCGGCGCCCTCGTCGTCCATCGCGTCGCTTCGACGCCTCACGCTCGATCTGACGTTTCGTCCAACGTTCCCGAGAAGCTCGGATCAGGAGCAGCTCCTGGTCCGCGGGATCGAGGCCGATGACCGCTCTCAGGTGCGAAATGCCCAAGCCTTCGACGTCGAGCAGGTGCGGGAGCCGCAGGGACATCTCGTAGACGGACACGGCGCGCCAGATAGTGGTCACCTTGAAGGGCACACCAGGGTAATCCGCGATCCGTCGCAGCGACGAGCGTTTGTCTTGCTCGCTCGAGCTCGACGCGGTCGCCCTCATCACGCCATACACGAGCTCGCCGAGACGCAGGATCTGCTCGGGAGAGTTCGCGGGGCCGAGCTCGCGCACCTGTTCGGCGAAGTGATCGAGTGAACCGCGCAGCGTCTGGTAGGAGGGGGACAGCTCGGCGATGTGGGAAGGTCGTTCAACCTCCTGTCGTTCCTCGAACTCGACGGCGTGGGAGCGGGGCATGGTCACTTCGTAGCACCGGTTCGACGAGCGATACTAGTGGGAAAATGGAAAGGTCGACGCCGGACGCAGAACTCTGCCGCGGCGGCTCGCGTGCGTCCGGCGGTTCACGAGGGGGCGGGCCGTGCCGTCCAGATGCCCATGCCGTCCAGATGCCCATGCCGTCCAGATACCCATGCCGTCCAGATACCCATGAGGTGCTTTGGCGTTCAGGCGCTCGGACGTTCACCCATTCAGGGCGCGTGTAAATCTGAAGTGAGGTCGGGGTCGTTGGGTCGGATCCGTAGCGCCGATCCGTAGGGGCGAACGTTTCCGGATGGATCTGCCTCGAAGTACGTGAGCTGTTTGTGGTAAACTGGAAGAACCGGTCGGAAAAATCCGGTCGGGGAACCCGTCGGAGACTTGGCCGGAAAACTCCAGCCCGGCAACACGGGCGCCAGGGTGGGGGACCTGGTGCTCGCATCCAGAACCTGGCGAACCCCCGAGCTGGAGCCTCCCTGTTTCCCCGCGGGTGTCTCTCCGTTGGCTTCCAGGCCGGCACCACTCCTCCCGCTGGCCCAGGTAACCGGCCGACCCTGGTGACACCTTCCCGTGCTCCAGCCGCCTCCTCGGCGGGCCCTCCTCACCGACAGGTTGCCGGTTCTGCTCGAGGTCCCTAGGCAAGCAAGTGGTGGGCGGGTAAGGCGAGGGTCGAGAAGGTTTCGAACATGCGCAGGACTCTGTACTCCTACAGGATCGTCAACGTCTTCGCCGAGACGCCGTTCTCCGGGAAAGCGGTCGCCGTCTTCGCGGACGCGTCCGGCTTGGACACGCTGTCGATGGCGGCGGTGGCTCGGGAGCTGCACTTCCCCCAGTGCGTGTTCGTGTTTCCCCCGGGAGACGGATCGGACCGCCCTCGGGTCCGTGTGTTCACTCCTACGGTGGAGCTGCCCCGGTCCGGGTTGCCGATGATCGCGACGGTCTTCGCCATGCACCTCGACAAGCAGGGGGGGCAGCACCACGGGATGGCCAAGCCGGAGCGGATCGTCCTGGAGCAGGCGGAGGAGCCGGTCTCCGTCGCGTTCTCGGCGCCCGTCTTCACAGTGCGCCATGAAGTGCCCCTGTTCGGGAACGTGTACCCCGAGCGGGAGACCGCCGCCGCGCTGCTCTCCCTGCGGCCCGATCAGCTCGCTGCGTCACCGGTGGAGGTGGCCTGGTCGGGCATTCCTTACCTCCTCATCCCGCTGAAGGGCCCCCAGGTGCTCGCCGCCGCGAAGCTGCGCGAGAGCATCTGGGAGCGGACCTTGCGGTACTCCGAGGCCCCGAACGTTTTGACCTTCACGCTCCGGGACGTGGCGCCGGGGGTGTTGGCGAACCTCCGGGTGTTCACCCCTGCCTATGGCGTCCTGGAGGAGTCCGCCTCCGAGAGCGCGGTCGGTCCACTGCTCGGGTACATCCTGCGCCACGGCCTGGCGGATCTTCCGATCGAGCACGCGGTAGTTTTTCAGCAAGGAGCGGCCGTCGGTCGACCGAGCTTCTTGCACACCGCCTACGAGCGCTCGGGGGTGGAGCTGGTGAGCCTACGGGTGGGAGGCCAGTGCATTGTGATGGGTGAGGGCACGATCTACGTTTAAGGTCGACACGGCCGTCCCACCAGTCTCGTCCCGCCAGTGTTGCCCCGCCGGTGTCTCCCCAGGCGCGGGCCATCGAGCGCGCACCCGCGGCCGAGGCTCCCTGACGAACCGCGCTGACCAGACGGCCTCAGCTAACCGTCCTCCGGAGCGGTCCGGACCGATCCGGTGGCTCGGGCGTGTGGCGCCTTTTGCCCCGGTTCTTCTCCGCCCAGCGGCTCGCGCTCGGGCAGCCAGCGGCTCGCGCTCGGGCAGTCGGTGTGCCGCTCGGCGGCCTGTCGAAGGACACATTCACCCATTTACTAAAGACGAACCACGCGGATACTAGGGTTGCCTCATTTCGCCTCTGGCAAGGGTGGCAGGATCATGGCGAACGAAGGAAAGATCAGAGACGGGTTTCTCCGGAGCTACGCGTCGGTCGTCACGGTGGGACAGCGTATCGCCGACGCCGTCCTCATCGTGGTGGCGCTCTACCTGATGGTGCTCGCGTACGAGCAGGAGTGGCGTGATCTGGACACGATCACGGCCTGCGCCGCGGTCATCGTTTTTCACTTCATCGCAGAGCTCAACGGGTTGTACCGCTCGTGGCGCGGCACGCCCCTCATGCGCGAGATGGGTCGCACCCTGGCGACCTGGGCCGTGACCGTCCCGGTGCTGCTGCTCTTGGCGTTCTCCGCGAAGCGCTCGCTGGACTTCTCGCGCGTCGTGAGCTTCGGCTGGTTCTTACTGGTGCCGAACCTGCTCGCCGGCTCGCGGTTGGTGGTGCGGTTCGTTCTGCACGAGCTCCGCCGCAGGGGCAGGAACTCACGCTCGGTCGCCGTCGTGGGCATGACCCGCGTCGCCCAGAAGCTGGTCGACCAGCTGCAGGATCCGGCGGTGGGCATGCGGATCGTGGGGTTCTATGACGACCGTATCCCGTCGCGGCGCCACGAGGTCACCGGCGCGTCCGTCGAGTTTCGAGGCGGCTACGACGAGCTCGTCCAGCACGTGAAGCAGGAGAAGATCGACTACGTCTACATCGCCCTGCCCTTGCGGGCAGAGTCCCGCATCAGCCAGCTGGTGCAGAAGCTCTCGGACACCACGGCGACGGTGCTGGTGGTCGGAGATTTCTTCGTCTTCGACATGCTCCACGCCCAGTGGTCCATGGTCGGGGACGTGCCCGTGGTCGCCATCCTCGACACGCCGTTCCAAGGCCTCGGCGGGTGGGTGAAGCGCCTCGAGGACATCGTGCTCAGCACGTTCATCCTGCTGCTCATCGCCCTGCCCATGGCGGTCATCGCGATCCTGGTGAAGCTGACGTCGCCCGGCCCGGTGTTCTTCATCCAACGACGCTACGGCCTCAACGGCAACGAGATCCCCGTCATCAAGTTCCGTACCATGACGGTGTGCGAGGACGGGGGCGACGTCCGCCAAGCTCAGCAGGGTGACAGCCGCATCACGAAGCTGGGCGCCTTCCTACGGCGTACGTCGATGGATGAGCTGCCCCAGTTCTTCAACGTCCTGGCTGGTCATATGTCCATCGTCGGGCCTCGGCCCCACGCGGTGGCGCACAACGAGATGTATCGGTCGAAGATCCACCGCTACATGCTGCGCCACAAGGTGCGCCCCGGCATCACCGGCTGGGCGCAGGTGAACGGGTGGCGTGGCGAAACCCAGACCCTCGACAAGATGGAGAAGAGGCTCGAGCACGACCTCTACTACATCCATAACTGGGACCTTTTCCTCGACCTGCGGATCATTTTCTTGACGGTCTTCGGGCGGAAGGTCCGCAGCAACGCGTACTGACCTCGGTGCTTGGGGGGAGCGCGCGAGGAGAGAGATGTCCCGTTGGGTCTTCTTCGCATGAGCTCGTTCCCGACGTGGGCCTGGCTGGGCGTCGTCGCGCCTCTGGTCGTGCTCGTCGCCATCGTTGGGGAGACAGCGCTGGTGGAACAGCGCTCTCTGCGCCCGCCGCGCCTGGCCCCTGGCTCCGTTCCGCCGCCGTTGAAGGAGCTCGCCCTGCAGGAGGTGTCGATCGAGGCGGTCGACGGGACGTCTCTCTCGGCCTGGTACGTCCCGCCGCGTAATGGAGCCGCCATCGCGCTGTTCCACGGGTACGCAGGCGATCGTCGGCAGCTGACCTTCGAGGCGGTGGAGCTCGCTCGACGTGGGTACGGGGTGCTGCTCCCGGACACGCGGGCCCATGGGCGGAGCGGCGGTGAGGTGACGACCCACGGCGATCGGGAGCGCGGCGACGCGCGGGCCGTGCTGGATTTCCTCGCGGAGGCGGCGGGGAGCTCGACGCCCCTCGGCTTGTTCGGGTTCTCGGCGGGCGCGGCCCCGCTCCCCGCGGTGGCCGTGGAGGATCCCCGGGTGCGGGCCGTCGTGCTGGCCGGATGCACCACCTCGGCGGCGGACTTCAGCAGGGACGAGGCCGGACGGCTGTCGTGGCTCAAGTCACCCGTGATCTTGGCGGTGATGCGGGCGAACGGGATCGATCCGGATGCCATCGATCCCCTGGCCGCGATCCCCCGGCTGAGCCCGCGCGCCCTGCTGATCGTGCATGGAGAGAGAGACTCGGTCGTGCCCGTGGCGCGGGCTCGCTCGCTGTTCGCGGCGGCCGGTGAACCCAAGCAGCTGCACGTGTTTTCCGACGCGGGCCACGGCGGGTACGGAGAGGTCGAGCCGGCTCTCTACGCGCGGCTCTTGGCGGACTTCTTCGACCGCCACCTCCTCGAGCGCGACGGCCGACCGTCGCGGGGACACCAGGCGTCCGAGCCTCGGGTGCAGACGGATTGAAGGGGGGGCTGGAGAGTGGTACCGATGCGCGCTGGGGTGACAAAATGACAGCAGAAACATCGAGTCGACAGCGCCCCGCGGCGCGCTTGATCGAGGCCTTCGGCGTCCAGGTGGAGCGCACGCCCGAGGCGATCGCCGTGTCCCACGGCTCCGCTCGGCTGTCGTACCTCGACCTCGAGCGACGCTCGAACCAGCTCGCGCATCGCTTGAGGAATCTCGGCGTCGGCGCCGACGTGCTCGTCGCGATCGCCGTGCCTCGTTCCTTGGAGATGGCGGTCGCCGTGCTCGCCTCTCTGAAGGCGGGCGGCGCCTATGTCCCCCTCGACGCAGCTTACCCGCAGCAGCGCTTGGAGTTCATGCTGGGCGACACGCGGGCTCCCGTACTCCTCACGACGTCGGCGCTCCGGGCCGACCTGCCCAGCGGAGACGCGGAGGTCCTCTGCATGGATGAGATCGCCGAGAGCCTGGCGCGCGAGTCCGTGGAGCGCCTGGAGGAGCGCTCGGCGCCGTCGGACCTCGCCTATGTGATCTACACGTCTGGCTCGACGGGGAATCCGAAGGGCGTGGCCATGTCGCGGGGACCCCTCGAGGCCCTCGTCGATTGGCAACTGCGGGAGTCTCGCGTCGGCGCCGGCGCGCGCACGCTGCAGTTCGCGCCCCTGAGCTTCGACGTCCATTTCCAGGAGATGTTCGCCACCTGGCTCTCCGGGGGCGAGCTGGTGTTGGTGGACGACGACCAGCGCCTGGACGCGGGACGGCTCTTGCATCTGCTCGACGAGCTGGGCGTCGCGCGTTTGTTCTTGCCCTTCATCGCGCTGCAGAGCCTCGCGGACGTCGCCGTCCTGCACGGCATCTACCCGCGGGGGCTCATGGAGGTGATCACCGCTGGCGAGCAGCTGGTCGTCACCCAGTCGCTCGTGCGGTTCTTCGAGGAGCTGCCGTCCTGCAGCCTCCACAATCACTATGGGCCCTCGGAGACCCACGTGGCGACGGCGTATACCCTGGAGGGGCGACCGAGCGAGTGGCCGCGCCTGCCTCCGATCGGGACGCCCATCGATCGCGCGACCATCCACGTGCTCGACGAAGGCATGCAGCCGGTCGCCCCTGGAGGCGAAGGGGAGCTGTATCTCGGCGGCGCCTGCGTGGCGCGGGGCTACTTGAACCGTCCCGAGCTCACGGCGGAGAAGTTCCTCGCGGATCCGTTCTCGGAGGAGCCTGGAGCCCGGCTCTATCGCACGGGAGATCTGGCGCGGATCCGAGAGGACGGCGTCTGCGAGTTCTTGGGGCGGCTGGACGGGCAGGTGAAGGTCCGCGGCTATCGCATCGAGCTCGGCGAGATCGAGGTGGCGCTGGACTCGCACCCGGCGGTGAAGCAGGCGGTCGCGGTCGCCCGGGAGGACGAGCCCGGAGACAAGCGGCTGGTCGCCTACGTGGTCCAGAGCGCGCCCGTCGAGAACCTCGCGGGGGAGCTGCGTCGGCACCTCGCCGGGCTCGTGCCCGAGTACATGATCCCGTCGGCCTTCGTCGCGCTGGAGGAGTTCCCGCGCACGCCGAGCGGGAAGATCGATCGCCGCAGCCTACCCCGCCCCGAGGGCAAACGTCCGGACGTGACGGCCAGCTACGTGGCGCCCCAAACTGAGCTGGAGCACGTCATTTGCGCGCTGTGGGCGCGGCTCATCAAGATCGATCGGGTCGGCGTGCACGACGACTTCTTCGAGCTCGGGGGGAACTCCCTGCTCGCCCTGCGCACCGTGGCGCACCTCCGGGAAGAGAAGATGCTCGTGCTGCCGGTGGCCCAGCTCTTCGCGCACCCGACGGCGGCGCAGCTCGCCGTCTACCTCGAGGGAGGACACGTGGACACGGGCGAGCTCGTGACTCGGCGCGCGCGTCGGGGCGCCGATGCCAGCGAGCCCATCGCGGTCGTGGGCGTCGCGGGGCGTTTCCCGGGGGCGGCGGACAAAAACGCGCTTTGGGCGGTGCTGCGGGAGGGCCTGGACACGACGACGCTCCTCGAGCCCGCTGCGGTCGACGCCAGCATCGATCGCGGCGTCCGTGAGGATCGCGCCTACGTGAGACGTCGCGGGATCCTGGAGGACGCGGACAAGTTCGATGCCGCGTTCTTCGGGATCACGCCTCGGGAGGCGGAGCTGATGGATCCCCAGCAGCGCTTGCTCCTGGAGACGAGCTGGGCGGCGCTGGAGGACGCGGGCTACGTCCCCGAGGCCCTCGCGTGCCCCGTCGGTGTGTTCGCCGGGGTGCACAACAACTCCTACTTCGTGACGCGGGTGCTCGCGCGCCCCGACGCCGTGGAGAGCTTGGGGGCCTTCACCGCGATGGTCGGCAACGAGAAGGACTACACGGCCACCCGCGTCGCTCACAAACTCAATCTCACGGGGCCGGCGCTGAGCATCCACACGGCCTGCTCCACGTCGCTGGTGGCCATCGCCACGGCCGTGCAGAGCTTGCGCAACGGCGACTGCGACTTCGCCTTGGCGGGAGGAGCGTCCCTCACGGTCCCCCAGGCCAGCGGGCACCTCTATCAGCAGGGGGGCATGCTCTCCGACGACGGGCACACGCGCCCCTTCGACGCGAAGGCCCGGGGCACGACCTTCAGCGACGGCGTGGCCATGGTCGCGCTGCGGCGGCTCTCCGACGCCCTCGAGGCGGGCGATCACGTGTACGCCGTGATCCGCAGCGCCGCGCTCAACAACGACGGCGCCGACAAAATGAGCTTCACGGCGCCGAGCGTCGCCGGGCAGGCCGCCGTGATCGCCACCGCGCACGCCCTGGCGGAGATCGAGCCCCGGTCCATCTCCTACGTGGAGGCTCACGGGACGGCGACGCCCCTCGGAGATCCCATCGAGGTGCAGGCGCTCACGACCGCCTTCCGCCGGGGGACGGGCGACAAGGGGTTTTGCGGGATCGGTTCGGCGAAGAGCAACTTCGGTCACTTGACCGCCGCCGCCGGGGTCACGGGGCTCGTGAAGGTCGCGTTGGCCCTCGAGAACGAGCTCATGCCGGGCACGGTGCACTTCGAGAGCCCGAACCCTGAGATCGACTTCGGGTCGAGCCCCTTCTACGTGGTGCGTGAAGCGCAGCCGTGGCCGCGACAAGAGCAGCCGCGCCGGGCGGGCGTGAGCTCCTTCGGAGTCGGCGGCACCAACGCCCACGTGATCCTCGAGGAGGCGCCGGAGCAGGCGCCGGGCTCACCGTCGCGGCCGGAGCAGCTCGTGATGCTCTCTGCCCGCACGGCCGAGTCTTTGGAGCGGGCTACGCAGCGCCTGCGGGATCATCTGCGGAGTCACCCGGAGCTGGACCTGGCGGACGTCGCTTATACGTTGCACACGGGTCGGCGGGGCTTCGCCCACCGCAGATACGTGCTGGCGCGCAACACGGCCGAAGCCGTGGAGCGCCTCGAGCAAGCGGGGCCGCTCCACGGGGGCGCCGCGGTGATGAAGCGGAAGACCCCCTCCGTCGCCTTCCTGTTTCCCGGTCAAGGCTCTCAGTACGTGGGCATGGGGGCGGCGCTGTACCGGGACGAGCCCCTGTTCAAGCTCACCGTGGATCGCTGCGCGGAGCTGTTGCTCCCGGAGCTCGGGGTGGACCTGCGGGAGGTGCTCTATCCGGCGGAGGGCGCCTCGGAGGCGGCGGCGGAGCGCCTGAAGCAGACGGAGCTCACTCAGTCGGCGCTGTTCACCGTCGAGTATGCGCTCGCCTGCCTCTGGATGAGCTGGGGCGTTCAGCCTCGGCTGATGATCGGCCACAGCGTGGGTGAGTTCGTCTGCGCGGTGCTCGCCTCCGTGATGCGGCTGGAGGATGCGCTGCGCCTCGTGGCGGCTCGCGGCAAGCTGATGCAGGGGATGCCGGCGGGGACGATGCTGTCCGTCCGGCTCGCGGCGAGCGAGGTGGCGCCGCGTCTCCCCGAGGACGTGGCCATCGCGGCGAGCAACGGCCCGAAGCTGTGCGTCGTCGCGGGGCCTTCGCAGTCGGTGGCCCGGCTCGCGGCGGACCTCGAGGCGGAGGGCGTCGTCACGCGAGCCCTGCACACCTCACACGCGTTCCACTCGCCGATGATGGAGCCCGCCGTGGAGCCCTTCGCCGCGCTCGTCCGCGACGTGGAGCTCTCGGCGCCAAAGCTCCCCTTCATCTCGACGCTCACCGGGCAGCTCGCCACGGAGGAGCTCGTGACCGAGCCCATGTACTGGGCGCGTCACCTCCGGGAGACGGTGCGGTTCGCGGAGGCGGTGGCGGTGGCCTGGCGGAGCGACGATCACGTCCTCCTCGAGGTCGGGCCTCGCGTCGTCCTGTCGACCCTGGCCCGGCAGCAGGTGACGGACAAGGCGCGGCAGGTGGTCATCGCCTCCCTCGGGGACACGGCCGCGGACGACGCGGAGTGGACGGCGCTCCTCGGCGCGGTGGGCAAGCTGTGGCTCGCGGGCGTGGCCGTGGACACGGGGCAGTTCTTTCAGTTCGAAACTCGGCGTAGAGTGTCGCTCCCCACCTACGCCTTCGAACGCCGGCGGCACTGGCTCGAGCTGCCGGACACGGCGCGCGCTTCCAAGACCTCGGAGCACTCTTCGGCTCCGCGGGGCAACAACGGATCGACCAGCGCGGGGGCCGTGACGGCAGCGGTGAACGGCTCGGCGGCGAGCGTCGCGGGGGCACAGCCCCGCGGCGGGGCGTCACGGGAGCTCGGGGGGCGGACAACGGGTGAATCGCTAACAGGAAATGGGGGGACGCCGCGAGCGCTTCCTCTTGAAAGGGCAGAGACAGTGACGACCTCGAAAGAGCAGCATCAGGTGAACATCGTCCAGAAACTCACGGGACTCGTGGAGGCGGCGTCCGGTATCGAGATCGCCGGCGAGGACCTGAACGCCAGCTTCTTGGAGCTCGGGCTGGACTCTCTCCTGCTCACGCAGGTGGCGATGTCGCTCAAGCGTCAGTTCGGAGTCGAGATCGGCTTTCGGCAGCTGCTCGAGGATCTATACAGCCTCGAACGATTGGCGTCGCACCTGGCGGAGGTGGTCGCCCCCGAGGTGAGCCCTGCCGCCGCCGCCCCCGCTCCTCTGGATGCTGCCGCAGCACCACAACCCACCACGACGCAGCCGGCCACCTCGCTTGCAGCGCTTCAGCCTGTCGCCGCTGCGTGGCCTGTCGCCGCTGCGTGGCCCTCGCCGCTGACGGGCGCGGAGCCGAACTCCACCGTCCAGGCCGTGGTCGAAGCGCAGCTGCGCCTCATGCAGCAGCAGCTCGCGCTCCTCGGTGGCGCCCCCCTCCCCGTGTCCGTAGCGCCCGCGCAGGGCGAGGCGTCGCCTCCGGCGCCGGCCAGCGTCGAGGC
>JAEWOQ010000135.1 GCA_023460875.1 Pseudomonadota bacterium
GCTGTGTGTTCTCCCGCTCTCCCCCGAAGATCGCCACCCCGCGCGCGAGCGCGAGGCGCTGAGGGCTCGCGCTGCTGGGAGGGCCGCCCAGGACGAGGAGCGGATAGCGCTCTGGGGAGGCCTCGGCGAGACGCTCCGCGCGGTGAGCCCCCTGGGAGTAGCCGATGGCGACGAGCCGAGATGGATCCAGGAGCCCGCCGCGCTGCTCCCCCACGACCTCGAGGGCACGATCGATGCGCCCCTGGATCGCGCTCACGTCCGTGGGCCACTTGTTGCCAGGACGGTCACCGCAGGGCACGTCGGCGCGGAGCACGATGAGGGTCCCGTAGCGGCTCGCGACGGAGGACCAGTCCGCCACCGCCTCCGGGTTGCCGCACATCCCGTGGAGGTAGACGAGGGCCCAGCGCACGTCCGGCCCGCCGTGGACCACGCGCACCGCGCTGTCCCCGGGGACGGCCACCTCCATCGCCACACCCTCGAGCACCCCCGCGGGGAGGCGAGATGGGGGCTCCGGTCTGGACGCAGGGATGTCCGGGGCTGGCGACATCGCAGCGACGCTTGTGCTTGGCCCTGTGCTTGGCCCTGTGCCCGCGCCGTTGAAGCTCTCCTGATACCCGCGGGTCGTGCCGCACCCCAGCGCCGCGAGAAGAACCAGGGGAACGAGGCGCCTCATGAAGACGTCCCGGAAGCGTCGGTACTCTGCTCCCTCGCCGAAGGGCGGTCCACGGCAGACAGGTCGACGTCACAGAACACGAATCCATCCCGCTCCAGCGTCGGGCCGACCGTCACGGCGAGGGAGCGCGCCAGCATCGGGCCCGCGCTCACGAACGTATGGAACTCACCGTTCTCGCCGCAGGGGTCCACGCCTCCCGGGAGGTCTCGCAAGAAGGTCTCGTCGAAGGCACGTCCCGCGAAGCTGGCGGGCAGGTGGCGGGGATCGACGCAGGTCGCGTGGGCGACGACCCCAGCGCGCACCATCGTCTGCGCGAGCTCCTCCGTCGGGAGCTGCCAGAGAGGGAACAGGGGCTCGACCCCCGTGCCGGCGAGCCGCGACTCCCGGTACGCCCGGATGTCCTCCAAGTAGAGGTCTCCGAAGGCCATCTGGGTCACCCCGGCGCCCCGCGCGCGCTCCAGCAGCTGCTTCATGGCAGCTTCGTACTGTTCATTGCTGCAGGGGGAGGGGATCGGCACGATCCAGAGGGGGAGCCCCGCCGACTCCGCCTGAGCTTCGAGCAGCGTGCGGCGCACCGCGTGCATGGCGACCCGATCGTGCACATGGTTCACCGTCGTCACCAACCCGACGAGCTCGACGTCTCCCCGCTGGCGCAGGACATGCAACGCCCAGGCGCTGTCCTTACCGCTGCTCCAGCTCAGCAATGCCTTGGGACGCGCCATGCAGCCCCTCTCAGCCGCGGCGGAGCTCGACGCCAGTGGCCACGACGCGCAGCTCCGTCGCGGTGCCGTCACTCTCCTTGTCCTTGAACGTGGCGCCTTCCCCCTCGAGGTGCTCCACGTGGTGGCTTCCGACCTTCGTCACCTGGACCACGCCCTGGACACGGGCTGTGGTCCCCGCCGAGTCCGTCGGCACGAAGAAGCCATAATCCTTGAAGGTGACGCGGCAGCCAGGGGCGTCTGGCGCAGCGCTCGTCGCGATCTCGAGCCAACAGCCCTTGGCCGAGCAGGCACGCCGCACCAGCCCCTCCACCAACACGGTTTGCCCCTCGTGGGCGCCGGGCGCTCGCACGAGCTCGGCGAGATCGACGGTGTCGCGCAGCTCGACGGGCTCACCGTAGGTGTGAGCGCGAGCGTCTCCCTGGGGAGCCCCGTCCCGGGCGCTTTGATCCTGCAGGGCGCTCGTCGCCTCTGCGGCGGGCTCGGCTGTCCGCTGCGCGGCGGGCTCGGCTGTCCGCTGCGCCGTGGACTCGGTAGTCGGTTCGGCAGGCTTCGACTGGCAGGCGACGACGAGGCTGGCGAACACCGCGGCGCAGGCGAGGCGAGGCGAGCGGCGAGGAGAGGCCGTTGAGCGAGTCATCGGGCGGCAGTATAGCCAGGGCGCCGCCCGGATCGACCCGCCGCGGCGTCAATCGAAGTCGTCGAAGTCGTCGAAGTCGTCCTTGTCCTCCGATGCATCGGAGGTCGAGACGCTCACCGACGTGGAACCATCCCCCGGCCAGGTGAAGCCCAGCGCTCCCCAAGCGGAGATGTACCGATCCGTCGCCCCGCCCGCGACGCGATCCCGCTGCGCGTCCGCTGCGGGGCTGAAGTTGAGGCCGTACTGGAGCAGATCCACACCCACGAGGAGCTCGAGGGTCTCCGTCAGCTTCCAGCCGACCTCTCCGCCGACGTTCACGGCGCCGCCGCTCGTGTTCGGGAACCAGCCCGCCGCGGCGATGTCGCCATAGCCGAGCAGCATGCGGTACTTGGCATGCGCTCCGAGCCGAATGTCGTCGAACAGGAAGCGGACGTCCGCCCCGACATCCAGGAAGCGGTAGTTCACGTCGGGGAACACGTCGCGGCCCTCGTTCGCGGCCGCGTCTCCGTCGATGGAGAAGGCGTGCTTGCCGAAATGTCCGAACACGCCGATCTCGTGCGTGGCGACCGGAATCCGAAACTTCGGCCCCACGAACATGACCGAGTGGGACTGGCGCAGCTTCTGGCGCCGGAACTCTACGTCTGTGGCGATTCCGAGCTCGTAGCCTCCGCTGATGCCCACGTGGGCCGGGAACCCGCCCTGGAAGTGAGCCAAGGGGTACCAGTCCACTCGGCCGAACACCATCGGAGCCGCCGCCAGATTGTAGGTCAGCATCTGAGGGAAGTCCTGGCCGGGGAGCACCTCGTGCAGCGGATCGGTGTACCGGAAGGACCGCGCGTAGAGCCGCGCGCCCAGCCGCGCGTACAGCGGGGAGGGGCGCGCCGCGGAGTCGTCCGTCACGGAGCCTTCGCTGCGCTCCTTCGGCTCGTCCTCTTCGAGGTCCTCGTCCTCCTCGGGCTCGGGCTCCGGCTCGGGTTCGGCGAGGCGGGCCTGCTCGATGGCGCCCATGAACTGGGACGAGTCGCCGAGCGTCGCACGGTACTTGTTCCAAGCTCCGGCGGTGACCGTGACCTGCTCGATGAGCGCGCCGTCCTCTCCGTTGTGGACGTAGATCTCGGCGACCCAGCCGACCTTGGGCTTCAAGTTGCTGGTGCCGAGCACCACGGCGTCAGCCTCGAGCTCGGCGGCGAGGGCGGCGATCTCCGACTCGCTCGCGCCGTGCTCGATGGCCGTGGCGTCACTGCCGCTCAGCACCTCGAGGGACGACTGCTCCTCGAGGCCCTCGACGAGCCAGCCGCGGGCGCTTTGGGTCTTCGCGCCCGTCATCGAGCCGACGGCCACCCGCTTGACGCTCGATCGCTCCTCTTGGGCCGTGGCGACGTCCGTGTACAGGAGCGGCTGCGCCCCTGCGGCGGCCAGCACCAGCGCCGCGAGCAGGGAGCGCAAGCGTGGCATCGCGACGCGGGAATCTAGCATGGTGCGTGGAGTCGACACGACGCGGTGAGTCGGCGATGTGTGACGAGCCGTCGCGCGCGACGCGGTGTGCGGCGTCGGCTGTGTGTCTCGGATCCTGGTGATGTGGTGCCCGTTCACGGCTCGCTCCCTTGGCCACCCAGGCCGGTGTCGTTCTTGGAGGCTTTCGCCTCGACGATGCTGCGGATCCACTTTCGCACGCAGTTGATCTCGTCGTTGCTGAAGCTCGGCGTCGGGGGGAACGGCATCTGGTCACCGCAAGCATACGCGCCCGTCAGCTTGGTGAGCATCAGGCTCCTCTCGATGTCCTCGGGATCGACGAGGAGCTCCGGGTTGTCCGTCGGGCACGCCTCGACGTCGCCGCGCACGTTCGCGTAGGTCGCAGGCACACCGATGAGGCGGTCCTCCACCCCTGGCGCCAGCAGCTCCACGGTGCCCGCGGGATCGTCGCCGGAGTGACAGATGCCCCCCGAGCATCGCTGAAAGAGGGACAATGCGTCGCACTCGTCGTCGCCGAGGAAGTCTCCTGGGCGATCGAGCTCCCCGCCCATGGGGCAGCCGGAGAGGGCCAGCGGGGACATCAGCGCCAGGGCGGTGCCGACGGCGAGGGGAGATTGGGTGAAATATCTCATAGGGCTGGATCGGGAGCGTGGGCTCGGGGGGCGAGACGTCCAGGCTCTATTTCACGTTCGCTGTATTCCCTTAGTCGAAGTCGGCGCTGGGCCGCCATACGAAAGCTCGAGAAGTGTGGGATACCAGGCGACCCGGCTGTGACGACGGTGGAGGACTCGCGTGCGGTTGAAGTCGATCTGTGAGGTGCGCGTGAACTGGGCTAGCGGCGTGACTGGGCTAGCGGCGCCGCAGCAGTGAGGCGAAAAGATTCGACATCAGGGAGCTCCTTCTGGGAGAGGGGCGTCCGGGGGCAGAACTTCGGGGCTTTAGGTCGTTCTCCGCCTTAGTGACTCTTTAGGGTTTTTCGGGTCAGATTTTCTCGGCTAGGAGTCGTCTGCCGGACGCGCCATGCATCACTTCGACAAACGAGACTTGAGAAACAGGACCGCGGGCTACTTCCACCACGCCCTCTCAGTCCGCTTCCAGGACGTGGACGCAGCCGGGATCGTGTTCTTCGCGCGTGTCTTGGACTACGTCCACGACGCCTACGTGGGGCTGCTGGCGGAGCTCGGCTCCGACCTCCCCTCCGTGCTACGGGAGCGCCGCTGGGCCGCGCCCCTGCGGCACGTGGAGGCCGACTACTTCGAGCCCCTGCGTTTCGGGGACCGTATCACGGTGGCGGTCGTGGCCGCTCACGTCGCGGAGACGGAGATCGCCCTCGGCTGGCAAATTTTGCGCCGGGACGGCGTGGCGGCCGTGGCGCAGACGGTACACGTCTTCGTCGACGCCCGGAGCTTCGAGCGCTGCGCCGTCCCCGAGCCCTTCGCTCCGCTGAGCACCTGGACCTGAGCGCGGCTCCATCGCTGCGCCGTCATCGCTGCGCCGTCATCGCTGCGGCGCCATCCCTTCGGCTGCGCCGCGGGCGTGGACAGGGGGGACCCCGAGCAGGGTCGCCGCGAGCCTCGCCGCCGCGGCCCGATCGACCTTGCCCGAAGGCAGGAGGGGCAGGGCGGGCACTGCCTGTAGGGCGCGGGGACGCTGGTGGCCCCCGAGGCGCGCTCGGGCCCAAGCCTCGACCTCCTCGAGCGTCGTGCCCTCGCGGAGCACTAGGAGGGCCACGATGCGCTGGCCCCAGATCACGTCCGGCACCCCCACGACACAGGCTTCACTCACCCCGCTGTGGGAGGTGAGCCGCACCTCCACGCCCTCCGGCGTGACGTTCTCTCCGCCAGAGACGAGCACGTTGTCGCAGCGACCAAACACGTGGAGCCGATTCCCGACGAGCTCGCCCAAGTCGCTCGTCGCGAACCACTCCCCGGGCGCGAGGGGGGCAGCGACGTAGCCGCTGCACAAAGGCTCGCCCCGGAGATAGATGCGGCCGGCCTCGTCGATGCGCACCTCCCACGGCGGCAGCACGGAGCCCACGTAGCCCTCGCGCCGGCTCGTCTCCTCGGCGCCCAGGGCTTCGGTGGCCACCTGGGAGCAGGCCTCGGTGAGCCCATAGGTGCGCAGCGCCGGGATCCCCCGCTGCCGCGCTCGCTCGACGAGCTCGGAGGGGGCGCCTGCGCCTCCCAACAACACCCCGCGCACGGTCGGAGGCATCTCGAAGCTGGGATCCTCCAGCAAGCGGGCGAGCTGCGTCGGCACCAAGGACAACAAAGTGACCCCCTGACGAGCGAGCGCCGTTCCGTCGATCCGCGGGGCGCCCAAGATCACCGTGCGCCGAGCGATCAAGCAGCGGGTGAGGACGCTGAGCCCGCCCACGTGTGCGAAGGGCAGGGTCAGCAGCCAGCGGTCGTCGTCTCGCCAGCCGAGGTGCTGGGCGCTCGCGTCGGCGGAGGCGAGGAAGGCGCGCCGGCTGAGCCGTACGGCCCGCGGCGTCCCAGTGGAGCCGGAGGTCAGGAGCCAAGCGAGATCCATCTCTGGATCGGGCTCATCGAGGACCGCGGGGACGTGCTCGTCGAGGGCGAGCGGTGCCTCCGTGAGCCAAGACTCGAACCGGGCGAGCTGTGCCTCGTCGACGCAAAGCCCTGGCCGCAGCGCGGTCGTGATCCGCAGGCGCTCTTCACCGCTCGCGCGGGGATGCAGCGGGAGCACGGTCCACCCTAGCTCGACGCAGGCGTACAGGAGGAGCAGCTGCCCGAGGCGCGGCTCGGCGATGAAGCTCACGGGGCGCGGCGTGGCGTCGCTGGCGGGAGCGGCGCCCGACGACCGCATTAACCAGGCGACCACCCGCCCCACGCCCCGCGCCAGCATGGCATAGGACACGGCGAGCTCGTCACTCGCGAGGGCCACGCGCTCCGGCACCTCCTCGGCTGCCGCGAACACGGAGAGCCGACGCCCGAAGGCGACCCCGAGCCCTGGCTCCGCAGGCAGGACGATCCGGTCCGGCTGCACGTAGCTGGGCGCACAGGCCCGAGCGCGCCAGGCCTGGAGCCCTCCGTGGAGGGACAGTCCCTGGGCCCGCTCGCTCGGCGCAGCGGGGGGAGCGGCAGAGGAAGCATCGGCCGAAACGCTGCTCGAAGACGGGTCGTCCGCTCTGGCCGAAGGGAGGGCGCACGCGAGCTGCACACAGGCCGCGAGGGCGATGGGGCCATCGAAGAGGTGGGAAATGACCGCCACCCTGCCCGTCTGACGCGCCGCTCGACCCCACTCCAAGCAGCGAGAGATGCCGCCCAGGAGCATCGGCTTGAGCACCAACACCCCCACGGCGGGCCGCGCCTCGAGCCAAGCCGGACTTGGGGAGACTCCCAGCAGGGACTCGTCCACGGCGAGGGCAACGGGACCCGGGACCGTGGTGTCGAAGGCCGTGCTGGGCTCCTCGATCCACTCCGGAGACACCGCGGCGAGGCGTTCGAGCCGGGGGGACGTCTCCTCGGGAGGCCAGCTGCGGTTGACGTCGAGGCGCAGGCGCAGGGTGGACGGTCCCCAGCGCGCCCGCAGCGCCTGAAGCGCCGCGAGCTCCTCCTCGAAGCTCCGCCCGACCTTGAGCTTGATGGTGTGCACGCCCTCCGCGAGGGCGCGCTCCACCAGGGCCTCGACGCGCTCATCGAGGAGATCGACGACCCGGCTCACGGAGAGCGGCGCTGCGGGAGCTCGCCCCCCGAGGAGCTGCCAGGGGGGCACGCGGAGGCGCTGAGACCAGTAGTCGAGCAGCGCCGCCTCGAGGGCGAAGCGCGCGCTCGGGGTCGTGAGGGAGCGGCTCTGCTCCGCCAGCCACTCGGTCACGTGCAGGGGCGTCACGTGCTGCGCTGCCCCCCGCCGCTCCTCCGCTCGCGACCCTGTCGCCGCATCGCTCGCGTCGCCCGCTGCCTCGAGCCAGGGGGGACGTCTCAGGGACGGCTCGCGGAGCCACCTCGTGAGATCGGCCTGCGCCTCGGAGAGGCTCTCGGGGCTATGACCCGGCAGGGGCGTCGCCTCACCGAGCCCCTTGCGATGATCGTCGCCGAGCTCCAGCACCAGCCCCTCGCGGGCCGCCCAGGCGGCGCGGGCATTGGCGAGCGCCTGATGCGCGCCTCCGTGGCCGATCAGCCGCGCCTGGAGGCGGATCCCTGCTCCCTCAACGACCGACGGCATCGAGGCAGATCCCCAGAGCCAACAGCATGCCGAAGAAGAACACCAGCTGCGCCGTCCGCACCAACGACGCGTTCAGCGCGCGCCCGCTGTCGGCGGAGACTCGCCGCAGCAGGCTCACGGCCATGGGGGTCGTGAGCCACGGCAAGAGGGCAGTCCAGCCCACCGAGCCCGCCAGCAGGAGGGCGAGGGGCACCAGGTAGGCCACGGCCACGAGCAGCCTGTACTCCGTGAGGGCGCCGGCCCGTCCCCAGCGGACCGCGAGGGTGCGCTTGCCGGCCAGGACATCCGTCTCCCGATCGCGGAGGTTGTTGACCACGAGGATGTTCGTGGCCAGGGCTCCCACCGGCACCGCCGCTGCCCAAGCGAGCGCCGGCACCGTCGACACCTGCACGAAGGCCGTCCCACAAACCGCCGCGAAGCCGAAGAACCCGAGCACGAAGACGTCGCCGAGCCCGTGGTATCCCAAGGGGTAGGGCCCCCCCGTGTAGGCGATCGCCGAGAGGATCGCAGCGACGCCCAGGGCCACGATGGGCCACCCAGCGATGCTCGTCAGGTAGACGCCCACGGCCAGCGCTAAGGCAAAGACGACCACCATGCCCCGCCGCACGGCCCCCGGCGTGAGCAAGCCGGCCTGCACCGCACGGGTCGGACCGAGCCTCTCCGCCGTGTCCGCGCCCTTCTCGTAGTCGAACACGTCGTTGGCGAAATTCGAGCCGATCTGCAGGAGCGCCGCGCCCAGCAGGGCCGCGAAGGCGGGCCCGGCGCGGAAGGCGCCTACGTGCAGCGCGCAGGCCGATCCGACCGCGACCGGGGTCACGGCGGCGGTCAGAGTGGCTGGGCGCGTCGCCAGGAGCCACGCGCGCAGCGAGCCTGGGGCGACCTCGGCTCGGGGCAGGGACACGACGCTCATGTCCCCGCCTGTGTGCTCCCGTCCGATCGCGCAGCAGGCGAGCGAAGCGCGCTGGTGGTGACGGACGAGCCCTCCTCGAGCAGGCGGCGCAGGGCCTCGGGCTGCTCGAGGAGCACGTTGTGCCCCACGTTCGCGATCACGTCCAAGCGCCCGTTCGGGAGCTGCTCGGCGGCCCGGCGCCCCACCTCCACGAACTTGGCGTCGAGCTCGCCCACGACGAGCCGCACCGGGATCTGAATCTGTCGCAGCGCCGGCCACAGATCGGGCATCACGCCGGTGCCGAGCACCCGCAGGGCGCGCGCCAACCCTTCGGCGCCATGCCCCTGCCGCATGCGTCGCTGCCGCCCGAGTCGTGACGGATCCACGTCGCGCTGGGTCGTGAACAAGGGGAGCGTCTCCCAGTGCTGCAGGAACGCGCTGAGCCCCTCCGTCTCCAGGAGGTGGACCCAGCGCCCCTCCCACAGCTGCCGCTCGCGCCGATCCTGGAGCTCCCGCAGGCCGGGGTGCACGCTGACCAGCACCGCGTCCGTGAACAGCATCGAGTGCCGCACGCAGAGCCCCAGCGCCACGCGCGCTCCCATGGAGTACCCCAGCAAACGCACGGGCCCGTCCACGCGCTCCCGCGTCCAGGCGGCGAGTCTGTCCACCTCCGCCACGAAGTCCGACGCGGACGTGTCCGCTGGAGAGCCGTGGCCCGCGAGGGAGGGGCACAGCCAGCGCGTCCCGTCCCCGCTGACGTCATCGAAGGTCTCTGGCCCTCCGACGAAGCCATGCAGAGCGAGCATTGGGGGGCGCGAACGACTCGCCGCGGATGGATGCGGCGCGGATGGACTCGGATTCATGACGTCAGACGCTTCGGAGAGGCCGCGGGGAGCTCGCGCAGGAACCGCGCGGTGCTCCCGGTCTCCACGCGCAGATGAAGAAGCCACGCCTCCGGCGCAGAAGCGTCGAAGGCGTCCCGCAGGGCGCCGCGGATCTCCGCCCGGGTGCTGCAGCCAGCGTAGCGCAACCCGAAGGTGCGCGCCGCAGCCTCGAAGTCCACCCCCGGCGGCGTCGCCCAGTAGCGCCACTGGGCCTCGGCCTCTTCCGCCTGCTCGGCGAAGGGCAGCAGCCCGAAGATCCGCCCACCGCCGTTGTCCACGACCGCCACCACGAGGGGCACGGGCGAGGTCCGGGCCAGCGCCAGGCTGTTGAGATCGTGCAGCGCGCTCACGTCCCCGAGGAGCAGGCAGGTGGGCTTCCCGCTGGCGTGAGCGGCCCCGGCCGCACCAGCGATCAGGCCGTCGATGCCGTTGGCGCCGCGCTGGACCCAGACGTCCACGGCCGCGCTCCCACGCCGACAGACCCAGTCCACCTCGCGGATGGGCAAGCTGTTGCCCAAGGCCAGCAAAGCCCCTGGAGGCAGAGAGGTCACCAAGGTCCGCACGGCGTCGGGCTCCGCCAAAGAGCCCTCAGCGCCGCCCTCGGTCGCGTCGAGCGCGCCGTCGATCAGGTCCCAGGCGCGGTCGTTGATCTGCCCGAGGCGGCTTCGCCAGGCCTCACGAGCCTCGGCGGTCAGGGCCGGCGCGATGCTCGACGTCGAGGGGCCGCCCGCCGGGTCTCCGCCTGGGTGCGCGGCCAGCCGCGCCGCGACGTGCCAGGGGTCGCCGAGCACGAGCTCCGTGAGATCATTGTGAGGGTCGGGCCAGGCATGCGCGCTGACCACGTGCCGCACGCCGCGCGGGAGCCGCGCTGCGAAGGCGCTCCACGCCCCCGACGTGAGGGGCGGTCCGAGCTCGAGGACGAAGTCCGGCAGCAGCTCTTGCGCTCTGTTTGCGAGCGCACCGTCCGCCTGCGCTCTGTCCGCCTGCGCTCTGTCCGCCTGCGCACCGTCCGCCTGCGCGCCGTCCGCCTGCGCACCGTCCGCCTGCGCACCGTCCGC
>JAEWOQ010000136.1 GCA_023460875.1 Pseudomonadota bacterium
CACCCCCCCCCCCCCGTCCAGCCGGAGCGCCCGGCCAGCGCGCGCCACACGCCCCACCAGCCCCTCCCCCACGGGCACCTCGAGGTCCAGGGGAGGTCCCGTGGCCTGGCGGCACCGGAGCACCTGCCGCGGCTCATCGACCAGGTAGAGCACCGCCCGCTCCGCTTCTACGAGCTCTTGGAGCCGCGAGAGGATGAGCTGCAGGAGCTCGTCCAACTCGAGGTTGGAGCCCAGCGCCTGCCCCACGTCCCGCAGGGCGGCCGCGATGCGCTCCTCCCGCTCGAGCGCCCGCCGCAGCTGACCTGCGGAGGGCTCCCCGGGCGTCAGGTCCGAGTCGGCGTGTGCCACAACGGTATTCGACCACAGTGGGCGAGAGGGGGTCCACACGTCGTACCAAGCCCGCGTTTCGTCGCTCCTCCGCCCTACCCGCCCCCCGCGACCTTCCGGCGTAGGTGACGACGTGCACCCCGCTCGAGTGGCCTTCTTTGGCTTGACAGCGGGAGATGCCCTGCCGCGAAAAATCCTGCGGCCCCTGGGCTCGCGTGAGTTGCCGGCCTCGATGGGGTTCGGTAACACCCGAAGCGCATGGCTTTGAAGCAGCTTCAGCTCTTCGTTCGCGGTCGGGTCCAGGGCGTCTACTTCCGAGCGTCCACCCAGCGCGAGGCCCGACGCCTCGGGATATGCGGCTGGGTGCGCAATCGCCCTGACGGCTCCGTGGAGATCCTCGCCGAGGGCGAGGAGCTGTCCATCCGCGAGCTGTTCGGATGGGCGCAAAAGGGGCCGAGCGCCGCGCGGGTGGACCGCGTCGACACGCGCTGGCGTGGCTACACCGGCGAGTTCCCGGATTTTCGGATCCTCGACTGACTTTCGAGGTGAGCGCGCTGCATCGTCCTGTCCCGGGTCGTCCCCTGCCCTCGCGGCGCTCCGCCGCGCGCGAGTTCCTCACGCGCTGCCTCGTGGCTGGGCTCCTCGGCGCGACCGCTGCCACGACGCTCGACGCCCGAGCGGACGCGCAACCCGAAGCGCAATCCAACACGCAATCCAACACAGAGCCGTCGTCCGAGCCCTCCGAGCCTGCCCCGCGCCCGCTGGCGGAGCTCCCGGACCCGCCCTCCATCGCCCTGCTGGACCCCGACAAAGCAGATCTCGAGACCCTCGACGCCCTGCTCGCCCGCCTGACCGACGCGGAGCCCATGGTGCGAGAGCGGGCCGTGCGTGAGCTGCTCGAGGTCAACACCCGCTGGGTCCCCGCCCTGCACACCCGCCTCGACAAGCTCGCGGACAGGGCGAACCGGGGAGCGATGCGCGACGCCCTCGACCGCATCCGCGCCGCGAAGCGCCAGGAGCTCCGCGCGAACACCGGCGAGGGCGGCTCCACCAGCGACTTCCTGGCGATCGTCGTCGAGCGCGCCGAGCCAGAGAACGAGACCTGGCGCGACCTGGCCCACGCCCTGGCGATGAGCCGCATGCTGCGTCACGTCAACACCGCCGCTGCGGCGCGGTCGCTCGTGCACGTGTACGTGCGCTATGGCGAGTTCCTCCGGATCAACACCCAGCTCGAGCTCGAGGCCATGGGTGACCGCAGCATCGCCGCGCTGATCGAGGCGCGGCGCCACCCTGCGCAAAAGATCGCGCAGTGGGCGGAGCGCCAGCTCGATCTGCGGGGAAAGGCCATCGCCGGCGAGGCTCTGCGCACGGAGGATCCCGAGGCCCTCGCGGACATCCTGCGGGCGTTCGGGCGCATCCGCGATCCCGACTCGGCCCGCGTCATCATCAGCTTCGCTCAGAGCGAGCGGGCCCAGCTGCGTGGCGCCGCCCGTGAGGCCCTCGTTCTGTTGGGCGAGGTCGCCACCTGGCAGCTCCGCGACGCCTACGAGAACACCATGGGGAAGCGCGCCCCCAGAGAGTGGAGCTGGCAGCGCGCGGCCCGCGAGCTCTTCTCCGAGTTCGACCGGCTGCGGCAGGCGGAGCAGTACGATCTCTTCGAGCAGGGCCAGGCCGCCCACCGCGCGGGCAAGCTCGAGGAGGTGGTGGAGCGCTACGACCGCGTGCTCACCTTCAACCCCATGTTCGAGCGTCGCGACGAGATGACCGCCGGGTATCTCGACTACGCGCGGGCTCACGGCGTTCAGCACCCGGACCGCGCCGTGGCCGCCCTGCGCACGGCGGAGCGCGTCGCCTCGAGCGACAAGGAGCGGCGCGCCCTCCAGAGCCTCCGACTCACCTTCGAGGCGCGCAGACTGCGCGACCGCGGCATCGTCGATCAGGGGCTCTTGCACCAGGCCATGGCTCTGGACCCGGCCAACCGCCTCGCCGAAGAGACCCTCGAGGGCGCCCTCACGGACGACGCGCTCCCCCTGAGCCCGACGACACGCTACTGGGGCGCCGCCACCATCGCCGGGATCTCGCTCCTAGGCGCGGGCGGCATCCTCTGGGTGGGCGCCCGCCGCCGTCGCTCCGTGGAGATCCACGACCACCCACCGACGCCCGACGACGACGTGCCCTCCGACGACGACGTCCCCTCCGACGACGACGTGCCCTCCGAGGACGTACCGGCTGCCCGCACGCCCCAGGACCGCCACCACGACGTCCGGACGCCCACGGTCGACGTCAGCACTAGCGCGACGTCCAAGCCAGACGACGAGGACACGGACCCCGCTGACGCACCCAGCGGCCGCACTCCCTAGGACGTCCCCGACAGCCTCCTCCTGCGCCCCCTCCGCCGTTGGCTGACCTACCTCCGGGCAACCACCCGCCGACGCCCAACGACGGAACGCCCGGCGAGGACGCTTCGTCCGGGGGAAAACCCCCGACGACGCGCCCTGCGGGCCCAACCGATCTCAACCCCCCTCTGCCTACGAGAGCACGAGGGGTCGCGTCTTACTCTTCGGCGCTCGGCGCCGCAGCCGGATCGACCAGCTCGATGATCGACATCGGCGCGTTGTCCCCGCGGCGGTTACCCACCTTGATGATGCGGGTGTAGCCGCCCGGACGATCCTTGAAGCGCTTCGCCAGGTCGACGAACACCTTCTCGATGAGATCGACCTTCTTGGAGGAATCCTCCGACTCCGTCACGACCGCGAAGCGCTGCAGGAAGCGCCCCACCTGCTGCTGAGCAGCGAGCCGCCGCGAGCGGTCCGCCACGCTGAGCTGGTCATTCGGGGTGAACGCCACGTCTCCGAGCCGGCGCGCGCGGGTGATGACGCGCTCCGCCACCCGCCGCAGCTCCTTCGCCTTGGCGTCGGTGGTCTCGATGCGCTCATGGGCGATCAGGTTGGCGGTCAGCGCGCGGAGCATGGCCCGCCGATGGCTCGTGTTGCGGCTGAACTGCCGCCCGGACTTGCGATGTCGCATGACTGTTTGCTCCTAATGGGACGCTCAACCCTGCGCCTGCTGCTGCTTCCAGCGCTCCAACATCTGGGGCCAGCCGTCGAGCTTCATGCCCAACGAGAGCCCCATCGTGGCGAGGATTTCCTTGATCTCTTTGAGGGACTTCCGGCCGAAGTTCTTGGTCTTCAGCATGTCCTGCTCCGTCCGCTGCACGAGCTCACCGATCAGCGAGATGTTCGCGTTCTGCAGGCAGTTGGCCGACCGCACCGACAGCTCCAGCTCGTCCACCGACCGGAACAGGTTGTCGTTGAGGGGCTCGTCCTCGGAGCCGTTGGCCTGGTAGGCGGTGTCCTCGGTCTCCTCGAAATTGATCCAGATGGAGAGCTGCTCCTTCAGGATCTTGGCGGCGAACGCCACGGCGTCCGCGGGGCGCACCGAGCCGTTGGTCCACACCTCGAGGATGAGCTTGTCGTAGTCCGTGACCTGCCCAACACGGGCGTTCTGCACGGTGTAGTTGACCTTGCGGATCGGCGAGAAGAGCGCGTCGATCGGCACCGTGCCGATGGGCATGGCCGGGCTCTTGTTGCGGTCCGCCGGCACGTAGCCGCGCCCCACGTTCACCGTGAACTCCATCGACAGCGGCCCCTTCTTGTCGAGGGTGGCGATGGGGTGCTGAGGATTCAGGACGCTGAGGCCGTCCACCAGCGCGATGTCGCCAGCGGTCACGACGCCCGGACCTTCCTTCTCCACCCGGACCGTGTAGGTCTTCGGGGTCTCCGCGCGGAACACCACCTCCTTGAGGTTGAGGATGATGTCCGTGACGTCCTCGACGACGTCGGGGATGGTCGTGAACTCGTGGAGCGCGCCGTCCACGCGCACCGCCGTGATCGCCGCTCCCTGGAGCGACGCCAGCAGGACCCGGCGCAGCGAGTTGCCGATGGTGATGCCGAAGCCCCGCTCGAGGGGCTCACAGGTGAACTTGCCGTAGAAGTCGCTCGCGCTCTCCGTCTCGAGCTGGATCGCCTTCGGACGAATCAAGTCGCGCCAGTTCCGGCTCATCATTTGGGTAACCATGTGCTGTACCTTCTCCTCTTCGGGGCTGCGCCGATAACGGCGACTTGATTCGCGCGGCCGTCCCGGACCTCAGAGGAACCCGCTCCTTCGTTCGGTCCCGCGGCCTGCCCGCGTGCGGCAAAAGCCCACCTCACGCAGCGCGTGAACGTGGGCTCTGACCGGAGTGCTGAATCACCGTGAGTAGTACTCGACGACGTACTGCTCGCGAAGCGCCGGCTCGTTGAGCTCGTCGCGGATCGGCATCGACTTGACGGTGCCGGCGAAGTTCGCCTTGTCCACCTCGACCCAGCCCGGCGTGGGCCGGCCCTCGGCGACGGACAGCGCATGCTGCACGAACACGATCTTCCGGCTCCGCTCACGCAGCTCGATCTTGTCGTTCGGCGTGACGCGATAGCTCGGGATGTTGACCCGCTTGCCGTTCACCAGGATGTGGTTGTGGCGAACCAGCTGGCGCGCCTGAGCGCGGCTCACTGCGAAGCCCATGCGGTGCACCACGTTGTCGAGGCGCCGCTCGATGAGCCCGAGCATCTCCTCGCCCGTCGGCCCCTTCATGTGCGCGGCGGTGAAGTAATAACCCGCGAACTGCTTCTCCAGCAGCCCGTAGATGCGACGCACCTTCTGCTTCTCGCGGAGGCGCAGGCCGTACTCGCTGAGCTTGATGCGACCCTGCCCGTGCTGACCCGGGGGATACGGACGACGGCTGACGGAGCACTTCTCCGAGAAGCAGCGCTCTCCCTTCAGGTACAGCTTCGTGCCTTCGCGGCGGCAGAGCTTGCAGACGGGACCAAGGTAACGTGCCATGACAGTCTCTCTCTCTCGGACTTACACGCGGCGGCGCTTGGGAGCGCGGCAACCGTTGTGGGGAATGGGGGTCACGTCGCGGATGATGGTGACACGGAAACCGACCTGCTGCAGGGCCCGCAAGGCGCTCTCGCGACCCGCGCCCGGACCGTTCACGAACACCGCCACGGAGCGCATCCCGTGCTCCATCGCCCGACGTCCGGCCTCCTCCGCAGCGAGCTGCGCCGCGAAGGGCGTGCTCTTGCGTGAGCCCTTGAAGCCCCGCGATCCGGCGCTCGCCGCCGACACCGCGTTACCGTTCACGTCGGTGATCGTGATGATGGTGTTGTTGAAGGTCGAACGAATGTGCGCGATCCCCGCGTGAATGTTCTTCTTCGGGGCCTTGCGAACTGCGCGCTTCTTAGCTGTAGCCATCTCGAATCTTCCTCGGTGCGTCAGGCAGTCGGTGCGTCCGGCGACTCGTCAGTCTCCGTGCCTTACTTTCGGCGCGGAGCGCCCTTGCTCGGGCCCTTACGGGTGCGAGCGTTGGTGTGAGTGCGCTGCCCGTTCACGGGCAGACCCTTGCGGTGACGCAGCCCTCGGTAGCAACCGAGGTCCATGAGCCGCTTGATGTTCTGCTGCACCTCGCGCCGCGCGTCGCCCTCGACCTTGAAGCCAGCTTCAATGGTGTCGCGTAGGGCCTTGACGTCCGCGTCGCTCAGCTCATCGACCCTGCGCTCCGGCGGGATGCCGGACTTTTCGCAGATCTCGAGGGCCTTCGTGCGGCCGATGCCGTAGATGTACGGAAGGGCGTAGCCCAGTGCCTTGCGGCGGGGCAGGTCAACTCCAGCGATACGTGCCATGACTCAGTCCTCTCCTCGGCCTCAGCCCTGACGCTGCTTGTGCCGGGGGTTCTCGCAGATCACGCGCACGACGTTCTGCCGCCGGATGACCTTGCACTTGTCACAAATCTTCTTGACGCTCGGACGCACCTTCATCGGACTCTTCCTTCGCAGTGCCCTCGGCCGTTCCCGTCAGGCCTTGGCGATAACTCTTCCCCGGCTGGGGTCGTGGGTGGAAAGCTGTACGGTGACTCGGTCGCCGACCACGAGTCGGACGATGGCGTGGCGTAGCTGGACCGACGGTCCCGCCAGGACGGTCCTGCCATCCTCCAAGGTCACCCGAAAGAGCGCCTTGGGTCGGACCTCGACCACCACACCGCTGAGAGTCTTTCTGCTTTCCGTTCCGTTGCCTCCAAAGTTGGCCGCCCCTTCGAACTGAGACGGCAGAAAAGCTCAACCCACCTTCTGCCCGAGGGCGGCGAGGAGCCGTTCGGTCACTTGCTCCGGGACCCCGACGCCGTTGATGCGTCGGAGCAGCCCCTGCTGCTCGTAGTGCGGCAGGAGAGCCGCGGTCATGGCGTCGTACTGATCCAGTCGGGCCGCGACCGTTTCCTCCCGATCGTCGGCTCGATGATCGAGGTCCGCGTCGGGGGGCGGAGGATTATATTTCAGGTGATAGATCTGTCCAGTCCGTTTGTCGGTCCGGCGCAGGGTCGCACGCTCCATCAGGAGCTCCCGGTCCACATCCAGCTGAACCACCGCCTCGAGCTTCACGCCTCGGCGCTCCAGGAGACCAGCCAGGGCCTCCGCCTGGGGCACCGTACGCGGAAATCCATCCAGAATGAAACCCCGTGTAGCGTCCGCGTGCTCGAGGCGCTCATCGACCAGCCCGATGACCACCTCGTCGGGCACGAGCTTGCCCGCGTTCATGTAGCCTTCGGCCTCCCGGCCCAGCTTCGTCCCGGCTTGCCGCGCTGCCCGCAGCATGTCCCCCGTGGAAATCTTGGGGACGCCGAACTTCTCGCTGAGGACGTTCGCTTGGGTTCCCTTGCCGCTGGCAGGTGCACCGACGAGCACAAGTCTCATGCTGGCCTCCGCCCGCTGAGGCGGGTCATCTTGGGTCCCGTCAGACCTTCGTAACTTTGCGTGATGAGGTGTGCCTCGATCTGGTTGACCGTCTCGAGGGCCACGCCCACCACGATCATCAAGCTGGTGCCGCCGAACTGGAACGGAACCCTGAACGACTGCGCGATGACCGCAGGGATCACGCAGATCGCCGCGACGTAAGCCGCTCCACCCACGGTCAACCGGCTGACCGTCCGTTGCAGGTACTCGGCGGTCTGGCGCCCGGGACGAATCCCCGGGATGTTCGCCTGCTGCTTCTTCAGGTTCTCCGCCACGTCGACGGGCTGGAAGGTGACCTGCGTGTAGAAGAAGCAGAAGAACACCACCAGCAGGGCGAACATGGTGTGGAACACCCAGTCACCCCGGCTCAGCACCGCGCTGAAGGTCTGCATGCCCGGGATGTCGAAGTTCGCCAGGGTCGCCGGGAAGACGAGCAGGCTGGACGCGAAGATCGGCGGGATCATGCTCGCCATGTTGACCTTCAGCGGCAGGTGCGCCGTCTCACCCCCGTAGATCCGCCGCGCGCCTTGGCGCCGCGCGTACTGGATTGGGATGCGGCGCTGGGCCCGCTCGAAGAACACCACCACCGCGATGCTGACCAGGAGCACCGCGAGCACGATGGCGACGGTCAGCGGCTCGATCTCCCCGCCGGTGCTCGCCCAGTACTGGGTGACGCCCGTCGGGATGCCGCTCACGATGCTGGCAAAGATGATGAGCGAGATGCCGTTGCCGATGCCGCGCTCCGTGGCCTGCTCGCCCAGCCACATCAACAGGGCCGTCCCCGTCGTCAGGGTGAGCACCGTCATCAGCCGGAAGCTCCACCCCGGCTCCGCCACCAGGTCACCTTGGCCGCTCATGCTCTGAGCTTCGAGCTGCGTGGCCATGAAGAAGCCCTGCACGAAGCTCAGGATGATGGTGCCGTAGCGCGTGTACTGCTCGAGCTTGCGCCGCCCCGCTTCGCCTTCCTTCCGCATCTCCTCGACGGTCTTCGAGACCAAGCCGAGCAGCTGCAGGATAATGCTCGCGGAGATGTAGGGCATGATGCCCAAGGCGAAGATGGACAGGTTCTCGAGTGCGCCACCCGAGAACAGGTTCATCAGCCCGAGGACCCCACCCTCCTGCTGAATGAGGTCCTTCATCACCGCCCGATCCACGCCGGGCGTCGTGATGAACACACCGATCCGGTAGATGGCGATCACCGTCAGCGAGAAAATGATCCGCCGCCGGAGCTCGGGCACCTTCCCGATGTTGGAGAAACCTCGAAACAGAGCCATATCGTGCGTGACGTGCCGCGCCAGTTCCGCTCAGGAGACCAGCGCGCCCAGCGTCAGCCTTCTGCCTGGACCGCGCCCTCTGAGTCGGCCGCCGCCAGCGTGACGGCGCTGCCGCCCGCTGCCTGGATCTTCTCGAGAGCAGAGTTGCTGAACTTGTGGGCGTGCACGGTGAGCTTCTTCGTGAGCTGACCCTCACCCAAGATCTTGATGAGGACGTCTGCGCCCTGCACGAGGCGCGCCTCGCGGAGCTTCGCCTCGTCGACCGTAGCACCCGCCTCGAAGCGATCGAGGGCCGAGAGGTTGATCGCCACCGTCTCCACCGGGAACGGGACGCGGAAGCCGCGCTTCGGGAGCCGGCGCTGAATGGGCGTCTGCCCACCCTGAAAGTGCAGCTTCCCGATGTTACCGCCGTTGCGCGCCTTCTGACCCTTCACGCCGCGCCCGCAGGTCTTGCCGAGGTGCGATCCCGTACCTCGACCGACGCGACGCTCCGACGTGCGGCCGCCCGGAGGCGGCGCCAACCGAGAGAGAATTTCGCTCATGCCTTCAGCTCCTTCACATCGACGAGGTGAAGCACCTTCTTGATCATTCCGCGGAACGACGGCGTGTTGTCGACCAGCACGCTGGAGCCGATACCCCGCAGCCCGAGCCCCTTGAGGACCTTACGCTGGGCCTCCGGACGCCCGATCACGCTCGCCCGCTGGCGAACCTCGAGGCGGATACTCATGACGCACTCCCCGTCGAAGCGCCCGTACCGACCACGATCGACTGGGCGACGTTGCTCTGGGAGGCCGTCTGCGCCACCGGGTAGTCCTCAGCGACGACCGACGCCTCCAGCTCGCGAGCCGCTGCGATCGCCTCCGGCGAACGCAGCGCCTGAAGCGCCGTGATGGTGGCGTGCACCGCGTTGTGCTTGTTGGTCGTGCCAATGCACTTGGTGAGGATGTCCTGGATCCCCGCGGACTCCACCACGGCTCGCACAGGGCCGCCCGCGATTACGCCCGTACCAGGCGCGGCCGGCTTGAGCAGCACCCGACCGGCGCCGAACTCTCCCAGCACCTGGTGCGGGATCGTGCGGCCGATCATCGGCACCTTGAACAGGTTCTTGCGCGCCCGCTCGTTGCCCTTGCGGATCGCCTCCGGCACCTCGTTCGCCTTGCCGAAGCCGACGCCAACGTGGCCGTCCTCGTCGCCGACGACGACCAGGGCCGAGAAGCTGAACCGCCGACCGCCCTTGACCACCTTGGCCACGCGGTTGATGTGGATGACTCGCTCCTTGAGCTTGTCGTCGTCGTAGCTTTCAAATGCCATGCTGCGTCTCTCAGAACTGGAGGCCGGCCTCGCGAGCCGCCTCGGCCAAAGCCTTGACGCGCCCGTGGTAGAGGTACCCGTTGCGGTCGAACACGACCTTTTCGATCTTCTTCTCGAGGCAGATCTTGGCGACGAGGGCGCCAACCTTCTTCGCCGCCTCGGTCTTGTCGCCCTCGCCCAGGTTGCCCTTGAGATCGGGCGACATGGTCGACGCGGCGGCGATGGTCAGACCGCCGACGTCATCGATCACCTGCGCGTAGATATGCCGCGCGCTGCGGAAGACGGTGAGCCGCGGACGCTCCGACACGCCGGAGATCTTGTTGCGGATGCGAAACTTGCGGCGCTCTCGGCCGGTGAGGTTTCTTGCCATGGTTGAGCCCTCTGATCGACAGCTTCTCTCGACCCGCTTACTTGCGGCCCTTACCAGCCTTGCCGGCCTTGCGACGAATCTGCTCGCCGCGGTAACGAATGCCCTTGCCGCCGTAGGGTTCCGACGGGCGGAGCCGCTTGATCGTCGCAGCCAGCTGTCCCAGCTGCTCGTTGTCGGCGGAGTGGAGGATGAGCACCGTGCCCTTGGAGTCCCCGGGCACGGTAGCGGTGACGCCGCTCGGCACCTGGACCTGCGCAGGATGCGACAGGCCGACGTTGAAGTTGATGGTCGTGCCCTTGATCTCGCAGCGGTAGCCGGTGCCGTGGAGCTCGAGGATCCGCTCGAACCCCTCGGCCGCGCCCTTCACCATGCTCGCCACGAGCGCGCGCCCGAGGCCCTGGATGCGGGCGTAGGCGACGCCGCCGGCGTCGGCGCCGAGCTTCAGCTCGTCGCCTTCGCGGTCGATGAGGACGCCCTTCGGCAACACCCGGCTGAGCTTACCCTTGGGCCCCTGCACCTCGATGGCGCCGTCCTTCAGGTTGACGGTGACGCCCTTGGGGATCGATACAGGGCGCTTGCCCAGTCGAGACAGCTTGATGTCCTGTACTTCAGCCATCACCAAACCTCACACAACAGCTCGCCGCCGACCTTGCGCTTACGAGCTTCTCGGTCCGTCATGAGCCCGTGAGAGGTGCTCAGGATCGAGACGCCCAGTCCGTTGAGCACCCGCGGGATGTCCGCATGGCCAACGTACACGCGCCGACCAGGCTTGGACACGCGCCGGATCCCGATGAAGGCGCTGCGACGATCCTGCCCGTACTTCAAAGTGACGGTGAGCGTCTTGCGCTTCTTGGGACCCCACTCCTCCTCACGCACGTCGGACACATAGCCCTCGCGCTTGAGTAGAACGGCGATCTCCTTCTTCAGCTTGCTTGCGGGGATGTGCGTTGCATCGTGACGGGCCAAGGCCGCGTTCCTGATGCGTGCGAGCATGTCCGCGATCGGGTCGGTCATCATGGTGTCACCAGCTCGCCTTCGTGACGCCGGGCAGCTCCCCGCGCAGAGCCATCTGTCGCAGGCAAACACGGCAAAGGTTGAAGTCGCGGTACACCCCCCGTGGACGGCCACAGACGTGGCAGCGTCGCACGAAACGGGTCGAAAACTTCGGGGGGCGGGTCATTTTCGCCCACTGAGATGCGCGTGCCATCCGGTTCAGCTCCTGAAAGGCATTCCAAGTTGCCCGAGGAGCTCTTTGGCTTCCTCGTTCGTCTTGGCGGTCGTGACCATGGTGATGTTCATTCCCTTGATCTTGTCGACCTTGTCGAAGTCGATCTCTGGGAACACGATTTGCTCCTTCAGACCCAGGGTGTAGTTGCCTGCGCCGTCGAAGGCGCGGGGGCTCACGCCCCGGAAGTCGCGTACGCGCGGGATGCTGAGCGAGATCAGGCGATCCAGGAACTCCCACATCCGCTCGCGCCGCAGCGTCACCTTGACGCCGATGGGCATGCCCTCCCGCAGCTTGAAGCCGGCGATCGACTTCTTGGCGCGGGTGACGACGGGCTTCTGCCCCGTGATGGCGGCGAGCTCTTTGGTCGCCGACTCGATGAGCTTGGGGTTGGCCACCGCCTCACCCAGACCCATGTTGACGACGATCTTGTCCAGGCGCGGAGCCTGCATGACGTTCTTGTATCCGAAGCGCTTCATCATCCCGGGGAGCACCGTCTTCCGGTACGTCTCCCGCAGACGCGCCTCTCGCTTTGCTGCAGCTTCACTCATGGCTTAGCCCTGCTCCGCGGTAATCACCGCGCCACTCTTGGCGACGCGGACCTTCTCCCCGTCGCGCACCTCGAAGCGAACGCGCGTGGGTTTGCCCGACTCGGGGTCGAGCAACATGACCTTGCTCTGATCCAAGGGAGCCGGCTTCTCGACGATGCCCCCCTGCTGCTGCGGGGTCGCCTTCACGTGGCGCTTCACGAGGTTCACGCCCTCGACGATCACCGCGTTGCGCTCCACGAGCACCTGGCTCACGCGCCCGCGCTTGCCCTTGTGGTTGCCGCTGATGACGACCACCTGGTCGCCTACTCGTACCCGCTGCATTAGAGGACCTCCGGAGCCAGCGAGATGATCTTCATGAAGCGACGAGCGCGCAGCTCGCGGGCCACCGGTCCGAAGATGCGGGTGCCGACGGGCTCCATCTGAGCGTTGATGATGACCGCGCTGTTCTCGTCGAACTTGATGTAGCTCCCGTCCGGACGGCGGTTCTCGCGCTTCGTGCGCACGACCACAGCCTTCGCGACGGTGCCCTTCTTCACCTTGCTGTTCGGCAAGGCTTCTTTGATGCTGACGACGATGATGTCGCCGAGCCCGGCGTACCGGCGGCGCGAGCCCCCGAGGACCTTGATGCACTGCACCACCTTGGCCCCCGAGTTGTCCGCGACGTTGAGAACTGACTCTACCTGAATCATTTCAGCTAGCTCCTAACCAAAGCTCTAGCCTGCTTCCTTGCGGAATCAGCTCCCCGCGAGCGCCGGGCGCTCCACCAGGCGAGACACCTTCCAGCGCTTCTCCTTCGAGAGCGGGCGGTGCTCGATGATCTCCACGCGATCGCCGATGCGGTACTCGTTGCCCTCGTCGTGGGCCTTGTATCGCTTCCGCACGCGGACGTACTTCTTGTAGACCGGGTCGAGCTTGTAGCGGATGACCTCGACCACGACGGTCTTCATCATCTTGTCGCTCTGCACGCGCCCGATCATGCGGCGGATCCGCTTGTCGCGGGATCCGTGGGTGGTCTCCGTGCTGCTCATGCTTGGCCTCCTTCACTCTCGCTCGCGCCCGCGCGAGCCGCGAGGATCGTCTCGATACGCGCGATGTCCTTACGGGCCTTCCTGAGCAGGCTCGTGTCGTCGAGCTGACCGGTGAAGTTCTTCATGCGGAAAGAGAAGAGCTCCTTTTTCAGGGACGCCTTGAGCTCGACCAGGCTCTCCGTCGTGCGCTCGTGCAATTCTTTAGCCTTCATCACAGGGCTCCTCGCACCAAAAACCGCGTGGGCATCGGCAGCTTCGCGGCGGCGACCTTGAAGGCGGCGCGCGCGAGCTCCTCGGGGACGCCCGAGATCTCGAACAGCACACGACCCGGCTTGATCACGGCCACCCAGAGCTCCACGGAGCCCTTGCCGCTGCCCATGCGGACCTCGAGAGGCTTCTTGGTGAGGGGCTTGTCGGGGAACACGCGGATCCAGAGCTTGCCCTGGCGCTTCACGTGCCGCTGGATGGCCATACGGGTGGCCTCGATCTGGCGGGCCGTGATGAAGGTCCGCTCGGTGGCTTGCAATGCAAACTCACCGAAGGACACGTCGCTGCCACGCCATGCGGTGCCGCGATTCTTTCCCGTTTGCTGCTTACGCCACTTGGTGCGCTTCGGCTGGAGCATGACTTCGCCTCACTCCGGGATGCGGCGGGCCTTGCGCTGCAGGACCTCGCCCTTGAAAATCCAAACCTTGACGCCGATGATGCCGTAGGTCGTACGAGCTTCGGCGAGGCCATAGTCCACGTCCGCGCGGAGGGTGTGCAGGGGCACGCGGCCCTCGCGGTAGGTCTCGACGCGACCCATCTCGGCGCCGCCGAGGCGACCGGCGCAGCGAATGCGCACGCCCTTGGCGCCGAACTTCATGGTCGTCCCGAGGGCCTTCTTCATCGCCCGACGGAAGGCGATGCGGCGCTCGAGCTGCGTGGCGATGTTCTCGGCCACGAGCTGGGCGTTCGTCTCGGCTTTGCGCACCTCCTGGACATCGATGAAGATCTCGTTGTCCGTGAAGGACTGCACGCCAGGGAACTTCGTCTCACCCTTGGCCGCCGAGTCCAGGTTGCCGCTCTTGAGGACCTCGATCCCCTTGCCGCCCTTGCCGATCACCATGCCCGGACGCGCCGTGTACACGATGACCTTCGCCTTGTTGGCGGCCCGCTCGACCTCCACGCCCGCCACGTTGGCGTTGTAGAGGTACTGCTTCACGGCTCGCTTGATGCGAATGTCCTCGTGAAGCCACTTCTGGTAGTTCTTGTCCTCGAACCACTTGCTGGTCCAGGTCCGGATGACTCCGAGCCGAAAACCATAGGGATGAGTTTTTTGTCCCATGACAACCTCTGGCCGCTTCGCGCCTCAGCGCTGGTCGAGCTCGATGGTGATGTGGCTGACGCCTTTTTTGATCTGGGTGGCGCGCCCCATGGCGCGAGGACGCCACCGACGCAGGTGCTGGTTGGGCCCCATGTCGACCGTCGCCTTGCTGATCACCAGTGAGTCGGCGTCGACGTCGGAGCGGACCTGCCTGGCGTTCGCCAGGGCGCTGGCCACGACCTTCTTGACGATGGGGGCGGCGGCCTTCGGGGTGAACTCGAGGAGCTGGAGCGCCTCAGCGGCGTTCCGCCCCCGGATCATGTTGATGACCACGCGTGCCTTGCGCGGGCTGATCCGCTGAAAGTTCGCTTTGGCGGTGCTGATCATGGCTGGCAGTTCCTGAGAGAGGCCCGTTGAGGCCGCGAGCGCTTCCGCGGGGGAGCGCGCTCCGAGCCCGCGGGACGGTGAGGCCATCCTTCTGGGCGCGCGTGGATTCGAGGTGCGGCAGCTGGACCGGAGTCTGCTGCCTCCCGATTCACCGCCGGTTCGGTCCGCTCCGTTTCGGTGCGGCCCGCCTCGCGGGGTATCGGTTGCCGGTACTCCGGCGGTCTCTGCGGGGTCTCCCTGACGGTCGCGTTCGGGGTCCGAAGACGAGGAATCGAGGAGGCCTCCGAAGAGGGGCTGCGTAACTAGCAAAGCCTGTCAGATGCCGCAAGCCGTCGGCGGGTGAATTTCGCGGGAAAGGTACTGGTGTTTTGTGCAGGGGTCGGGGAAAATCGATAGAGGAGCTCTCGGAGCAGGGGGCCGCCTGGGACACGAGCTCCTATGGCCGGCCGGCAAGCGAGCTCCTCCGAGGCCGCCGCAGGGCGAAGGCGGCGAGGTATACCAGGAGCGTACCCCAGAGGGCCTCGCCCTGGTGTTGAGCTCCGCGCGCAGGAGAGGGCTGTACGGCGCATGTGCCCCGCGAAGGGGAGCTCGAGGGCGACGGGGTGGTCGCGGGAGAAGAAGGGACGAGCGCCGCGGCGCCCGTGCGCTCGCGTGTCCAGAGATCGTACGCGTCGCGGAGGGCGACGACGGGACTGCCCGCGCCGGGATCCCGGGCAACGTAGAGGTTCAGGGCGCTCCCCGAGGCCGTCCCAGGGGACATCGCGGCGGAGGCGGCGACCCTGAGCGCGGCGCTGAGGGCGGTCTGCTCGGGGTCGCAGCGGCGGTCGCCGCCTTGGGAGGCGCCCGCCTCGAGGGCGGCCAAGAGCCGGTCAGCCAGGGTCCATGCGCCGGGATCCGGAGGCGCCGCTTCGAAGGCACGCAGCGCGGCGGCGACCACGTCGGGGCCAGTCAGGAGGTTTCCTTGGACGGAGACGTCTACGCCGATCGAGTGGCCCGCCCAGGCGCCCGTCTCCGCCCCCGTGTACGCGCTCACGCGGCCGTGCAGATCGACGACACCGTATTGGCGGAGAGCGTGCTCCGGATCCTGCGCCTTGACCCGCTCCACCACCTCCGCGGGCGCGACGCCGTCGGACAGCAGGCGCGAGGCCACGTCGCGGTTCCGCTCCTCCAGGTGCGCCTGCGCGGCGACGGCGCCGATGCCCGGCACGAGGGCGATCACCCGGTCCACCCCGGCGATGCAAGACGCCACCGCCACGCCCACCTCCCCGGTCCGTCGATCGACCGCCGCGATCGACCAGGTGGCGGAGGCGGTTCCGTGGGTCCCGGTCACGACGAGCGAAGACGCCAGCGCCAGCCAAAGGGAGGTACGTCGCCGTGCCATCGAGCTCCGGCGGACAGCATGACATGGCGCGGTTCTCCGAGGCGAGCCTTGCTTGCCGCCCTGCTCGCGCTCCCCCTTCACGCGTCCCCTTCGCCCGTTCGGCGGGGTTTCCTCTCACCGCGATCCCTGAAAGGATCCCCCGGGAGGAGAAGGACGATGCGAGTGACACCTCTGATCTTTCTGTGCGTCGCCGCCTGTGGTGGAGGGCAACCTGCACCTGAGGCCGCCAGCGCGGAGCAGCCGACCGCGGGGGAGAAGTGCATCCGCGACTCGAACCTGCACCAGCCGCCTCCCCTCGACGCCCCTCAACGCATCGACGCGCTGCACATCGTGGTCAAGCACGATCAGGTGAAGGGCGCGATCGGCGAAGGGGTCACCCGCTCCCGCGAGGAGGCGTGCCTGCGCGCCCTCGAAGCGCGTGAGCACCTGATCGCGCAGAGCGATTGGGAGGCAACCTACGAGGCGTACTCCGACGGAAAGGGCGCCATGAAGGGCGCGCTGTCGAACATCAGCCAGACCGACGTGGAGGAGCCCTTCGCGAACGCCGCGTTCGCCCTCGAGGTCGACGAGCTGAGCTACATCGTCGAGAGCCCCCACGGCTTTCACCTCATCCTGCGGCGGAAGTAGCCCGCGCCCGGCGACGCGACGCGGGCGGCACATCAGCGTGCGCTCGACGCGACGCGGGCGGCGGGCCCCAAGAAGCGCCAGGATGGTCGACTCGAGCAGTCCAGAACCATCAACGTCGTTCAGCGCGAGAAGCGCGGCGACGGACCGTCCAGGGTGCTCAGCGAGCAGCGAGCAGCTCACCGAGAGCACCGCGCCCAAGGATCGCGAGAACCCGATCCCTGCTCACAAAGGGTTGCACCTGGAGTTCCAACCTGCCGCTGTCTCACCGCCTATTGGCACGAGGGGACACCTCCGTGCGCAGCTTCGGCTCTCGCCGTCATTCCGCGACGCGGATGACGATCTTGCCGCGGTGCGAGGCTTCGCCGAAGCGTTGCAGGGCCGCGGGGACTTCGCTCAGGGGGTAGGCGCCGTCGATGACGACGTCGAGCCCCTTCGCCTCGAACAGCTCGCCGATGTAGCCGAGGTCCTTGTTCGTCTTCAGCGCGACGATCCGGAAGGACTTGGACGTCGCGAGACCGATGAGCGGTCCCAAGCACAACGTCTGCAGCACCCGAGTCACGTCCCCACCGACCGTGACGTAGCGGCCGCCGCGCTGGAGGGCGCGCGCGTAGGAGAGCGGGGAGCGCGACGTCTTGGCGTCGAGGATCAGGTCGTAACGCTCGCCGCGCCGCGTGAAGTCCTCGCGTCGATAGTCGATCACGTGGTCGAACCCCAGCTGGCGCAGCAGGTCCAGCTTGGGCCCGCTGTCGACGCCCGTGACCTCCGCGTCGTACTGCTTGGCAATCTGCAGACCGAGGGTGCCCACGCCGCCGCCAGCGCCGTTGATCAGCACCTTGTCGCCACGCTGGATGCGCCCCACGTCGACCAGCCCCTGCAGGGCCAGCGCCGCCGCGTGCGGCAGCGCCGCCGCCTGCTCGAAGGTCATCGACGTCGGCATCTTGACCAGAGCGCGCTCGCTCACCCGGACGTACTCGGCGAATCCTCCGAACCCGGCCTCGGAGAGGTCCCCGTAGACGCGGTCCCCCGGACGGAGGTCGCCGACCCCCTCACCGGACGCTTCGACGGTCCCCGCGATCTCCGCTCCGAGCACCTCGATCTTGGGCCGACGCAAGCCATAGATCAGACGATAGATGTACGGCTTTCCTCGTACGAAAGACCAATCCCAGTCGTTGATGGCCGTCGCGTGTACCCGGACGAGCACTTCGCCCGAACCCGGCGTCGGCTTCGCGCGCTCGAGGAGCTCGAGCACGTGGGGCTCGCCGTATCGTGAGAAGCAGACGGCTTTCATCCGAGGATCTCCTGCGCCCCGCATACAGCCGCCGGGACTGCGCCGCAACGAACGCGACGGCGGGCACCAACGCCGACGACGCCGCGACCGACGGGCGCCCGCGGGAGCGGACGCCCAGGGACGCCCTGCGCCGAGCCCCCTCGCCTCCCCCAGGGTCTCGACGAATGCGGTGATGCGCGCTGCGCCGATCCCTGGGGCGGCTCGCGCTCGAGGGCTCAGTCTTCCTGTGAGCGTTCCATGAGCGCGCCGAGCTCCGCGCGTTCCTCGTCCGTCGGGAGGTGTGGATCCGGCGGATCGTTCTCCAAGAGCGCGTGGGTGTCGGGGTCCTTGCCGCGGCGCTTCGCCTCCGGCGTGAGCCCCGTCGCGTCGAGCAGCTCCGCGGTCGGGAGGAGCGCGGCCTGAGCGAGCAGGCGGGCCTGACGGACGGGGAGCTCGAGCCGCTGAGCCGCGGCGTCCAACTCCCTCCGCAGACCTTCTGCTTCCGCGTCGTCCGGCGGCGCGGCAACGAAGACGCTGCGCCACGTAGCGATGGCCGCTCGGAGCTCGCTCGCGGCGGGCGCCACGACCTCGTAGGTGTCCGTGGCGAACATCCGCCTCGCGTAGGTCGAGCCCATGCGCTTCTCGAAATCCGCGCAGAAGCGCTCCAGGGCGTCGCGCGAGCACTTCCGCAGCGGCGGCAGCTTCACGCTCCCGTAGAGCAAATCCAGGAGCGGGGCTCCGCTGCCGCCGGCGTAGGTGATCCCCGCCTGCAAGCGCTCGAGGGCATCGACGATGCCTCCCTGCAGCTGGCGCGCCCGGTCGCGCCTGGCCGCCTCCAGCTCGGGCAGGCGCAGCGCCCGGACGACCAGCTCCTCGTCGCCGCCCCCGGCGACCTCCGCGAGGCGCCGGCGCGCCGCCTCCAACCAGGCCTTCTCGTTCGTCAGCCCGGGCAGCTGGGCGAGCGCGGCCGCGGCAGCCTCCAGGCGCGGACCGAGGCGCTCGACGTTGACCAAGAGCTCGAGAGCTTCGAGGGACGCGGTTGTCATCGCCGTCATCGCCCCCTTCGCATACCACGCGCGTGGCCGATTTCAGCGCCCTCGGCCTCCGGGCGCCGCCCTCCATGAAGAAGGCGACTGACCCAACGAGCCAGTCGCCTTCGACGAACCGCGCGGGCGTGGCCCGCGGCTTGGTTCAGCGCTTCTTCCGGTCGCCTGCGTGACCGGTGAACGTACGCGTGGGTGCGAACTCGCCCAGCTTGTGGCCCACCATGTTCTCCGACACGAACACCGGCACGAACTTGCGGCCGTTGTGCACGGCGAAGGTCAGGCCGATGGCCTCGGGGATGATGGTGGAACGCCTCGACCAGGTCTTGATGACCTTCTTCGAGTTCTCCGCGACGGCAGTTTCGATCTTCTTTTCCAGATGACCGTCGATGAACGGCCCCTTGTGAATGCTACGTGCCATGACTTAGCCCTTTGCCTTGCGGTTCTTGATGATCATCCCGTCGGTGCGCTTGTTGTTACGCGTCTTGAGGCCCTTGGCCAGCTGGCCCCAGGGCGAGCAGGGGTGACGGCCGCCGCTCGTGCGTCCCTCACCACCACCCATGGGATGGTCGACCGGGTTCATCGTCACGCCGCGGTTGTGCGGACGGCGTCCCAGCCAGCGGGCGCGCCCCGCCTTGCCCAACTTGATGTTCTTGTGGTCGGCGTTCGACACCTGGCCGACCGTCGCGCGACACAGGATGTGGATCCGCCGCACCTCGCCGCTCGGCAGCTTCACCTGCGCGTAGTCGCCGTCCTTCGCCATGAGCTGCGCGGAGACCCCAGCGGACCGCACCAGCTGTCCGCCCTTGCCCTTGCGCATCTCGATGTTGTGGATCGTCGTCCCCGCTGGGATGGCCTGCAGGGGCAGGCAGTTGCCAGGGCGGATGTCCGCGTTCCGGCTGGACACCACCTGGTCTCCCTGACGCAGGCCGTCGGGGGCGAGGATGTAGCTCTTGTCACCGTCCGCGTAGTGCAGCAGGGCGATGCGAGCGCTGCGGTTGGGATCGTACTCGATCTCGGCGACCTTGGCGGGCACCCCGATCTTCCCTCGCTTGAAGTCGATCACGCGGTAGCGCTGCTTGTGCCCGCCGCCGCGGAACCGGGTCGTGATGCGCCCGTGGTTGTTCCGACCACCACTGCGGAGCTGACGCTCGAGGAGCTTCTTCTCGGGGCTGGAGGTCGTGAGGTCACGGAAGTCGCTGCAGGTGTAGGCGCGGCGCCCCGCAGAGGTCGGCTTGAACTGACGGATGGTCATGATTATTCCTCGGCCTTCTCTGCGCTCTCGTCGGCGGTCTCGTCGAAGAACTGAATGTCATCGCCCTCGCGCAGGGTGACGATGGCCTTCTTCCAGTTCGGACGCTTGGCATCACGTCGGCCGATGCGCTTTACCTTGCCGCGCTGCACCAGCGTGTTCACTTCCGTCACCTTGACGCCGAAGAGCTCCTCGATGGCGTGCCGGATCTGGATTTTGTTGGCCTTCTGATCGACCTCGAAGACGACCTTGTTGTCTACCTTGAGGAGGGCCGCCTTCTCGGTGAGGACGATCGGCCTCTTGATGACCTGTTCGGGGCTCATGACTTCTGCTCCGTGCTTCCGTTGGTCGTCCCGAGGCAGCGCGCCTCGAGCACCTTCACGGCCTCCTTCGACACGACGAGGTGGTCGTGGCGAAGCAAGTCGTACACGTTGACGCCCTCCGGCGGCAGGAAGTTGTTCGCCTTCATGTTCCGGATGGACAGCTTGAGGTTCTCGTTGGACTTGTCGTCCACCACCAGGCTCTTGGCGCCCGCCTGCAGCGCGCCGAGCACGCTGGCGAGCTTCTTCGTCTTCACCTCACCGAGATCGATGCTGTCGACCACGGTGAAGCGCCCCTCCTTCACGAGGAGGCTGAGCGCGCTCTTCAACGCGCTCACGCGCACGCGGCGCGGCGGACGATAGCTCCAGTCCTGGGGCTTGGGGGGATGGGCGCGACCGCCACCGACGAAGATGGGCGCCCGGATGGATCCGTGACGAGCTCGGCCGGTGCCCTTCTGCTTGTACAGCTTCTTGCTCGAGCCCTGGACCGCGGCGCGCTCCTTGCCAGCGCGGGTCCCCGCGCGTCGGCTGGCGAGCTGGGCGTTGACCACGTCGTGGAACAGGTGCTCACGCACCTCCGCTGCGAACACCTCGTCTGCGAGCTCGATCTCGCCGACCTTCTCACGCTTCAAGTTGTAAACGTCGATTTTCGCCATGGAGACCTCGCTCAGCTCTTGATCTCGACGTCGACGCCAGCAGACAGGTCGAGCTTCATGAGAGCGTCGAGAGTCTGGGGAGTCGGGTCCAGAATGTCGATGAGGCGCTTGTGGGTGCGCACCTCGAACTGCTCCCGCGCCTTCTTGTCGACGTGCGGGCCACGCAGCACCGTGTAGCGACGGATGGAGGTGGGCAGGGGGATGGGGCCAGCCACGCGCGCGCCTGTACGGCGTGCCGTCTCGACGATGTCCGTCGTCGACTTGTCGAGGAGCTGGTGATCGAACGCCTTCAGGCGAATTCGGATTTTGGTCGCGTCAGCCATGGGT
>JAEWOQ010000137.1 GCA_023460875.1 Pseudomonadota bacterium
GCCTCAGCTCAGCGTGCCTCAGCTCAGCGCTCGCGCCAGGGCGATGAGATACCCTACGGCGCAGGCGGTCCACAGGGACGGCAGCACGCGCAGCCCGAGCAGGAACCCCCAAACGGGTGCCGTCGGGGGGACCAACAGGGCCAGGAGCCCGCGCCAGCGCGAGCCGAGCCGGCCCACCCGATAGGCCAGGGCGACGTGGACGGTGATCAAGGCGGCGAACGCCAGGACGAGCAGCCCGAAGCCCACCAGCTCAGAGGGCGGCAGGGGTGGCGGCATGAGCGCATGCGCTGCGGGCCGCGCGAGTTCGGGCTGCATCCCCCCGAGCTTACAAAAACCACCGCCTAGAGCGACAAACGGTTTGCCGGAGGCAGGCGTTTGTCGCGACCAGAGGAAGACTAGAGCACCGATCCGTGGGCAGAGCTTGGGCTTGGTTGAGCCCATCGGGCCCCCGCAAGGGGTTCGGGCCTGATGGGCGAGCTCTCCCGATGGCGAACCGATCGGTGCTCTAGGTGCATTTTCCAGGCGGACCGGCGCCGGGGGCGGCGCTTTCCCCACGCGCGGTGCTATGTCCATCGAACGCCACTCGCGCGGCCTTAATGAAGCTGGCTTGGCTGGGCCACCCTCGTCGTCGGCTCGCCCCTTGTCGCAGATCGCTCACCGCTCTAGCTAGACCGAGACACCGTGCGCTCCACTCCACTCCTCTTCGCCGCGGCCGCGCTGGGACTCGTCGCGTCCTTGCCGGCGATCCACTCTGCCCACGCCGACGGCAAGACGTCGCGTCCCGACATCCTCTCCGTCTCAGAGATTCGGCCGAAGATGAAAGGGTACGGCCTCACGGTGTTCGAGGGCACGAAGCCCGAACGCTTCGAGGTTGAGGTGATCGACGTCCTCGAGAACTTTCGGCCCCGTCAGGAGCTGATCCTCGTGAAGACCAAGCACCCTCGGCTCGAGGTGGCGAAGGTCGTCGCGGGGATGAGCGGGAGCCCGATCTACATCGACGGCAAGATGATCGGCGCGTACGCCTACGGCTGGACCTTTGGGCAGGAGCCGGTCGCCGGGGTGACCCCGATCAGGAACATGCTCGACGACATGATGCGCCCGCTGCCGGACGACATCTTCGGGTGGCCGTTGAAGACGATCCCAGCGCCCCGTGAGCGTCTGCGCGTGTCCGCCCAGGCAGCCGGAGGCAAGGCGCGTTTTCGTGGCGCTCCGGAGACGTACGACCTCGGGGAGCACGCCGCCCAGCTGGCTCAGCGCCGACAGTCGACTTTGGGCGGGCAGAGCGCGCCCCTCGTGCCCGTCTCGACGCCGCTCCTCATCGGAGGCATGACGCCGGACTCCGTGGCCGCGGTGAGCGATCTGTTGGGGCCCCTCGGCCTCGAGCCGCTCCAGGCAGGAGGAGGAGGGGGCACGAAGGCCGGGGCGCCTACCCGTTATGAGGATGGTGGCGCCATCGGCGTGCAGATGGTGCGCGGAGACATGAGCGCCATGGGGCTCGGCACCGTGACGCGGGTGGAGGGGGACCGCCTCGTAGCGTTCGGGCACCCCATGATGGAAGTGGGCGTCACCGCGCTGCCCACCGCGGTCGGCCAGGTCCACTGGTTCATGGCGAGCCAGATGCGCTCCTTCAAGATCGGCTCACCCGTGCGGCCGGTGGGCGCGCTCGTCAACGATCGGCTGGCGTCGATCGTGGTGTCGCACTCCGCCCAGGCCCCGGTCATCCCGGTGCGGGTCAAGATCCACGGTGTGCCCGGCGCCCCGCGCTCCGAGTGGAGCTTCGAGGTCGCCCACGACAAGTTCATGACGCCCGCGTTCTTGGGCGTCTCCCTCGGCAGCGCGCTGCAGACGGCGGCGGCGGAGCGGCGTGACGTCACCTGGTCCGCGAAGAGCACCGTGCGCATCGCCGGGCACGGTGATCTCGTGCTCGAGGATTACGGCGCCTCGCCCACGGGCACGCCTCAGACCCAGGAGCTGATGCGCTCCGTGCTGGTGCGGGCCGCGGGGGCGCTCCTCAACAACCCCTGGCAGCACGCCTTCATCGAGGCGGTGGATTTCGACATCCAGCTGAGCTTCTCCCAGGACGTGCAGCGCCTCCGAGGCGCAGAGCTCCTCCAGCCGGAGCTCGATCCCGGAGAGCCAGCGCGCATCCGCGTCACCCTCGAGTCCTTCGGAGCTCCCACCGAGACACGGGTGATCACGGTGCCCATCCCCCGGCGCTTCGCGGGGAAGAAGCTCGATCTGCGGCTCGAGCCCGGCTACGCGGTGGAGCGGGAGCGGGCCGCCCCCGAGTCCCTCGAGGATCTCATCGCGAACTTCACCGATCCCATCTACCCGGCGCGGTCCATCGTGGTGTCCTTCGACGCGGGATCGACGGGGGTCGCCCACCGAGGGCGGATCGCCGAGAACCTCCCCCCTGGCGCCGTCGATGCCCTGAGCTCCGTGCACAGCTCGATCAACCCGAGCCGCTTCGGGACGCAGGTGCGTCACGTCGCCAGCACGCGCCAGTTCGTCGTGGGAGATGACTCCGTGTCCGTGCGGATCCGCCCAGCTTTGCGTTGACGAGCGAGCGCCGCGACGAACCGCGCCTCGCCCTCTCCGTTTCTTCGACTCAGTCCCCTTCGAGAATCCATGAAACTGCATACAGGACTCCTTCTCATTGCCGCCCTCGGCGTCGGTGGCGCCTGGACTCGCCCCGCGGAGGCGGTGGGCACCCGCTACTTCGTGCTCGACAGCGGTAAGGACTTCGAAGGAGGAGAGCTGGCGGGCGTCGCCGTGGACTCCACCGGCAAGCTGCGCGCCGGTTTGAACCTGGGGGCGACCCCCGTCGAGGGCGCGGGCAGCGTCTGGGGGGCGCTACGGCGTCCAGATGGCTCGGTGCTGCTCGCCACCGGCAACGAGGGCAAGCTCGTCCGGGTGCAAGGGGGGCGCGCGGCGGTCCTCGCGGAGACCAAGGCCCTCGCGCTCACGTCCCTGGTGGAGGGTTGGGGCGGGCGCGTCTTCGCGGGGAGCCTGCCGGAAGGGAAGCTCTACGAGCTGAAGGGCGACCAGCTCGTAGAGTGGGTGACCCTCGAGGGGAGCGAGCACATCTGGGCGCTCGCCTACGACTCCCAGCAGCAGGCGCTCTTCGCCGCCACTGGGCCCCAGGGCAAGCTGTGGCGCATCACGCAGGACGGCCAGGCGCAGGTGTACTTCGACGCGGCCCAGGAGCACTTGATGAGCGTGGCTGCCGCTGGCGGGAAGGTGTACGCCGGAGCGAGCGACGCCGCGGTCCTCTACTCGATCACCGGCCCGGGGCGCGCGACCGTGCTGTACGATTTCGGCCGTACGGAGGTGCGCGGCATCGTCGTGGACCGGGAGGGGGTGGTCTACGCGATCGCCAACCAGCTCGAAGGGGGCGGCCGCGGCGGAAAGCTCCCCTCGGCGACTGATCCCCCGCGGCCGGGCTCGGCGTCCGCCCTCAAGGGCAAGGGCACCCTGTACCGCTTCAGCCCCGACGGGGCTCCAGAGCAGCTGCTCGACGACACCAAGGAGCACTTCGTGAGCCTGACCCTCGGAGCGGACGGGCAGCCCTACGTCGGCACGGGGAGCGAGGGGCGCGTGCTCACGGTGGACGAGGACCAGAACTCGCTCCTGCTCGCGGACACGGAGGAGCGGCAGGTGGCGGCCCTCGCGATCCAGGGCACCTCAGGGTACGTGGTGGGGAGCGACCCCGCGGTGTTCCGCGCTGTGCGCGGCGTCGGCGGCGCCGACGCGGTGTGGACCAGCAAGGTCCTCGACGCAGGCCACCGCGCCCGGTTCGGGCGGATGACGTGGGACGCCTCGGGGACCCTCGAGCTCTCGACGCGCAGCGGGAACACCGCCGAGCCCGACGAGACCTGGTCGGACTGGAGCAAGCCCCTGGTCGGGCCTGGGCCGATCGCGAGCCCACCGGGCCGGTTCTTCCAGGTGCGCGCGCGCTGGAACCGCGATCAGAGCGCCGAGCTCCGGTCGCTCCAGGTGCCCTTCGTGACGGACAATCTCCGTGCCCTCGTCTCGGAGGTGAAGGCGACCTCCGGCGCCGACGTCAAGGGATCGAGCGGAGCGAAGAAATCCGGCGGGCCGGTGGAAGGCAAAGCTGACAGCAAGATCAAGCTGTCCTGGAAGGTGCAGAACCCGGACGAGGACGAGCTGCGCTTCCGGTTGCAGTACCGCTTGGTGGGCAGCGACGAGTGGTTCGACATCCTCGAGCCCCACGAGGTGCACACCTCCGAGAACTATTCGTGGGACACCTCGGATCTCCCCGAGGGGCGCTACCGGGTGCGCGTCCTCGCCAGCGATGAGCTATCGAACCCCCCGGATCGCGTGAAGCGCCACCAGCGGGAGAGCCAGATAGTCCTGGTGGACAACACTCCGCCCACGGTCGAGCAGCTGCGGGTCGACGGGCGCCGCATCCGCGGGGTCGCGCTCGACGGCGTCGGGCCCATCCAGCGCATCGAGCTGGGGCTCGCGGGTTCTGGTCAGTGGATCCCCTTCTTCCCGACGGACGGCGTCTTCGACGAGCAGCGCGAGGAGTTCGATCTCGATGCCAGCGTGCTGTCCCCCCGCGGGCCCGCGCTGGTCACGCTCCGCGTCTATGACAGCGCCAACAACGTGCTGCTCCGCCACGTGAGGCTCCAGTAAGCGGTCGCCCCCTTCTGGGGGGCTGATGCCGTAGGGCCCAGCGGGTGCTAGACTGCGCCTCGCTTCCCGTGCTTCTTCGCTTCTCGCCCCGTGTGGTTGGTTGGGTCGTCCTCGCTTCGAGCCTGGGCGTGCTGCGCTGCGCGAGCGACGACGCTGGGAAGGACGCGGCCGGCGCGAGCGGCGGGGCCGGCAGTGAGCGGCCTCGAGATCGCTTCGACCTCGACCTCGGTGGCGGCGGGAGCGGCGGACAGAGCCCGCCTGCTCTGCACTCCCTGTGTCGACCGGATCTGGAGGATGGCTGCATCCCGGATCATCCGGACAGCTGCGAGCCCTTCGCGGCGGCGGGGGCCCCCGGCACGGGCGGCGCCGGCGCTGAAGACCCCGGCGCAGGAGATCCCAGCGAGGGGGGCATGGGGGGACAGCTCCCGTTTGGAGCCGCCGGCGCACCGGGGGACGAAGCACCCAGTAGAGAGGCGGCGTGCCACCTGGTCCGGGAGGAGAGGGTCGTCGTCCGCGCCTGCCTGCCGGCGGGGGAGGGCGAGCTGGGCGCGCCCTGTTTGTCTCCCGTGCACTGCGCTCCGGGGTACACCTGCGTGGGTGAGGGCGCGTCGGGGCTCTGCCAACCCTACTGCTGCCTCGGTGACAGCGGGTCCTGCGGGACGGGGACCTACTGCGCCCCGCGCCGGGTCGTCGGCGCGGAGGGGAGGATCGACGCGCCCGTATGCGTGCGGGCGGATCAGTGCAAGCTCTCCGAGGAGTCCTCGTGCCCTGGCGGAGGGACCGCGTGCGTCCCCGTGCGCGCCGACGGGACCACGAGCTGCGTCCAGCCCGGCGTAGGCCAGAAGGGGGACGCCTGCGACGGCCCCCTGTCGTGCTCCCACGGGCACGTCTGCAGCCTGTCCCGAGGGTGTCTCGAGCTGTGCTCGACCGTGTCGACTCAGAGCCAGTGCGCCGAAGGGGAGTTCTGCCAGGCGCTCGCTGGGTTCTCCGACGACGTGGGAGTCTGCATCGCGCTCGAACGCTAACGAGCCCTGTCCGCAGCAGTGCTCCGCAGCAGCAGTGCTCCGCAGCGGGCTCCTACTCCTTGCGCGTGGGCGGCGTTGACGCCGCCGACCGGGCGAGGCGCAAGAGTGACTCGAAGCGCTTGAGGAACCTCTCATCGGGCTCCGACTTGGAGATGGCCCCGGCGGCTCCGGTCTCAGCGACGAGCTTCTGCAGCTCAGCGGGGTCCTTGCTCGAGTACAGGATGACGATGGAGGGGATGTCGTTGCGGCGCAGGACGTTCGCGAGCTCCGTGCCGCTGAGCGCCGGCATCATGACGTCGAGGAGCACCACGTCGGGCACGTTCTCGGTGATCCAGCGGGAGGTGCCCAGCGCTTGGCTGCGCACGTGGACCTCGTACCCGGAGCGCTCCAGCCGCTCCTGGGTCACCGCGAGCACGATGGGGTCGTCATCGACCACGAGCACTTTCGTGGAGGTCACTCTTCCAATGATACGCCGGCTCGGGCCCGCGCGCGTGCCCACAAAGACGCACAGCGCGGCGCGCCCACAACGACGCACAGCGCGGCGCAGGTCCTACCCAACTCGCCCGCGCTCGGAGGAGAGCATGTTCAAGTTGGACCGGACCAGGTTACCATGCCGACGTCCTGCCCCGACGTCGTGCCCCGACGACGGGGGCACCCGCCCGAGGGCCGATCTCCACGACGTCCTCGGAGCTCCCCTAGGCGTGTATGACCCACGGTGAACGAACCCCTGACGACGGCCGCCCCCAGGGCGGCGCGCAGGTCGTCCTCGACCCCGCGCAACGGGCGCGGATTCTGTCGACGGCGCGACTCAAGCTGGTGCTCACGGCGTTCATCGTCTTCGTCTTGCTCGGCGCGTCGGCGCTGAGCTTCGTGCTCGTGTCGCGCATCTTCGAGCAGCTCACCCCGGCGACGGCCCGTGATCTCCAGTGGAAGGCCCAGCGCGGGGCGGTCGAGCTGGCGCGTTGGAGTGAGGCGGGGGTGAGCTCGGGGGATCGCGAGCGGATCCGCGCGGCGGTGCGCGATCTCCTCGAGGACGACGACGTCGAGGCGGTGAGCGTGATGGACGCCCAAGGAGGCGTCCTGTTCGAACACTCGCGACGCGCCGTCGACCTCTTCCAGGGCGCGGCGGGGGCGGTGTCGGATCGGGGCGACGCTTACGTCAGCTGGGTGGACGTCGTCGCCGAGGGGGAGCGCGTGGGCAAGGTGGGCGTCGCCATCTCCCAGTCGCGGCTCCGCGCGGGGGAAGAGCTGCGTCGGCACATCATCGAAATCGGCGCCGGGGCGGGGATCCTCGCGCTGCTCGCGTCCCTGTTGTTCGTCGAGCTCTACATCGGGCCCCTCGTGCGCGTGACCCAGACGGCCTTCGCCGCCCTCGAGAAGAAGACCCTCGAGGCCGTCGAGGCGACGCGCGCGAAGAGCGAGTTCTTGGCGAACATGAGCCACGAGATCCGCACGCCCATGAACGGCGTCGTGGGCATGACCCAGCTGCTGCGCAAGACGCGGCTCGACGTCCAGCAGCGGCGCTACGCGAACGCCATCCAGACCTCCGTCGACGCCCTGCTCGCGCTCCTCAACGACGTGCTCGACGTCTCCCGGATCGAGGCGGGGCGCGTGCAGATCGAGGATCGGTCCTGCGACGTGACCGAGCTGGTGGAGGCGGTCACGGAGCTGACGACGCCCATGGCGAACGCCAAGGGGCTGCGCGTGGCCTGTCGCGTGGCGGTGGACATGCCCGAGAGCGTGCGCTGCGACCGCAACCGAGTACGTCAGGTGTTGACGAACGTCGTGGGGAACGCGGTGAAGTTCACCGAGCGAGGCCACGTCGAGGTCCGGGCGCGCTGGCTCTCGGAGGAGGGCGACGAGGGCGCCTTCGAAATCTCCGTCGCGGACACGGGCGTCGGCATCGCCTCCGAGCACCAGACCCTGATCTTCGGGCAGTTCTCCCAGGTCGACGGCTCCTCGACGCGGCGCTACGGGGGCGCGGGGCTCGGGCTGGCCATCTCCAAGAAGCTCGTCGAGCTCATGGGGGGGACCATGTCCGTGGAGAGTCGGCTCGGGGAGGGGAGCACGTTCCGCTTCACGGTGCCCGTGCGCCAACCGACCCGACCGCGGCTCGCGCCTCGCTTCGACGCGCGGGTGCTCCTCCAAGAGCCGGACGAGCTCGCCCGGCGCACCTTCACGGAGCTGCTCGAGGGCTGGAACGTCGCCGTCGTGAGCAGGGCGACGCCCCGAGAGGCTCTCGAGCTGGCCCGCGAGGCGGCGGCGAGCGGGCGCCCCTTCAGCGTGTGCTTCGCGGCGGCGGGCACGTCGGCGTCCGATCTGGATCTGCGGGGCGCGCTCGCGGAGATCGATCCGTCCGTTCGCGTGGTCACCCTGCACGAGCTCGGCGCGGCGCGGCCCGCGTCGGACGCGGAGATCTTCCTCGCCAAACCTCTGCGCCAGCAGGACGTGCGGCGCGTCCTCGAGCGGGTCGCCGCTGGCGAGCGGCACCTCGCGCCCCGGGCGGAGCCCAGCGAGCTGCCGTCCCGCAGGTTCTCGGATCGTCCGAAGGTGCTGGTGGTCGAGGACAACCTCGTCAACCAGCGGGTGATGCAGGCCATGCTCGCGGAACTGGGAGTGGACTGTGATGTGCGCGGGGACGGCCAGGCAGGGCTCGAGGCGCTCGAGCAGGAGGACTACCCGCTCGTGCTGATGGATTGCCAGATGCCCGTCCTCGACGGCTACGAGGCCACGCGCCGCCTGCGGCGTTGGGACGGCATCAAGGGGCGCACCCCAGTGGTGGCGGTGACGGCCCACGCCTTCGACGGCGAGCGCGGCAAGGCGGAGGCGGCGGGCATGGACGGCTACCTCACCAAGCCCTTCACCCTCGCGGGGTTGCTGGAGGTGCTCGAGGGCTGGCTCGGTCCGGCCTCGGAGCGCGACGACATCCGCGAGGAGACGCGGGACGCGGAGCCGCCCCTCGATCCGAACTTCCGCCGCTCGGCGGCGGTGGCGAAGCTCTTCGCGTCCCTCGCGCCGGAGCAGGTCGGCGCCGTGCGCGCGGCCGTGGAGCGGGGAGACGCCGCCGAGCAGAAGGCGCTCGCCCATCGCCTCAAGGGCAGCTGCTTCGCGGTGGGCGCCAAGCCGATGGCGGAGCTCTGCGGGCGCCTCGAGGCGGTCGACGACGGCTCTTTGGAGCTGGTGGAGCAGCTCGAGGGGGAGCTCGCTCGGGTGGTGAAGGCGTTGCAGGCGGAGGGCTCGCTGCCGCGCCAGGCGTCGCCTGAGCGCGCTCCTGCGGACCAGGCGAGGGACCGCCCTGCGGTGGGCTCGGGCTCGCTGATCGACTGAGGCGAGGTCAGGCCTCGCTGCGCCGACGGTGCTCGTCGTCCTCGAGCAGCACGTTCAGCTCGGCCCCGAGCAAGAGGGCAACGCACCAGACCCAGAGCCAGACGAGCAGGATGGCGACGGCCGCGAGACCCCCGTAGAAGAGGGCGAAGCGCGCGACCTGGGGCGCGTAGTAGCCGAAGAGGAACGAGGCGCTGGCGCCGAGGCCCGCGGCCAGGGTGGCGCCTGGCCAGATCCGTCGCCGCACCCCGGGCCGTTGGATCGCGATCCCGTAGAGCAGCGCGAAGAACGCCGTCATGACCGACAAGCCCACGAAGACGAGGGCGTGGCGCAGGAGGCCGTGGGCGCGCAGCTGGACCATGAGCTCGCCGAGCAGGCCTGGCGGCGTGGTGAGGGTCATGCCGAGGACGCTGCTCAGCACGAGCACGATCATGCCGACCAGCGCGTAGCCCAGGGCGAGCAAGCGGGACTTCCACCAGGGGCGGCGCGGGCAGTCGAAGGCCTCCTCGAACACCCCGATCATCGTGTGGAAGGCGGACGACGCGAGCCACCACCCGGAGATGGCGGCGACGGGGGCGAGGGTCGCGGCGGACAGGGACTCGAAATGCGTCCGGATGATCCCGCTCAGCTCGTCGGGGGTGAGGTCCGCCAGCAGGCTGTTCGCCCGCAGGGACTCCTCGCCAGCGGTGACGAAGTGCGTCAGGGCCCAGCCCGCCAAAGCGAGCATGGGGAGCAGGGCGAGGAAGAGATCGAACGCCATGGCGTTCGCGTTGCGGCCGGCGCGGTGCATCTCCATGGAGCGCGCCAGCTGCCAGACGTACCGGCGGAGGGGGCCTCCGGCGAAGAACCCCTCGACGGCGCTGGAGGTCTCCCGCACTTTCCCGAGGAGCTCCCCGAGCCGCGCCCGCTGGAAGGAAACGGGCGGGTCGGGCGCCTCTGGGCGGGACGCCGCCGGGAGGCTCTGGGCCGCCCCACGCCTGGCATGGTTGGGACGATCAGAGTACTCGCGTGTCATGGCGATTCATCAGGAGACCATCGAGGTGCCTACCCGGGGTAGCGGGTTTGTCAACGTAACAGCCGAGGTCTCGGCGGTCGTGGCGCGGAGCGGGGCGCGCCGCGGGCTGTGCACGGTGTTCATCCAGCACACCTCGGCGAGCCTGGTCATCCAGGAGAACGCGGATCCCGCGGTGCTGCGCGATCTACAGCGTTGGATCTCCGAGCTGGCGCCGGAGCAGCGCGCCTGGGAGCACGACGACGAAGGGCCAGACGACATGCCCGCGCACGCCAAGGGAGCGATCACCCGCACCTCCGAGTCGATCCCGATCAGCGACGGGCGTCTGGCCCTCGGCACCTGGCAGGGGCTCTATGTCTGGGAACACCGCGCACGTCCTCACCAGCGCCGCCTGGTGGTGCACGTGTGCGGTGAGTGACGAGGTCGCTCCACCGGAACGGCGCGCGGGTTTTCCGTCGGTGGGCGAGCTGCGCTAGCCTTGGGCTGGCCCATGAACCTGGTTCGAGCGAAGACGAGCGCGGCGACGCTCCTGTGCAGCGGAGCGCTGCTGCTCTCGGGGCGGGGCCAAGCGGAGACGTCGCCGAGCGCCGCTGAGAACCCCTATGACGGCGAGCGCAGCTGGGAAGGCGCTCCGCCACCGCAGGACGAGGGCCCAGGGGGCTGTCCTCCCGGCGCCGCTCCCCCCGGCGCCGCTCTCCCTGGGCCTGCTCTCCCCGCTGCCCAGGACGGCCCAGCAAGCCCCAAGGCCCAGGTCACGAGCTCAGAGGACGCCGCCGCAACGGACGCGGCCGCGGACGCCGCACCGCTCCCTGCACCGCTCCCTGCACCGCTCCCCGTCGCCTCGAGCTCGGCCGCCGTGGTCGTCGTCGCGGAGCGCCCCGCGCCCGCGGGCGCGGCTCACGGG
>JAEWOQ010000138.1 GCA_023460875.1 Pseudomonadota bacterium
GCCGTCACCGTCGCCGCCGGTCTCATCGCAGGACACGACGTCGAAGGAGACGATCTCGTCGGCACACGTGATCACGACCGTGGTCGCATCCTCACAAGCGACGGAACAGCTCTCGCCATCGGCACCGTCAGCGCCATCGGCGCCGTCAGCGCCATCAGCGCCATCAGCGCCATCGGCGCCATCGGCGCCCTTGGATCCCTTGTCCCCCTTCTCTCCCTCGACAGGTGTGATCGTGACCTCCGAGCCGTCGGGGCACTCGATCGTGACCTTCCCGTCCTTGCCCTCCTCGACGCTGCAAGGCTGCCCGTCCACGCCGGCCGCTCCGGCCTTTCCGTCATCCCCAGAGCACCCAGGAAGCGCCATGAGGGCCGCAACGGACATGAGCACACTAGCCAAGCCAATCGACCTTCTGTTCATCCTTCTCTTCCTTCCGATGTAAAAGTAAGTGCAGATAGCACCTTGGCGCCTTCTACCAGCCATTTCCGCATACCGAAAGGGTTTCCCTGAAGACCTCTCGTGCACAATGCACGGATCGGACGTTCAGGTCCGCTTGCTGATTGACCCCTCCTCATCGCTCGCGAGACCCGCCGACGAGGCTCCCTCCCCAGCGCGTTCACAATTAACGCAAGACTACAGTCTCACGCTTTCCGCGAGCGAGTTCGGGTCTCCTTTGGGCCGCCCTCCGACCCCCGAGCGCCCCCGTCCATTCATCCGCTCAGGGTCGAAAATCGGAGGCGGGAAACTCGTCCAGGATCTCGAGCAGCGCCATCAAGTTGTGTTGGACGTTATCGACCCGCACCTCGTTGTCGTAGACGGTCGTGCGCACGCCGCCTCGCACCTTGTCGCGTTGGGTCACGTAGAACATGTCGACCGCGTCCTTGAACGTCAGCTGAGTGACGCTGCGGATCCCCCGCACGATCGCGCGCCGATAGCGTTCTTGGCGCTCTCCTTCTCCCAGAGCCCGCGCCAGGCGCCAGGCGTCGATCAAGCCCTCCAGATAGACGCCGGTCGAGGACGAATGAGGCGGCCCGAAAGGGCGTTTCGGGTCGTAAAAGCGCCCCCGTGTGTCCGGGAAACGTCGCTGCCCGTCCCATTGCTGAATGTCGATCAGCCAGTCGTTCATGACGAACACGAACTCGGCCAACTCGGCGTCGCCCCTGACACTCCACATCCTCCGATAGGCTTGCGTGTGCCACGGAATGAACGCCGGGTTTCGGTTCTCCAGGTGCCAGGCACGGTAGTACCGGAAGCTGGTCATGAACCGGTCGCGCAGGGCTGGGTCGTCACCTTCCGCCGCCAAGCTCGCCCACAGCAGCAGAGCTTCGCCCGGATAAAAGTTCTGATTGTCGTTCCGACCTGCAGGCCGCAGAAACGTGACGAAGGATCCGTCTGGCTGCCACAGGAAGTCGACCGTGCGACGCAACGCTTGCTCTTCCTTCGCGAACCGTTCTCGGCGGGGGTGCTCCACGAGGGCCAAGCACGCTAACGCTACTGCGCCCAGCTTCACCTTCTCCCCCGCTTCGACGATGCAGCCGAGGTTCCCATCCTCGGTGTAAAACTCTCGCAAGTTGTAGAGGATGTTCGACTCCACACGGTCGATCAGGCCGGCGTCCCCGCGACGACGGGCCACACGCCCCAAAGCGACGGTGGCCATCCATTGACGGATCATGTTGTTGGCCGACGACTCCTTCCCCGAGCTCGGCCAATACTTGTACACCATACGCCCGTTCGCCTGCAGGTTGTTGAACAACCAAGACGCGTGCAGATCCGCGAGCGCCTCCACGCGATCGCGCGTGATCGATTCGATCGACACGAGCTCGGCCCCGCGGAAGAGACGCCGGGGCGCGCCGTACCCCGTCAAGGGGACGAGCACTTGGACCGCGTCGAAGGTGCGGACCCGCACGGCGCCCGGCCCATGCCGTTGCACGAAGCGCTCCAGCAACTTCAGGAAACCTCGATTGGTGGCGAGCATCTCCGTAGGAGAATGTCGTTCGATCACCCCTCCCCGCGAAATCTCCAGGCCACGCAGCCCACGGTGGAGGTTGCTCAATCGAGCCTTCACCTCGTCCGCCCCCGGCTGTTCGAAGTCGTACCCCAGGACCACCTCGAGGGTGTCGACGGCTTGCTCTGCCCCGACCAGGGCCCGAAGTGACCTCACGCCTCGCTCCAGAGCGGTCGGGATCGAGGAGTCCTCCTCGCAGACCTTCGCGACCGCTTTGCCCTGCGAGCGTGCCACGACGAACGCCACCCCGGGCCCGGGGAGGGCCACCGCCAGCGCCGCCGAGTCTCCACGAGCTGGCTTGCTTCGCCAGGCTCCTTCGACGATCGCGGCGACGACCTCCTCATGGATCACGGCTGCGGAGCCGGCCTTGGCACTCCGGTCCGAGCGGACGGCGCGCCCCAGCTCCCCATCGTTCGGGTCCTTCATCACCCCGCGAGCCTAAAGCGACGGACGGTCTGCCGAAAGGCAGGCCCGTTCGTCGCGACCAGAAGAAGACGAGAGCCCCCACCCGCGAGCGAGACTCGGCCTTGGCTGAGCCCGGCAGGCCCCCGCAAGGGGTTGGGGCGACGGATCGGGGCCGCTGGACGTGAGGGAAATGGCCGAGCTTTGACGGGGCGTGCTCGCCCGCGCCCCTCCTTCACCAACTCCGCAGGCGCTCGGCCAGGGCCGTGAGGCGCTCTTCCTTGCGGGTCTCGGCGAGGGCGAGTGACAGCGCCTGGGGATGCGCGACCAGCACGCACAGCTGCTTGGCGCGCGTGACCGCCGTATAGAGCAGGTTGCGAGACAGCATCATGAAGTGGGTGGTGAGCAGCGGGATGACGACGGCGGGGTACTCGCTGCCCTGGCTTTTGTGGATCGTGGTCGCATAGGCCAGCACGAGGGAGTCCAGGTCTGCGCGCTCGTAGGTGACTTCTCGACCGTCGAAGCGCACCGCCAGCCTCCGCTCCTCGGGGAACACCGAGACCACGCGCCCGACGTCGCCGTTGAACACGTCCTTGTCGTAGTCGTTGCGCGTCTGCAGGACCTTGTCCCCCACCCGCAGCCCACCACTGGGATCCAGAGGGCGACCTTGGGGGTTCAGGGAGCGTTGCAGCTGCTGGTTGAGGGCGACCGTCCCCGCCGGGCCTCGATGCATGGGCGTGAGGACTTGCACCGCGTCGACCGGATCGAGGCCGAAGCGGCGAGGGATACGCTCGACGACGGCCTGCTGCACGAGCTGGCTGGCGCGCTCCGGATCGCGGCACTCGATGACGAAGAAGTCGCCTTCCGCGTCGCTGGCCCCCTCCGGGGGCTGACCATGGAGGATGCGATAGGAGTTCTCGATGATGCCGCTCTGCCCTGTCTGCCTAAATATCACGTCGAGGCGCACCACGGGGATGCGGCCGCTCTCGATGAGCTCCCTCAGCACCGCGCCGGGCCCCACCGAGGGGAGCTGATCCGCGTCCCCCACGATCACCAGCCGGGATTGCAGGGGGAGCGCGTCGAAGAGCGCAGCAGCCAGGGGCAAGTCGATCATCGACGCCTCATCGACCACCACCAGGTCGGCCTCGACGGGCTTCTCCATGTCCCGCTGGAACCGCCCCGTGCGCGGCTCCACCTCCAGCAGGCGGTGGATCGTCGTCGCCTCCTGCCCGGTCGCCTCCGCCAGGCGCTTCGAGGCGCGCCCGGTCGGCGCCGCGAGCCGCACCCGCAGGCGCGAGGCGCGGGCGACGCTGAGCACCGCCTGCACCAAGGTCGTCTTTCCCACCCCAGGGCCGCCGGTGATGATCACCACTTTGTGCTGCGCGGACGCCTCCACCGCGCGCCGCTGGGCCGGGGCCAGCTCGATGCCCCGCTCCTGCTCGAACTCCTTCAAGCTCGCCTCGAGGCGCGGCAGAGGCTCGCTCGGCGCCTCCAGCAAACGCGCCAGCTGCGCCGCCACCCGCACCTCCGCCTCGTGGAGGCGCCGCAAGAAGGCGCGGTCGTCCTCCACCACGATCCGCTCCGCCGCCCACAGCGCGTCCACCGCGGCGGCGACATGCCCGACGTCGACCTCGAGCATGGCCGCCGCGCGCTCCTCGAGCAGGGCGCGCGGTGCGTAGACGTGACCAGCCTCCGAGAGCCCGCGCAGCTCGTGCAACACGCCGGCCTGCACGCGCTCCGGGTGATCCTGGGTGAGCCCCCGGGAGCGGGCGATGCGGTCGGCGGTCTTGAAGCCCACACCCCAGACGTCCATCGCGAGCCGGTACGGGTTCTTCTCGACGATCTCTGCCGCGCGCTCCCCATAGTGCTTGACGATGCGGGCCGCCAAGGACGCGGTCGCTCCCTGCGACTGCAGTAGGAGCATCACGTTCGTGAGCGCCCGCTGCTCGGCCCACCCGCTACGGATCTGCTCCACGCGCCCCTCCCCGATGCCAGCCACCTCGCGCAGGCGCCACGGCTCCGCGTCGAGGACGCGCAGCGTGTCCATCCCGAAGGTGCGCACGATGCGCTTGGCGAACCCCGCCCCGACCCCCGGGATGACGCCCGAGGCGAGATAGCGCTCCAGCCCCTCCAGGGTGTCAGGGGCCAGGGCCACGAGGCTCTCGACCCGGAGCTGCTCGCCGTGGCGGGGGTCGCGCTCGATGCGACCCGTGACGCGCACCCGGGTGCCCGCCCCGACGGCCTGGAAAGCGCCGACGACGACCAGGTGCGTTCGATCGCCGGCCCCCTCCAGCTGGCCGAGGCGCAAGACTCGGAAGGCCGTCGTCTCGTTCTCGAAGGTGACGCGCTCCACCACGCCGAGCAGGGTCAACGACTGTGAGCTCATGCCGCGCTCGCACGACTATAGCGAACCCCGCCTGGAAGCCTCTGGTTTTCTAGGGGAATCGACGCTTCGGCCGGGGAAGTTGCGACCCCCGGAGCGGACGGGCTATCCCGTAGGAGCCGCATGAAAGTCTCACACCGCCTGCACGGTCGCTGCGCCTGCGCCGGAGCGCCCTTCGCCCTCGCCGGAACCGAACGCAAGTACGAGCGGTCCAGGCCCTTCGTCACGACACACCTGGCCCTCGATCTGACCCTCGATTTCGACGAGAAGTCCGTCGCCGGCACCGCCAGGCTCTCGTTTCAACGGCGTGGCCCTCTCGACCACGAGCTCGCCCTCGACGCCATCGGCTTCGAGCTCCGCGCGGTCCGGCTGCGCACGGATCGGGACGGTGACTGGGTCGACGCTCCGTATGCCTACGACGGCGATCGGATCCGCCTCGACGTCCCCGCGGAGGCGCAGAGCGGCGAGGTCGAGATCGCGTACCGCGCCGTGCCGCGCCTCGGCCTCTACTTCCTCGCGCCCGATCGTCACGTCAAGGATCGACCGCGCCAGGTGTGGAGCCAGTGCCAGGACGAAGACGCTCGTCACTGGTTTCCTTGTCAGGACAAACCGCACGTCAAGATGACGACGGAGCTGCGCGTCACCGTGCCCCACGGGATGACGGCGCTGTCCAACGGCGATCTGATCGAGCGCGACACCCCGGAGGGGGGCAAGGCGCCCTGGGTCTTCCACTACGCCTTGCGCAAGCCACACCCCTCGTACCTCGTGACGTTGGTCGTCGGTGAGTTCAGCGAGCTCTCCGACGAGGCCCACCTCCCCTCCGGGCGCGTGGTGCCCGTGCGCTACCTGGTCCCGCCCACGCTCGAGGAGCAAGGGACCCGCGCCTTCGGCGCCACCCCGCGCATGATCGAGCATTTCTCGAGGCTGACCGGCGTGGAGTACCCCTGGGATCGCTACACCCAGGTCGTGGTGAGCGACTTCATCTTCGGCGGGATGGAGAACACGACGGCCACCACGATGTACGAACACGTGCTGCTCGACGAGCGGGCCGCCATCGACGTCGAGTCCAACGACCTCGTGGCCCACGAGCTCGCGCACCAGTGGTTCGGTGATCTCGTCACCTGTCGCGACTGGTCGCACGCCTGGCTCAACGAGGGCTTCGCCACCTTCTTCGAGCACCTCGAGCGCGAGTCCCGGCTCGGGCTCGACGAGTACGAGCACGGCGTCTCCGGGGACATCGACACGTACGTCGGCGAAGCCAACGGCAGCTACAAGCGCGCCATCGTGTGTCGCGACTATGGCGAGCCGATCGATCTCTTCGACCGGCACCTCTACGAGAAGGGCGGGCTCGTGTTGCACATGCTGCGTCGCGAGCTCGGCGACGAGGTGTTCTGGGGCGCCGTGCGCAGCTACCTCGAAGAGCACGCCCACGGCATCGTGGAGACGAACGATCTCGTGCGGGCGCTCGAAGAGCACAGCGGTCGCTCGTTGGAGCGCTTCTTCGACCAGTGGGTGCTCCGCCCTGGCCACCCCGAGCTCCAGGTCACCATCGCCTACGACAAGGGGCTCCTGACCGTCGACGTCGAGCAGAAGCAGAAGGGCGACGCCGTCGCGGTGTTCCAGCTCCCCTTCGAGATCGAAGTCGGCATCGGGGAGCGCACGGAGCGCCACCGCCGTGAGATCCGCGACGCCCGCGAGTCGCTGGCCATCCGCCTCGCGGAGCGCCCCAGCTGGGTGGCCTTCGATCCGGAGTTCCGGATCGCCGCACCCGTCAAGCTGAAGGCACCCGCCGATCTGCTCCGCAACCAGCTGACCCAGGCGCCGCGGGCGCGGCTGCGGCGGCTCGCCGCCGAGGCGCTAGCGGAGCGCCAGGATCTGCCCACGATCGCCGCGCTGCGCGCCGTCCTCGAGGACGAAGCCGAGACGTGGATCGTCCGCGGCGCGGCGGCCACGGCCCTGGGGCGCATCCGCGGAGACGACGCGCTCGAGGCGCTGCAGGCCGCCGCCTCCGTCGACCACCCGAAGGTGCGCCGCGCGGTCGCCACTGCCCTCGGCCAGTTCCGGAAGCCGGAGTCGGCCAAGACCCTGCAGCAGCTGGCGCGGAAGGATCCGAGCTACCTGGTGACGGCCGCCGCTGCCCGCGCCTTGGGCAGGACACGAGACGAGCGAGCCTACGACGTCCTCGAAGAGCTCCTGCACAGCGACTCCTGGGCGGAGGTGATCCGCGCTGGCGCCCTCGACGGCCTCGCGCGCCTCGGCGACGAACGAGGCGTTGACGCCCTGATCGAGTACACCCGCTACGGCCGCCCTATGCGTGCCCGGCGAGCTGCCCTGGCAGCGCTCCCGAAGCTGGCGGAAGGCCGCCGCGTCCGGGAGCACCTCGTGACCCTCCTCGATGACGCGGATCCCCACGTGCGCACGAGCGTGATCGCGGCCCTGGAGGAGCTCGGCGATCCCAAGGCGACGGGCGCCCTGCGCGAGCTCCTGGATCGCGAGCTGGAGGGGCGCGTGATCCGACGCGCGCGCACCGCGCTCGCCGCCCTCGGGGGCGAAGGGAAGAAGGATCTGCGCAGCCTGCGCGACGAGACGGAGAAGCTGCGCGGTGAGCTGAAGGAGCTCAAGACGCGCCTAGCGAAGCTCGAGCAAGCGGGAACCGGCGACGACGCTCGACCCACCACGGGAGCCTCGGAGCGCATGTCGACACCCGCCAAAAAGGCAAAGACGACCGCCAAGAAGGCAAGGACGACCGCCAGGAAGGCAACGACGCCCC
>JAEWOQ010000139.1 GCA_023460875.1 Pseudomonadota bacterium
CGAGGAGCGCCGCCGTCGCCAGGGAGCCGAGGCGCGCGCTCTCCCCCTGCCACCAGTACCCGGTCTCGTTGTCGCGGGGGATGAAGAAGCTCGTGCGCACCCCGCCGCCCGTGCTCACGTGCTGACGGGCGTAGCCGTAGGGGTTGGCCACCTCGGAGGTGACGCTCAGGAGGTAATCGACGTGGCGCTCGACGGTGTCGAGGGCGGCGCCGCGTTGGGCCGAATCGGTCTCCACCTCCGCGTAGCGGACGAGCGCCACCACGGGCAGTCCTGCGTCGGCGGCGTGCCAGAAGGGGCGTGAGCCGGCGTCTGCGATGAAGTAACCCTCGGTGTGCATGCGTCCGCTGAGGGCGCTCGCCCGCGAGCGCGCCGCCGTGAGATAGTCGGCGTTCTGCGTGGCCGCGAACAGCTCCGTGGCCGCCATCAGCGCCGTGTAGTCGTCGATGACGTTCTCCTTGCCGTCGTCGCAGTAGCTCGTGTTGTGCTCTTGCAGATGGGCGAACCCGCGCTCGGCGGCTTCGAGGTACTCCGCTGCCGAGAAGGATCCCGCGACTCCCCAAGAAGCTATACGTGCCAGCGCCGCGATGCTCATGCCACCGCCCTCACGGAAGGCAGCCTGGTACTCCCACAGCTTCGCCCCCTCCGAATCTCGAAAAGCGCAGATGGACCTGTAGGCCTGCCCCGCGGGTGCACTCTCTTGAGTGAGGTTTCCCGTCCACCCGTCGAACACGTTGATGTAGAAGTACCCGTCGGGGTCGAGCACGCGGACCAGGTAGTCGGCGCCCCACAGCGCCTCGTCCTGCACCTGGGACTTGAGCCCCTTGGCCGTGAGGAGGTCTCCCGCTTCGTCGTGCACCCACGCGAGCGCCCACGCCGTGAGGGGGATCTGCTGGGGGTTCATGAAGTTCGCGTAGGACAGGTGCGACAGGTACTTGGAGATGTCTCCCGAGGCGTCGTACCAGCCGCCGCGCACGTCGTGGGAGCCGCCGCTGTCCTCCTTGGGGACCGCGGCGTCCGCGGCCCACACGTCCGCGTTGTCCGCGCGGGAGCCGTTGAAGAAGCCGAGGACGTCCGTGAACGTCTCGTCGAAATGGATGCGCGCGCCGATCCCGAACTCCTCCGAGGTCTGCCCGTTGACGAGGAGCTGGAACGTGCCGTCTTCCCGCAGCGTCGTGAAGTCCGCGACGTAGTGCTGGCGCGAGCTCCCCCAAGCATCGAAGGATCCCACGGAGGTCAGCTCCCCCTCGTAGCGCACGCTCTGATCGCTCGCGCGGATGATCTGGAACGAGCCGAGGCTCCCGCTCGCCTCCACCACCGCTCGCTTGGCGCCCTCCGCGGCGTAGCCGAGGTGGTTGGTCCGCAGGGTCACCTCGATCGAGTCATCCCCCTGCAGCTGCGCGGTGGCGCCCTCGGGGGCAGCGCTGACCTCCTCGTCCGCGGGCTCCGCGCACTCCCCGGCGGGCGTGTCGTTCTGCGCCCCGCCGGTCGAGGAGCCGTTCCCTGGGTCGCCAGGCACGTTCATCTCACCTCCACTGGCGCTGCAGTTGCCCGTACAGGAGCCCTGCAGGTCCTCCTTCTTTCCACAAGCGACCGCGACGACGCCCATGAGGGCGACGGAAGCAAAGAGACGACTAGTCATCGAAAGGCTACGCATATGCGCCGATGCTAGCGCTCCCGGGTCACGGGTCGAGGCAGCGCTTCTCCCCGCGTCTTCGCCCGCTTTCACCGGGTGTCGGCCTCGACCAACAGGTGTTCGTGAGTGGTGCGCTCGCGCCAGCACCGTACTTTTCCCCTATCGCTGCCCTTCGCCGCGATGCGCTCGGCTCGAACTTTGACAGCCTCGCGAGACGACGTCGTCGACGCGCAGGAGACGACGGAGGCCGCGTCGTTTCCCGTAATCAGACGCGCCTCACGCGCCTCGGAGGGCCACGTCCAGCGCGGGCGACGATCGCGGCTGCTGCCCGTCCGCGCCGTGCGCAGCCTGCAGGAACGCGACGACGCTGTCCTCGTCATTGGTCCCGATGACGTGATCGGCCACCGCTCGCACGGGCGCGACGGCGTTGGCGACGGCAACCGCGACGTCCGCGTGCTCGAGCATGAGCAGATCGTTGACGTTGTCGCCGAACGCCACGAGCTCCGCGGCGGGCGCGTGAGCCTCCTGGAGACGCCGCATCGCGATGTGCTTGCTCGCCGCCGCGTGGTGGATCGTGAGCCACCAGTTGCCGGGGCTGTACTCGTTCTCGTAGCAGAACAGCTGCAGCTGCTCGCCGTAGGTTTCGGCCAGCTCGTCGCGCAGAGCCTCGACCCGCGGCCGGTCGGGGGCCATCACCGTGAGGCTCACCACCTGCTCGGCGAGGGTGTCCCGCAGGCGCGCGGTGCGACGCAGGCGCGGGTCACCCGCCGCGCGTCGCCGCGCCTCGTACCAGGCCATGCCCGTGTTCACGAGCTCGTCGTAGTGCAGGCAGTCCTCTCGACCGTCGTAGCTGCACACGAAGGGACGGAGACCCGTCCCCGTCACCCGGTCGAACACCTCTTCCCCGAGGTCCCGACCCAACGCGTAGACCTCGAGGTGGCGGCCCGTGCGGTAGTCCGTGAGGAACGCCCCGTTGAACTCGATGATGGGCAACGTGAACTCGAGCTCGCCGAACAGCTTGCGGATGGAGAAATGGCTGCGCGCGCTCGCCACCGTGAACGGCAGCCCTGCCTGGAGCAGCTCCTCGAGGCCCCGGCGGGTGCGCCCGCTCACCTCCCCCGCCGAGTTGAGCAGGGTTCCGTCGAGATCCGAGAGGTAGAGCCGGTGCATGGGTCGAGGTACCTTTCTTTCCGTCCGGAGGTTCGAGGCGCTGGCCGCGCGGCGCGGAGCAGGGGAGCGAACAGGGGGGGAGCAGGGCGCGCAAGTGTACTCACGCCCCGTCGGAGCGCCACGAACACCTCGTCTCCGATGGTGCGCGTCTGCCCGCTTCAGGCTAAATAGCCGGCCATGCAAGGTTTTCGCAGCCGCACCTCGACCCATGGGCGCAACATGGCCGGGGCCCGCGCCCTGTGGCGCGCCACCGGGATGAACGACTCGGACTTCGGCAAGCCGATCGTCGCCATCGCCAACAGCTTCACCCAGTTCGTCCCCGGGCACGTGCACCTCCACGACGTGGGACAGCGGGTCAAGAAGGTCATCGACCAGCACGGCGGCTGGGGAGTCGAGTTCAACACCATCGCCGTCGACGACGGCATCGCCATGGGGCACGACGGCATGCTGTACTCGCTGCCGAGCCGCGAGCTCATCGCCGACAGCGTCGAGTACATGGTGAACGCCCACTGCGCTGACGCGCTCGTGTGCATCTCGAACTGCGACAAGATCACCCCGGGCATGATGCTCGCCGCGGTGCGCCTGAACGTCCCGACGATCTTCGTCTCCGGTGGCCCCATGGAGGCGGGCGTCTCTCAGAGCGGGACCCAGGACCGCGACGGCAAGCCCCTGGTGCGCAAGCTGGATCTGATCGATCCCATGATCGCCGCTGGGGACAGCGCGGTGAGCGACGAGCAGCTGCTCGACCTGGAGCGCTCCGCCTGCCCGACCTGCGGCTCCTGCTCCGGCATGTTCACGGCCAACAGCATGAACTGCCTCAACGAGGCCCTCGGCCTCGCGCTGCCCGGAAACGGCACCATCCTGGCCACCCACGCCACCCGCTGGGAGCTGTTCGAGGCCGCCGCGAAGCGCATCGTCGACATGGCCAAGGAGTACTACCTCGACGGCAACGAGCGCGTCCTGCCCCGGAGCGTCGCCACCTTCGAGGCCTTCGAGAACGCCATGACCCTCGACATCGCCATGGGCGGCTCGACGAACACGGTGCTTCATCTGCTCGCCGTCGCCCAAGAGGCGGGCGTCGACTTCACGATGAGCGACATCGACCGGCTGTCGCGGGTCGTCCCCAACATCTGCAAGGTGGCCCCCGCGACCGAGAAGTTCCACATCGAGGACGTGCATCGGGCCGGCGGCATCTTCACGATCCTGGGCGCCTTGGATCGCGCGGGCCTGATCCGACGAGAGGTGTTCACGGTGCACGGCCCGACCCTCGGCGCGGCCCTCGACGAGAACGACATCCGCCGTCCCAACGCGACGGCCGCCGCCAAGCAGCGCGCGCTGGCGGCGCCGGGGGGCGTGCGCACGACCGTCGCCTTCAGCCAGGACAGGTACTATCCGGCGGCGGATCTCGACGGGGAGACCGGCTGCATCCGTGAGAAGCAGCACGCCTACAGCCAGGACGGCGGGCTCGCGGTCCTCTACGGGAACATCGCCGAGGAGGGCTGCATCGTGAAGACCGCGGGCGTCGACGAGTCGATCCTCGTCTTCAAGGGCCGCGCGCGCATCTTCCACTCCCAGGAGGCCGCCTGTGAGGCGATCCTCGCCGACAGCGTCCAGTCCGGTGACGTCGTCGTGATCGTCTACGAGGGCCCCAAGGGCGGCCCCGGCATGCAGGAGATGCTCTATCCGACGTCCTTCCTGAAGAGCAAGAACCTCGGCAAGGCCTGCGCGCTCCTCACCGACGGGCGCTTCAGCGGTGGGACCAGCGGGCTCAGCATCGGTCACGCGTCCCCCGAGGCGGCTGAGGGAGGAGCCATCGGGCTCGTCGAGGAGGGCGACACGATCGAGATCGACATCCCCGGGCGTCGCATCCAGCTCGCCGTGGACGACGCGACCTTGGACGCCCGCCGCGCGGCCATGGAGGCGAAGGGCAAGGACGCCTGGAAGCCCGCTCGCGAGCGGACCGTGTCCCAGGCCCTCCGCGCCTACGCAGCGATGACCACGAGCGCCGCGCGCGGCGCCGTGCGCGACGTGAGCCAGATCGAGAAGAAGTGACGGCCACCCAGTGACCGAAGCCATCGTCGTCGTCCTGGTCTCAGTCGCGGCCGGCACCGTGCTCGGTCTGATGCCAGGGCGGCGCGCTGGCCTCCTCGGACCCATCCGCACCTTCGCCCTCACCGCGGCCCTAGGGGTCGTTTGCTTTCACCTCTTCCCGGAGGCGTTCCATGCCCTCGGGGGCTGGGCGATCGTCGGACTATTGGTGGGCCTGTTGGGTCCCCACTGGCTCGGTCGTCTGGGGGCGCTGGCTTGGAGGGCTCGGCGCGGAGGAGCTCTGCGCGACGGGGCAGGGCGCGACGGGGCAGGGCGCGACGGCGATCGGGCCTCCGACCTGACGCTCGAGGCGAGCTACTTCGGCCTGCTCCTGCACCACCTCGGCGACGGCGTAGCCCTCGGCGCCTATACGGGCGAGCTCCACGCGGGGCACTCTCACGGGGACATCATGGCAGCGATCGCGGCCCACGCGGTGCCCGTGGTCGCGATCATGGTGCTCGCCTTCGACTCCGTGCAGGGGCGCGGCTCTGCCCTCTTCCGCGCCTTCGGGCTGGCTGTCGCGAGCATCGCGGGCATCTATTTCGCCAACTCCATCCCCACGGCGTTCGCGGAGACATGGGGCGGCTGGATCACCGCGGTGGTCTCCGGCCTCCTGGTGCACGTCGTCACCCACGACCTGCTCGCCCAGAGCCCCACCACCCCCCGAGCCCGCACCCTCGACGTCATCGTGGCCGCCGCGGGGTTCGCCACGAGCCTCCTCGGCGGCAGCGGACACCACCACGAGGAGGTGCACGAGGCGCCGACGCACATCACCGATGCTCTCTTGGACATCGCGATGGACACCGCGCCCCTGCTCTTGCTCGGACTGGCCATCGCCGCGCTGCTCCAAGCCCTCTCCGCGAAGCTCCCCGAGGCTCGGCTCCGCTCCCGTGGACTGGGGTGGGACGCGCTCCGCGGCACGCTGCTCGGTCTGCCCCGCCCCCTATCGTCCCGGCGCGTGCTGCCCACCTCCGAAGCGCTGCATCGACGTCGCGCCGCCCCCGCGCTCGTAGTGGGCTTCCTGCTCGCCGCCCCCGAGCTCGGCGTCGAGACGTTCGTGCTCAGCGCGCACTTCCTCGGCTGGCCCCTCGCCTGGACGCGCCTCGGCGCCGCCCTCTTGGTGGCCTTCGTCGCCGCCCTCGTCGTCGGCGCCCTCACCCCGTC
>JAEWOQ010000140.1 GCA_023460875.1 Pseudomonadota bacterium
GAGGGGGAGCCGAGCGCGGCCTTGCCCGCCGAGGGCGCAGAGGTGTTGCTGGGCGTCGCCTTCCAGCACCCCGCCATCGAGGTGTTCGTCCTCGAGGGAGAGGCCGCGGAGGCTCGGGCTCGGGCAGAGCGGATCGAGCGCTGGCCAGGGGTCGTGGTGGGGGTCGAATGGATGAGCATGCCGGGAGGCATGGGCGAGAGCGGCATCATGCCCAGCCTCGGTGTGCGGTTGCCTCTGTGGCAGGGCGCGTACGCGGAGGCCATTCGCGCGGCAGAGGCAGAGGCAGCGGCTCGGCTCGCGGACGGTCAGGCTGCCTTGTTGAACGCGCGGGCCGATCTCGAGGAGGCGCTGTCCCGGATCCGTGACTCGAAGCGCCGCATCGAGCTGCACCGACACACCCTCTTGCCCCAGGCCGAGGCGGCTTATGAATCCGCGCTCGGGGCCTACGTCACGGGGCGGGCGACCTTGGCCGCTTCGCTGCTCGCGCAGAAGGACCTGGTCGAGCTCCGCACCAGCCTGGAGCAGGCCCGCGTCGACCACGCGCTGGCCTGGGCGGAGCTCGAGCGCGTCGTTGGGCGCCGCGTGGAGCGGGCGGGCGGCGCTCCTGGAGGAGAACATGACTGAAGCGAACCAGCGCGGCGCGCGCCAGGAGTCAGGTCGCGCGCGGCTCCGTGGGGTGCTCCCCTACGTCCTCGTCGCGTCGTTTGCGTTCGCCGTCGGCGCGCTGTCGTTCCGTTCGGGGGGGCACGACGGCGACGGAGCCCACTCCTCCGCTCACCCGTCTGACCACGCCGCGCACGAGGGCGAGGAGGCGGCCTCCGAGGCCGAGGTTTGGACGTGCTCGATGCATCCTCAGATCCGCCAGCCCGAGCCTGGCACCTGCCCGATCTGCGGCATGGACCTCGTGCCCGTGGAGGAGGAGGGAGATGCGCCGCCGCCCGAGCGCGTCGTCCTCTCCGAGCGGGCGAAGGTGCTGGCCCGGCTGCGCACCAGCGAGGCGCGGCGCATGACCGACCCTGCTCGAGAGGTCCCTCTGCTCGGGCGGGTCGAGGCCGACGAGACGACCCTGCGCACGGTGACCTCCTGGGTGAGCGGGCGCATCGATCGGCTGCACGTGCGCGTCACCGGCGAGCGGGTGCGCGCCGGGCAGACGATCGCGACGCTCTACAGCCCCGATGTGCTGGCGGCGCATCAGGACGTGATCGCCGCCCGGCGCCAAGCCGAGCGCATGCAGGACGCGAGCGACGCGGCGCGCGCAGCTGCACGAGCGGCCCTCGGAGCGGCTCGCGAGCGGCTGCGGCTCCTCGGCGTGCCGGAGGATCGGATCCGCGCGATGGAGGCCGAGGAGCAGCCTGCGCGGCAGATCGGGATCCAATCTCCGTTCGCGGGGACCGTGATCGAGCGGGTCGCCACGGAGGGCGCCTACGTGGCGACGGGGGAGCCCCTCTATCGCATGGCCAACCTCTCCAAGGTTTGGGTGCAGCTCGAGGCCTACGAGCGCGATCTCGCCTCGCTGCGGGTGGGGCAGGACGTCCACGTCACGGTCGAGGCGTTGCCCGGGGAGACCTTCGAGGGCCGCGTGGCGTTCATCGAGCCGACGCTCGATCCCCAGCGCCGCACGGTGCGGGTGCGGGTCGAGGTGGAGAACCGCGATCGGCGCCTCTTACCTGGCATGTTCGCCCAAGGAATGGTGGAGGGGCGGCGCGGGAGCGAAGCCGAGCAGCCCCTGGTGGTGCCCCGCACGGCGCCGCTGTTCACCGGTCGTCGCTCGATCGTCTATGTCGAGGTGCCCGCCACGGAGCGCCCCACCTACGAGGCACGTGTGGTGCGCCTCGGCTCCCGCGCTGGTGAGTGGTACCCCGTCTTGGCGGGCCTGGCGGAGGGCGAGCGCGTCGTCACGCGGGGGGCCTTTGCGCTCGACGCGGATCTGCAGATCCGAGGTGGCGCGAGCATGATGACGGGCCCCGACGATACGGCGCCCGAGCAGGAGGACGGCTTCGTCGAGGTGTCCGCGCAGGAACGTCAGCGCCTTCAGCCCCCGCTCGAGGCCTACCTCGATCTCCAAACCGCGCTCGCCGCCGACGACTTGAGCAGCGCGCGGAAGGCGGCGGCAGCGCTCGCCGCGGCGGCGGCTCTGGTGAAGTTGGAGGCGGCTGATGCCCAGGCCGTCTGGCGCGTCCTCGAGGGGTCGCTGCGCGAGCGAGCAAACGAGATAGCGGCGGCCCAGGACCTCGAAGCAGCCCGCAAGCCCTTCGAGACGCTGTCGGGTCATTTGCACGCTCTGCTCCAGCGTTTTGGCAATCCGCTCCCCCGTCCCGTGCACGTGGCCCACTGCCCCATGGCGGCGGGCCGAGGCGCCACCTGGATTCAAGAGGGCGACACGATCGACAACCCCTACTTCGGTGAGTCGATGCGCCAGTGCGGGGACCTCCGGGGCACCGTGTCGCCCGGTGCGCACGCGCCGGACGCGCCGCCGTCCGGGTCCGCGGAGCCGGCACCAGGGGGGAGATGAGCATGCGCGCATCGGCTCCCCCTGGGCCCCCTGCAGGAGCCGCCGTCCCTCCGGCGGGAGGCTTCTGGGAGTTCGTCATCGGTTGGTTCCTCCACTATCGGCTGATCGCGCTCGTGTTGGTCGGCGTGCTCCTCGGCGCGGGAGTGTACGTGGCCCCCTTCGACTGGGACGTGCCCGGCGTGGAGCGTCGGCCGATCCCCGTCGACGCCATCCCGGACATCGGGGAGAACCAGCAGATCGTCTTCACCGAGTGGCCCGGCCGCTCGCCGCGGGACGTCGAGGATCAGGTCACCTATCCGCTGACCACGGCGCTGCTCGGGATCTCCGGCGTGCGCACCGTGCGCAGCTCGTCGTCCTTCGGCTTCTCGATGATCTTCGTGATCTTCGAGGACGACGTGGAGTTCTACTGGTCGCGCAGCCGCGTCCTCGAGAAGCTCACGTCCCTCCCGCCCGGGACCGTCCCCGAGGGCGTCACACCCACCCTGGGGCCCGACGCCACCGGCCTGGGGCAGATCTTCTGGTACACCCTCGAAGGACGTGATCCGGAAGGGAACGTCGTAGGAGGGTGGGACCTGGACGAGCTGCGCTCCGTCCAGGACTGGACCGTCCGCTACGCGCTGCAGGCCGCGGAGGGCGTCGCCGAGGTCGCGTCCATCGGCGGCCACGTGCGCGAGTACCAAGTGGACGTGGACGCGGAGGCGATGCGCGCCCACGGCGTCACCCTGGACGCGATCGCCGCCGCGGTGCGTGAGTCGAACCTGGACGTCGGCGCGCGCACCCTCGAAATCAACGGCGTCGAGTACGTCATCCGGAGCCGCGGCCTCGTCCGCTCCGTGGAAGATCTCGAGGCCGCGGTCGTGGCGCTCCGGGACGGCACCCCCATCCGCGTGCGCGACGTCGCGC
>JAEWOQ010000141.1 GCA_023460875.1 Pseudomonadota bacterium
GGGATGGAGCCGCTCGACGGCGAGCGGGCGGCTGAAGAAGTAGCCTTGGCCGATCTGGCAGCCGAGTCCCCGGAGCGTGTCGCAGGCCGCCTCCGTCTCGATGCCTTCCGCGGTGACCTGGAGGTCCATGTTGCGCGCCAGGTCGATGGCGGAGCGCACCACCGCCAGGTTCCGGGGCTCCTCGAGGCCCATCACGAAGGACTTGTCGATCTTGATCTTCGAGATGGGCAGCTCCTTCAAGTAGGAGAGCGACGACTGGCCGATGCCGAAGTCGTCCATCGACAGGTGGATGCCCGCCTCGGCCAGCTCGGTGAGCACCGCTTTGGCGCGCACCGGATCGGTCATGATCGCCGTCTCCGTGACCTCGAGCGTCAGGTCGGAGAGGGGAAAGGCGACGCTCTCGACCAGCGCCAGCAGCTTCGGGGCGAAGCCGGGTTCGTGGAGGTTGCGGGCCGAGAGGTTCACCGACATGCCGAGGGGGAGGGCCGCCTGGCGAAAGCGGACGCCCTGCTCCAAGGCGGACACGACCACCGCCGTGGTGAGCGGGTTGATGAGACCCGTGCGCTCGGCGAGGGGGATGAACGTGTCGGGGAAGAGCAGACCCCGCGTCGGGTGCTGCCAGCGCACGAGGGCCTCGAGGCCGACGGTGCGCCTCGTGCGCAGATCGATCTTCGGCTGGTAGTGGAGGAGGAGCTGCCGCGCCTGAATGGCATCGTGCAGCTCGCCGAGCAGGATCAGGCGTGACGGGTCGTAGTGATCGATGCCGGAGCTGTAGAACAAATGGCGCTCGTACTTCTCCTTCGCCGTGCGGAGCGCCACGCCAGCATGCTGCCAGAGGGCGTCCGTCGTCTCGCCGTGGTCGGGGAAGAGCGCCACACCGATGGTGGCCTCGATCTTGATGGGGATCTCGGCGAGGTGGACCGGCGCCTCCAGGGCACGGTGAATGTGGGCCAAGGCGGTCTCCACGTGGGACTCGTCGCGCACCTGGGGCAGGAGGATGGCGAACTCGTCGCCGCCGAGGGCGGCCACCTCGCCGAAGGAGTCCAGCTCCGCGCGAAAGAGCTCGGCGACGCGCTGGAGCACGCGGTCGCCGTTCAGGTGGCCCAGACAATCGTTGACGTCCCGGAAGCAGTTCAGGTTCACCAGGAGCAAGGCGAGCTGGTGTCGTCCCGTTCGAGCGAGCTCGATGCCGTGCGCGATGCGGAGCTGGAAGGCAGCTCGGTTCGGGAGGTGGGTCAACGGATCGTTGTAGGCCAGCTCACGGATGCGCGCCTCGGCCCGTTTGCGCTCGGTGATGTCCTGCATCGAACCGATCATGCGCACGGTCGTGCCGTCGGCGTCGCGCATCACGTAGCCGCGGTCCTGCACGTCGACGTAGCTGCCGTCTTTGCGGAGGAAGCGGTACTCCTCCGCCCAGCTCTCCTCCTCCTCGGCCGCGCGCTGCAGGGTGTGGTGGACGCGCTCGCGATCGTCGATGTGGACGCGCTCCGTCCACCAGTCGAGGTCCGAGCCCACCTCCTCCTTCGAATAGCCGAACAACGACTCGACGGAGTCGTTCCACCAGAGGATGTTGCGGCGTATGTCCCAGTCCCAGACGGCGTCCTTGGTCGCCAGATTCACGAGGCGATAGCGCTCGAGGAGCTCTCGCTGTTCGCGCTCGCGGCGGTCCTTGGCGATCGCGATGGCGGCGACGTGCAACGCGATTTGGGTGAGGCGCTCATGGAGCGGCGTCGGGCTCGACGGGCACTCGAAATACATGGCGAAGGTGCCGAGCACGTGCTCGTGCTGGTCCAGGATGGGGGTCGACCAGCAGGCGCGCAGACCGAAGGGGCGGATCACGTCGCGGTACGGCGCCCAGAGCGGGTCGCGCTCGATGTCGGTCACCACGACGCGCTCGTTGCGGTACGCGGCGGTCCCACAGGAGCCCGCGTTGGGGCCGATCGGGAGCCCGTCGATCTGGCGTGTGTACTCCTTCGGCAAGCGGGGAGCGGCGCCGTGGCGCAGGTGGACGCCATCCGGATCGAGCAGCAGCACGGAGCAGCGCATTTCAGGCGCGTCGCGTTCGAGGAACTCGAGCAAGCTCGTGAGGGTCTCGTCGAGAGGCGCCCCCAGGGCGATCTTCTCGAGGATGCTCGACTGCCCGAGCGCGAGGTTCACCAGATGGGCAGCGTCCGGATCCCCCTGCAGGTCGGCCGTGACGAAGGTGCCCGAGGTCAAGTCGCTGGATTTCTGGTGCGCACTGCGACCGATGCTCATAGGGCTCGACTCCCTTCGGTATCCGGACTCCCGTGTACCCCTTGCCCCCGAGCAGGTTGCCCCAGAGCATGCCGACGAGCGAGGGGAACCCATGGTCGTCGGGTCGTGAACAGCCGCGTTCTCACTTGGTTGCCAACTTCCCATCATCGGGCGGCCCAGCGGCGTGGTCAATCTTTCGTTTTCACTTCTGCGTGCGCTGGGTTTCCCACATCAGGGTTTCCCACATCAGGGTTTCCCACATCAGCGGCAGGTCAGCGACATGGCTCTGGTGGTGCGCCCCGTGGTCTCGGAGGTAATCCGAGGTAATCGGAGGTAGTGTAGCGGGGTGCTCACACTCCGTTATGTTTTGGTCGACGTCTTCACGGATCGCCCGCTGGCTGGCAACCCGCGTTGCCGCCGCGCTGCTCCCGTTGCAAGGTGACCGCGCGGGGAGCTTCCGGGGGGCCATCTTGCGGGTCCATCTTGCGGGTCCAGCCCGCGGGGCGCCCCTGGGGAGCAGCGCGGTCGGCGCGTCACGCGAACACGCTACGAGGAGACATCGACATGCGACAGGTACTGGTCACCGGTGCGAACAAAGGGATCGGCTACGGGATCGCCAAGGGCATCCTGACGGACCAAGACGACACGTTCGTGTTCCTCGGAGCCCGCGACCCGAAGCGCGGGGCGGCGGCCGTCGCCGAGCTGAAGGCGCTGGATGACTCCTTCGCGGATCGGGTGCGCTTCGTGCAGCTCGACGTCACGAGCGACGCCTCGGTGGCGGAGGGCGTCACGACGGTGCGGAGCGCGCTGGGGGAGGGGGCCGGGTTGTACGGCCTCGTGAACAACGCCGGCGTGGGCCTCGGTGGGCAGACCCTCGCCAGCATCCTCGACGTGAACGTCGTCGGCATGCGGCGGGTCTCGGAGGCCTTCTTGCCGCTGCTCGATCCGCGGCGCGGACGCATCGTCAACATCACCTCCGCCGCGGGCCCCAGCTTCGTCGCGCGATGCAGCGAAGCGCGCCGGCGCTTCTTCCTGGACCCGAACACCGAGTGGGCGGATCTCGAGGCGTTGATGAAGGAGTGCATCCCCCTCGACGGCGACCCGGCGGCGTTCCGCGAGCGCGGGCTCGGGGACGGCGACTCCTACGGCCTCTCCAAGGCCTGCGCCAACACGTACACCCTGCAGCTCGCGCGGCGTCATCCGGAGCTGAAGATCAACGCCGTCACCCCCGGCTTCATCGAGACCGATCTCACGCGCGGGTACGCCGCCTCCCAGGGGAAGAAGCCCGCGGACCTCGGGATGAAGACGCCCGATCAGGGCGCGCGAGCGCCGCTGAAGCTGCTGTTCGGCGAGCTCGAGGGCAACGGGCGCTACTACGGGAGCGACGGCCTCAGGAGCCCCCTCGATCGCTACCGTTCGCCCGGAGATCCGGAATACAAGGGCGACTGACCTACGGCCGGAAACTTGGTGTCCGGTGACGCCCTCCCCGAGAAACATGGCTCCCAACGTACTCCTCGGTCTCGTCAACATCGGCTGCGCCGCGCTGTTCGTGGGCATCAGCGTCCCCTTGATCCGGCGCAAGGTGGGGAGGAACCCGCTCTACGGGGTGCGGCTGCCCCAGTCGTTCCGGTCGGACGAGCACTGGTACGCCATCAACGAGTACGGCGGTCGGCAGCTGGCGCTGTGGTCTCTCCCCATCGCGGCGGCGGGTGCCGTTTGTCTGCTCGTCCCGCTGGGGCCGGGGAGCGCGACCCTCCTGACGACGGGTTCGATCCTCGGCTGTGTGGGGGTCGCCTTCGCCAAGACCCTCGCCTTCGCCCGCCGCTTCCGCCCCGAAGATCAGGGCGGCTGAGCGGGGGCGCCCCGGCCACGCTCGGCGCCGGCACCTCCTCCTGGTCGTGCTCCTCCTTGCCTGTGAGGTTAACGGTGTTAACATGGGAGAGGAGGAACGAACCCATGAGCTTCTTGCTGCTGATGACGAGCGTCGCCGCCTTGGCGTGGCTGCTGAGGGCCGCGTTCGGAGCGGGGAAGGACCTGCGGACGGCCATGCGGCTCGGCGCGGCAGCGGCGTTCCTGTTCACGGGGGTCGATCACTTCCTCAGCACCGAGACGCGTTACCTGCCGATGATGCCCGGCTTCTTCGGGGACCTGCGGGCGCCGCTGATCTGGTTGACGGGCGTCGCAGAGCTCGCCGGCGCGGTGGGGCTGCTCGTGCCCCTGGGCGTCTATCGCCGGTTGAAGCTCCCCGATTTGAGATACTGGGCGGGCATCGGCTTGGCGGTGCTGCTCGCGTTCCTGGTGATCGCGAACGTCCACGTGGCGATCCAGGGAGGAGGCGTCGAGGGGTTCGCCTTCGGGGCCTGGTACTTCTGGCTGCGCCCGCTCTTCCAGCCGCTCATCGCCCTGTGGGTGCTCTACGCGGCGGGCGTGATCCGCCGCGATGGACGGCTCCGACGCGGGGAGTGAGGAGCGGTCGCCGGTTGTCCGTGTTCATGGATATGGACGACCTCATCGGTCAGGACTTCGAGGGCGGGCTCGAGAGCCTGCGTGAGGTCTCCGTGACATCCGGGACCTGAGGGACGATTTTTCGTGGGGGAGCCGTGAAGGTTCTCGGGGCCGCGTGACTCCAACGGGGGAGCAAGGACGATCGCGGTCAGAACGTGAGTCGGGGCGGGGGCACGTCTTCCTTCGCTCGCGAGCTCACGGGCGCCGCTCGTCAGGAGGAGGTGCTCGTGAGGAATCGCAAGAACAGCGTGCTCGGTCCCATCCTGTTGGTCTCCTGGGCTGCCGCCGCCGGCTGCGGCGGTGAGGGAGCGGAGGAGCCCACCGCGCGCCTCGACGCGGAGGTGGTCTACGGCAACGACGACCGCGTCGATCCCTTCGACTACGCCGATCCCGTGTGGGCGGCGCGGGCGGAGGAGTTCTCGGTGGCCCTCGTGGACACGTCCCAGGTGGACATGTCCGACCCCAACGACGTCTCCTTGGGGACCTGGACCCTGGAGGCGCGCATGAACGTCTGCTCCGACGAGCGCTTCGCGTCGCAGCCGGCCCTCTCCAGCTGCAGCGGCACCCTCATCGACGACGACATCGTCGTCACCGCGGGCCACTGCATCAACAACTGCAACGCCAGCAAGTTCGTCTTCGACTACACGATGACGTCCCCGAGCACCCTCGGCACCATCACCAGCGACCAGGTCTACTCCTGCTCACGCATCCTGGCGCGGATGCAGAGCTCCACGGGCCTCGACTACTCCGTCGTGCAGCTCGATCGCCCCGTAGTGGGGCGCACCCCGGCCCCCGTGCGCGTCGCCGACACGGCGCTGCCGATCGGCACGGATCTCGTGGTGGCGGGCTACCCGAGCCGCCTGCCCTTGAAGCTCGCCGACAACGCCACCCTGCGCAGCAACGACCCGGCTCTCCGCCACTTCGTCGCCAACCTCGACACCTTCGTCGGCAACTCCGGCTCTGGCGTCTTCGATCAGAGCACCGGCGAGTTCGTCGGCATTTTGGTGCGCGGCGACCAGGACTACGTGCCCGACGGCGAGTGCAACCGCGTGAACGTTTGCCCCGACGATGGCTGCCGCGGAGAGGACGCCATCTACGGCTTCCACGCGCTGCGCGGCGCCTGCGAGCGCACGGACGCGTCGTTCTGCTCCTGCGGGGACGGCGCCTGCGGGCCGCTGGAGGATCCCACGTCCTGCGCCGCGGATTGTTCCTGTGGCGATGGGGTGTGCAGCAACGGCGAGAGCGCGACCTCCTGCCCCGCGGACTGTCGGTTCGAGGTGCTCTATCAGGATCACGCTCCCCAGCCGAACTTCATGACCCCCGGGCTGCAGGTGCGCAACACGTCGGGGAACCTGGCGTTCGCCGGCCGCGCGGTGCTGCGTTACTACTTCACCCAGGAGCCAGCGGGCGCCCTGTCGGCGAGCTGCTGGGGCTGCTCCACCATGCCCGAGGTCACGTTCCACGAGGTCCCCGGCGGCGGCTGCGCGGAGGCGACCCACTACATGGACGTGCGCCTCCCGAACTCCCTTTGGCTCTCGGCAGGAGCCACCTCCGATCAGCTCCGCCTGGCGGTGAACGCCTCGAGCTGGCAGCCCTTCAATCACACGAACGACCACTCCCACGGCGGCGGCGGCTGGAGCTGGGTCGAGAACCCCCACGTCACCATGTACCTGCTCGGCGCCCGCGTAGCCGGCGACGAACCGTGCCCCGGCATCTTCATCGAGCCGCCCGCAAACTGAAGCCGCGAACAGGCCGCACGCATCCCCCACTCACGTCCCACTCACGTCCCCACTCACGTCCCACACTCATCGAGGGGTCACAGCTACCTGCAGCGCGTCCCTCGATGCACCCCGCCCCCCGCAGGCGCCCCCGATCCCCCCCCCGGCGCCCCGCGCCCCCCCCCCCCCGCCGCGGCCCCGCCC
>JAEWOQ010000142.1 GCA_023460875.1 Pseudomonadota bacterium
GTGGGGCGGTGGCGCGGACCTCCGAGGGGGGCCCGGGGGCGACTCGGGGAGCGGGGGCCGGGCTGAAGATCGCGTCGAGGGCGGCGTCCACCTCCGCGGCGGGATCGAAGTCGCTGGCGAGCAGGGCCCGCAGGTCCTCTTCCGCGGAGCGGGTCGCCTGCCGTGAGCGCTCTGCCTTCTCGGTGGGGGCGGGAGGGGGCGCGGATTTCTCCCGCGCCGGGGTCTCCGCGCTGCGGATGCCGAAGGCGCGCTCCGCCTTGAGCTTGTGGCGACGGTAGGTGCCCTGCTCGATCTCGCGACAGGTCCGGTGCCAGTATTGCTGCAGCGTGTTGTAGCGCTGCACGAGGGTCTGCAGCTTGAAGCGGCGCGCGGTGTTGCGGACCTTCTCCCGACGAAGCAGCCAGAAGCGACGATCCACGTCCTTGCGGGCGACGGAGGGCTCGATCCGCTCCATGCCCATGAAATACTGCTCGTACAAGGACCGCAGACGCTCGAGGCGGGTCTCGAGGTCGTCCAAATACTGATCGAATTCGTTCGGAGTCACGGGCAGAGGGGGCCCGATCGATGCTAGCACCGAGTGCGGCGATGAACCGAGTGCGGCGATGAACCGAGCGCCGCGATGAACCGAGCGCCGCGATGAACCGAGCGCGGCGAGGAACCGAGCGCGGCGAGGATTCGAGAGGCCCTTGAGGCCCTCAGAAGGCGCCCGTGTAGGTGATCCAGCCCTGGCCGGGGACCAGGAAGGCTCCCAGAGGAGGGGTGGGCGCTGGCTCGCTGAAGAACAAGAGGGCCCCGGCGCCGACGCCTGCGCCGGCGACGATCCAGCCGATGGCGCGGGCGACCTCCAGCTGACGCCGCTCCTGCAGCGCCGCGCTCCCGAGAGCGTCGCAGGTGGCGCCGCTGCAGTGGACCTCGATGGTGGCGCGTCGTTGGGGGAGCAGCAGCCCCGCGACCACCGCCGTGCTCGCCCCCAGGAGCCCCGCGCCGCCACACAGGAGCGCCCAGGTGCGCTGGGAGGAGGCCGCCTCCGTCCGTTCCTCGTCGAGCCGCGGCCGGCGCACGGGGCCGGGGCGCACCTCGACGGCGCGCTGCTCGCCGCGTTGAACCTCGACGCGGTACACCGTGGGTACGTGGTGGGGCGCGCCCACCACGATCACCTGCTCTCCGGGGTCGACGGGGAGGGCCGTGTCGAAGGCGCCCCGCTCGTAGCGCGCCCCGTCGCGCACGAAGAACGAGCGCTCCGGCGCGCCGGGCGCTAGGCGCACCGTGAGGGAGGGGATTTCGCCCGCGAGGGCCGTGACGCGCCCCTGGGCGAAGGGCACGCGGTCGTCCGTTGGCTCGAGGAGCTGGAGGGCCTCGTGCCAGCGCTGCCAGGCGCTCGCGAGACGGCCGCGGTGCTCCTCGCAGGTGGCGAGGTTCATCACCGTGCCTGCGGCGGGCTCCAGGCGATGGCTCTCGCGGAACTTGGAGCAGGCGGCTTCGTAGCGCCCGCGATCCATCGCGCGGCGACCTTCGAGGAAGAGCGCCTCGGCGGCCGCTGCCGGGTCGCTCGCCTGGGCTGCGCTGCACCACGCCGTGCAGGCGCCCACCGCGCAGACCAGCGCCCACCAGGGGGGGCGGGCGCTCACGCGCGGCGCGGTGATCGCGCGGGGATGACGGACGGCGCGGCGGGCAGGGTACATGGGGCGGAAGGCGGCTCGTTGGCCTTGCCCGACGGGCGTGGCGGGCTGCGGAGGGGAACGGCCCCGAGCCAGCGGGGTTCACCGGGCAGGTGCGACCCCGATGGCGGCGGGCCGCTCGGGGTGCCGGGACGTTCAGCGGCGGAGCACCAGGGCGAACAGAGCGGGGGCGCCGAGCGCCGCGGTGAGCACGCCCACGGGCAGCTCACGGCCGGGCACGAGCACCCGCGCGATCCCGTCGCAGGCGACGAGGAAAGCGGCCCCCGCGAGCCAGGACAAGCCGAGGAGCTGTCGGGCCGGCGGATTCAGCAGGCGCCGCACCAGGTGGGGCACGAGCAGCCCGACGAAGGTGATCGGCCCGCACAGCGCGACGCAGGCCGCCACCCCCAGGGACCCGGCCGCCAGCACCTCCAGCCGAACGCGGCGCACGGGCACCCCTTGGGTGGCCGCCCACTCCTCGCTCAGGGCGAGGGCGGCCAGGGCCCGTCCCCGGAACAGCAGCACCGCCGAGGAGGCGAGCACGAAGGGCACCAGCACGAGCACCCGCTCGTAGCCCACCTGGGGCAGCTGCCCGAGCCCCCACATCGCGGCGGCGAACAGGGCGGGCGCCTCCGCGATCGAGTGAACGGCTTGAGAGACGGCGCCAGCGGCGAGGGTGACGGCGATGCCCGCGAGGAGCACGTCGTTCCTGCGCGCGCGCCCGGAGCTCGCGGCGAGCGCGACCACCAGGCTAGCGCCGAGGGCACCGGCGAAGGCGAACAGGGTGACCGCGGAGAGCTGCCAGGCGCCCCTGAGCTCGAACACGAGGGCCCCGAGCGCGCCGAGGGCCGCCCCTGCGGTCGTCCCCACCGTACTCGGCTCCGCCAAGGGGTTGTGGAACAACAACTGGAAGGCCGCCCCCACGAGCGCCAGGGTGGCCCCCACCAACAAACCAGCCAACGCACGCGGTACCCGCAGCTGCCAGAGCACGAACTGCCCCTCGGCGCCCACGAGGGGCGCCCCCAAGAACACCGACGCCGCGGCCACCAGCAGCATTACGACGAGCACGAGCAGTAGAGCCTTCACGGCTCGGCTCCTGGGGGAGGCATCGGGATCGCGGAGCGATCGACGAGGAGCTGTCGTACGCCCCCGACCTCCACGGCGCGCAGGGGCACGGAGTACAGCTCGCTCAAGCGCTCGGCGAGATCGGGCGCGGCGAGGGTCGTGTCCTGGACGACGCGCCCCTCCTGGAGGCCGCGCACCCGCACCCGCTCGGGGGCGCCGAGTAGCCACGCGAGGTTGACGTCGTGGGTGACCACCATGAGCCCCAGACCCTGCCCCCAGAGGTCCCCCAGCCGGCGGTAGATCGCGGCTTGATAGGCCAAATCGAGGTGGTTCGCGGGCTCGTCGACGAGGAGCAGCGGCGCCTCCTGGGCCAGCAGCGTCGCGAGCAGGGCCCGCTGGAGCTCTCCACCGCTGACGCGATCCGAGCGGCGATCCGCCAGGTGAGCGGCGCCTACCTCGGCGAGGGCGCGTCGGGCGTGGGCGAGGGCCTCCCCGTGGGCTTCGCCGAACCGGTAGCGCGCGCTCGCGACGAGCTCCTCCACGCTGAGCGCCTCTCCCAGGCTGGGGCGTTGGGGCAACCAGGCGACGTGGGCGGCGCGTTGGCCCGGGCTGAGCTCCTCGAGGGGTCGGTCATCGAGGAGGACCGCGCCTCGGTCGGGGCGCTCGAGGCCGAGCAGGACGCGCAGCAGGGTCGATTTCCCGGCGCCGTTCGGGCCCACCACCACGCAGCAGTCTCCAGTGCGGAGCTCCAGGCTCACGTCCTGCAGTCGGCTGCCGAGGGTGACCCCCTGGAGGCAAAGCCCGGTCGCTGGGTGCTCACGCTCCATGCTGGGCGCCTTATCCCGCGGCGGCGGCCGAGGACCAAGGATCCGTCTCTCCTTCGAAGGGGCTTGGTCAGGGGCTCGACGGGGGTTCTGAGCGGGGGCCTGGGTCACCGCCGGGGTCGCCGGTGGGGTCGCCGTTGGGGCCGCCGGTGGGAAGAGCGGCGCTCGCGAGCCGCTCGAGCTCCTGGCGCAATGGCTCGACCAAATCGAGGATGTTGGGGCCTACGGACAGGGGGTTCGGGGCGCGCAGCAGGCCGATCTTGCCGTCGCGCACGGCGCCGAGAGGCTCGAGAGCGAGCAGGCCGCGCAGGCGCCGGCGGGCCTCCGCTTCGCTCACCTGCTCCGAGTCCACCACGAGCACGATCTGCTCGGGGTCCGTGCGCAAGAGCTCCTCGACGGACATCCGCGGCTGGCCGGCGACGTCCGCGGCGACGGCGTTGCGACCGCCGGCGGCGTGGAGCAGCGCGCCGTGGAGGGAGTTGCGGCGGATGAACCAGACCTCGTTGCTGCCGGTGTCGCCGTAGCTCATCACGAGCAGCACCCGCGGCGCGTCCTCCGGGGGAGAAGCGGACAGCGTTTGGGCGACCCGATCGGCGAGCTCGCCTCCTTCCTGTTCGCGGCCCACCAGGGCGCCGAGCTCGCGGATGCTGGCGACGACCTCGTGGAGGTGGAGCCAGGGCAGCTCCCGCGTGGGAGCCAGCCGAGAGAGGGGCTGCAGTTGGCCGCCGGCGACCAGTGAGGAGACGATGAGCGTAGGGCGGAGCCGCGCGATGGCCTCCAGCTGGGGAGTGATGGCGGTGCCGACCCGGGGCAGAGCTTCCAGGGGGCCGCGGCAATACTGGCTCACGCCCACCAGGTGCTCAGTGGCGTCCAGGGCGAGGAGCGTCTCGGTCACCGCGGGAGCCAGAGACACCACCCGGGGAGCGCCCTGGGGAGCGGTCGCGGCCTCGGCCTCGGGCGGCTGCGGGGTCGCGCCACCGGCGGAGGGCCAGCGCGTGATCATGAAGGCCAGGAGCAGCGTCGCCGCGACGGCGAGGAGGATCCACCTCGATCCGGGAGCGCGGCCCTCGCTCATCGCTCGCGGGAGGAGCGCGCGTTACGCTCGTAGATGAGGCGCAGCCCGGCGAGGGTGAGGTCCGGGCAGATCTCGTCCACGCGCCGGGCGTGGCGGCCGATCAAGTCCGCGAGGCCCCCCGTCGCGATCACCTGGCAGGACACGCCGAGCTCCGCCTCGATCTTGTCGACGAGCCCGTCGACGAGGGACGCATAGCCGTAGATGATGCCCGACTGCATCGCGTGGGGGGTGTTGCGGCCGACGACCTGGGGAGGCTCGGCGATCTCGATCCGGCTGAGCTTCGCCGCCCGCCCGAGGAGCCCGTCGAGGCTCACCTGCACCCCCGGCACGATCACGCCGCCGAGGTACTCGCCGTCCGCGGAGACGCAGTCGAAGGTGGTGGCGGTGCCGAAGTCCACCACGATGGCGGCCCCCTTCACCCGATCGTGGGCCGCGACCGCGTTGACGACTCGATCGGCGCCCACGTCGCGGGGGTTGTCGTAGCGAATGCGGATGCCCGTCTTCAGGCCTGGGCCGCCCACCACCAGGGGGTCGCGCCCGCACGCTTGTCGGATCGAGGCGGCGACCACGTCCGTGAGGGGCGGCACCACGCTGGCGACGATGGCGGCGTGGATCGAGCGCGGATCCACGCCGCGCAGATCGAGCATCTGGCGGAGCAGGACGGAGTGCTCATCCGCGGTGCGCGTGCGCATGGTGGCGATGCGCAGCGTGTGTCGGAGGTGGGCTCCCTCGTACAGCCCGAGGACGATGTTCGTGTTGCCGATGTCGGCGGCGAGCAGCATCGGCGCGACGGTAACACCGGGTCACTTTTGCGCCAGACGCATCCAGTGGACGCGATCTCCCACAGCGAGCAGGCCCCAAGGCCCTTCGGCGCGGCCGACGCGCGTGTAGACGCCGTCGAGCTGCGGGTACCGATCGAGGGCGACGAACCACTGGGTGGTCGCCGTGTCCCGGCCTGCGATGGCCATCCCCACGTCGAGGGGCTCGAAGGGGGTGGGGCTGCGCTCGCAGGGTAAGGGAGATCGCTGCGGGTCCCCGAAGCCGTCCCCCGGAGCGTCGCCGAACTGGACCACGAAGCCCTCCACCACGCGGTGCACGGCGAGCCCGTCGTAGTAGCCGTCATGGGCGAGGTGGAGGATGCGAGCCAGGGCCGCGGGCGCCGCCGCGCCGTCGAGCTCGAGGGCGAGGGGGCCGATGTCCGTCGCCAGCTCGAGCCGCACGGAGCCCGCGGGCGCCGCCGAGACCACGTGGACGTTGGGGGTCAGCTCGGCGCAGCGACGCTTGGGGTCCCCGAGCAGCCCGAGGGCCCGCGCCGCGTGCTCCCGGAGCTCGGGGTGCGGGCCTCGACAGTGTTCCTCGACGAGCCCCTTCAGGTTCAAGATGCCGAGGGCCCCCACCGCGTCGAGGGCGCTGGCCCGCGCCTCGAGGGCGTGCGCCCAGTCCTCGCGGCGCAGCGTGTGCTCCACCGCCTGGGCGATGGCGGGATCGATGGCCTCGGCGCTGGTCCCGTCCTTCGAGTCGCCCGTCGCGCCCCCTGCGGTCGTCGTGGCGCGCGCCGGATACGCGGCGAGGAGCTGCAAGGCGGTGACGACGGTCCCCAGCTGGTCGCTCTCGATGGCCCGCTTCAGCAGGGTCGGAGTCTCCGCCACTTCCGCGTGGCCCCCGAGCAGGCGCAGGGCCGCCTGACGCACGGCGGGCCGCGTGTCCTCGACGAGCCTGCGCCAGGTGGCCAGGCGCTGCCCCGTGAGGGGGCCGCGGTCCAAGGCCCGGAGGAGCGCGAGCGCCCCCACGCCCGAGTCATCGGGATCGCAGGCGTGCAGGAGCGGAGCTCCGGGGGGGGGGCCCGCCAGCAGATCGGCGGCGCGGCAGCGCAGGGCGATGGTTCGGCGGCGGGCGGCGGGGAGATGGGG
>JAEWOQ010000143.1 GCA_023460875.1 Pseudomonadota bacterium
CGAAGGCCGAATTGGCTAGTCGGCCCGCGAGCGGATCAGAACCCGTAGCGTAGGAACCCGCCGTCGACGGCGATGCATTCGCCGGTGACGTAGGCTGCGGCGGGGAGGCACAGGAACGCCACCGCGCCGGCTACCTCTTCTGGTTCGCCGATGCGGCGCAGCGGCGTGCGGGCGATCACTGCTTCGTAGTAGCTCGGATCCGAGAGTGGGCCGGAGGTGCGGCGGGTGCGGATGTACCAGGGCGCTACGGCGTTGACCCGGATGCCGTCGGCCGCCCATTCGCAGGCGAGGTTGCGGGTCAGCTGGTGGAGCGCCGCCTTGGTCATGCCGTAGACCGCGCCGCTGCGCACGTGGGTCAGGCCCGAGACGCTGCCGACATTGACGATGCAGGAGGCCGCCTGCCGCGCCAGCAGCGGATGCGCGCGCCGTGACAGCTCGAAGGCGGAGAAGAGGTTGGTCTCGAAGATCCCCCGCCACTCGTCGTCGGTGTAGTCCACCGCGGCCTTGGTCACGTTGCCGCCGGCGTTGTTGATCAGGATGTGCAGACCCTCGCCGCGATCCTCCACCCAGTCGAGGATCGCCCGACGGCCCGCGGCGTCCGCCACGTCAGCGGCCAGGGCCCGCACGTCCTGCGCCGGATGACGGCGGACCAGCTCGTCGCGCGCCTGCCGTAGCGCGTCCTCGCCTCGCGCGACCAACATCAGATCCGCGCCGAGCCCGGCCAGCTCGCGGGCGATCGCGAGACCAATCCCGGCGCTGGCGCCGGTCACCAACGCCACCTGACCATCCAGGCGCCAACGGTTGCCGTCCATGAAGCCAGGATAGCTTTCTTCGTCGTGCGCGGGCGGCCTCAGCGGAGGGTGAGCTCCCGGAGACCGTGACGCAGGCGGCCTACGCGGAGACCGGCTTTGGCCCAGCCGTCCTTCTCGGCCCGCGGAGTGATGAAGACGCGCCGCCCTGGCTTCAATGTGCTCACGGTGAGGAGCTCATTGCTGGGTAGTGGGACACCCCACCGGCTCGATTTCCCAGCGTTGGTTCACCTGGTCAGCGCCGCAGGTCCAAATCTGCACTTCGGCGCCCTCTATGCCGGGGACGTACGTGAGGCACTTGAAGTCGACGTGCCGGGGCGCCACCCACCGAGGACCTCCAACGAGCTCACCTTCGGTGCCCGCGGCGGGCTCCTCTCGAATGAAGAAGCGCTGGTTGTACAGCTCGTACACTGGATGGGGTTCGAACAGGATGGCGATGGTCCCGTCGGCCGCGGACGCGTACCGGATGTCCAGGTTGTCCCCGGTCTCGGCGTGCCGGAACTCGTAGGCGTTCGCGTCTTCCTGGGGCAGGAGAGTCCAGAGCTGTTCCAGACCGTTGGTGCACGGGGCCAGCTCGATCAGGTGTCCCTCCGCGTCGCCGACCGGTGTCGGAGCTCCTCGCTGCAAGCACGAGTCGTTCGCGAGCAGCCGCATGACGTAGTACTTCTGGTTGGCTTCGTCGCAGCTGATGGGAGCGCCGCCGCTAGCGGCCCCCCCGTCACTGCCCGTCTCGCCGCCGCTGTCGCCCCCCGAGGTCGCCCCCCCGGCGCCGTGTCCGCTGACTCCCCCCCCGGAGGGAAGGTCGGACCCCTCCTTCCACACGAGATCCAGGGGAGTCTCAGCGCAAGCCGCCAGGCTCCAGCCGACGTAGAGCACGAGCCACGTCGACCTCCGATCGCTGCGTACCATGTCGAGCACCGGGGCAGGATACCGCAGAAGCGGGGAAGTGTGCGGCGTCTTCGAGGCGGCCGGCTCGAAGAAGGGGCCGCGTCGATCGGCGTCGGCGCGAGCTGGGGCTTCGCCGGGCCCTCGCCGGGCCCTGGCGTAGGGGGATCTGGTCTCGCCGAGACCCCCAAAGGTCGCGCCTGGGTGGCGTGAGGAGGGGCCTGTGGTCGAGGCGCGGTTGGGGCGTGACTTGGGTGGGACCGCTGTGTCGCCGTGCTAGACACGGCGCCATGCGATGGTGTCTGCGTGGGGCGCTGCTCACGAGTCTGCTCGGCGCGGCTCTGCCCACAGCTCTGCCCACGGCTCTGCCCGCAGCTCTGTCGGCGGTGCTGCCCGTGGCTCTGCTCGGCTGCGAGCGGCGTGGGGGTGGGGAGGCGCCGGACCGCGAGGAGGCGCCGCGCGGGGTAGCGGTCGAAGAGGTGCCGTCCGAGGCGCCTGCCTTTGCCCCCGTCAAGGTCGAGCTGCGGGAGCCGGCTATGGGCACCACCGTCGTCTTCGTGGCGTTCACTCACGGGGGCATCGGGGAGCCGCAGGCGCGGCGGGCCCTGCAGGCGGGGATCGAGGAGATCCGCCGGCTCGAGGGGCTGATGAGCACCTTCCGACCGGACACGGAGCTCAGCCGCGCGAACGCCAACGCGGGCCAATTCTCGCCCATCAGCCCAGACACCGTCGAGGTGATCGACAAGAGCCTCTGGGCGGGCGCGATCTCCGAGGGGCGCTTCGACATCACCTTCCACACCCTGGGTGACCTCTGGAAGTTCGGCTCCGTGGCAGAGCCCAACCCCGTCCCGCCGAGCCGCGAGGAAGCCGCGCGACGGGCCAGCTTGCTCGATTATCGGCTCGTCGAGCTGGACCGAGAGGCGAGGCGGGTGAAGGTGCCGGCGGGGCGGGCCATCGATCTCGGAGGGATCGCCAAGGGGTACGCCGTGGACCGCGCGGTGGCGGTGCTGCGGGAGCACGGTCTCCGGGACTTCCTCGTGCAGGCCGGGGGGGATCTCTATGGCTCCGGCCGCAAGCCGGACGGCTCGCCCTGGGTGAGCGGGGTGCAGGACCCTCGCGGAGCGAAGGGGGAGTATTTCGCGACGGTCCCCCTCGAGGACCACGCGTTCTCCACGGCGGGCGACTACGCGCGCTCCTTCATCCACGAGGGCCGCCGCTACCATCACATCATCGATCCAACGACCGGCTATCCGGCGACCGCGTGCCGCAGCGTCACCGTGTGGGCCCCGACGGCCCTGCTGGCGGACGCCATCGACGACGCCGTGTTCATCCTGGGCCCGGAGCGAGGGCTGAAGCTCGTCGAATCCATCGACGGCGTCGGTGCGCTCATCGTGGACGCGGACAACCGCGTGTGGACGAGTCGACGGTTGCAGGGAAAAGTGAGACAGCTCCGCCCGCCGACCGAGGGGATCTGAGCGCCGCCTCTCAAGCGTCGCCGCGCAGCATCGCTCCTCAGACATCGGCCTCGCAGCATCGGCCTCGCAGCATCGGCCTCGCAGCATCGCCCTCGCAGCATCGCCCCGTCGTCCTGCTCGTCGTCCTTCACGTCATCTAGCGCCGCGGTCGGGGAGCTCCTGGCGCGCACCTTCGTGCCAGCGACATCGGCGCACCTTGTGCCGTTGGCTCCGACTCTTGGATGACTCACAGGTCGTCCGGACGAGCGCATCTGCATTGCTTGGAGGCCGCCGACGAGGGACAATGGAAGATGGCCGACCGCAGCTCGCGCTCGACGAACGAGGAGTCATGGATGTCTCCACGAGCAGATGAAGGATTGGGGGGAGGGGCGCCGCGCCGCTCCTCCCCGGCGATTGGTGTGCGACTGGGCGGGAGCTTGCTCCTCGCCTTGGGGGTGCTGGTCTCCTGCGCCACCGCGGTCGACGAGGACGGTGACGACCTGGGGATCGGCGGGAGCGTCTCCGGCGATGGCGGAGGCTCCTCGAGCGGCGGAGCCTCTTCGAGCGGCGGAGGCTCTTCGAGCGGCGGAGGCTTCTCGACTGGCGGAGGGACGGCGACCGGAGGCGTGGGCGCTGGAGGGGTGGCCTCCGGCGGCGCAACGTCGGGCGGCGCAGCGTCGGGCGGCGCGGCCTCCGGC
>JAEWOQ010000144.1 GCA_023460875.1 Pseudomonadota bacterium
CGTCCGCGAGGAGCTCTTCCCCAGCTAGCTCGATCGACTGACGGTACACGCCGCTCTCCCGGGTGAGCCGCAGCTCGTCCTCGGCGAAGGTCCACAGGCGCGCCAGCGCCCGCGGCGGCGTGAGCAGCCCGGAGCCGAGCTGGTCGTCGATCTTGTCGAGCTCCGCCAGGCGCTCACCCCTGCGGAAGGGCAGCGAACGCTCCACATAGCTCCGCAGCTGTCCGCGGCTCTCGTGGTAGAGGGGCTTCAGGGCCTCGTCGCCCTGTTGCTCCGCGGCGATGACCTTCTTCTTCTGGGCGATCGCCGTCTGCGTCTTCTGGAGGCGCACCTGCTCCTTCTGGAGCTCGAGCTTCAGCTCGGACTTCTGTCGCGCCAGGGACCTCACCTGATCCCTCAGGTCGTTGTCCTTGCGCGAGAGCTCCGCCGAGAGCTCCTCGACCTCGCCGCGCAGCGCCGCGAGGCGGCGGCCGAGATCGACGACCTGATCACCGACGGCAGGCGCCGTCACGGTGAGACCACCGACGAGGAGCGCCGCCCGCAGCGAGCGGCCGATCCACGGACGAGATGACGTTGGATTTTCTTGATGTCGGGCCATCGAGTTGCCTTGGTTCACTCCCTGGACGGCGCCGGGCCGCTCTACGCAGTATCGAGGACCGCTTCGACGTTCCCGTGACCTGCGCGAAAACCGATCGTGCCGACCGATGACGACTTCGTGACGGACCCATGAAGAGCGGGAGACATCCGATGTCCATGGTGCTGTCAGGGCCCGACTGCTCCCCAGTCGTCGTGGGGGGCGCGCGGCCCGTCTCGGCCGCTTCGTTGGGCGAGAGAGTGGGGGCGCTTCATGACGAAGTCGTGGCGTCCCAGGAAAATCCAGGTGACCGGTGCATCCGCCGCTCCGCTGAGCCTTGGATGGGCCCTCGCATCGGCCCTCGGGCGTTCACGCGGACGCGACGCTTCCAACGCGCGGCCGCGGATTCTTGCTCGAGCTTCATCGCCCGTTCACAGGACCGTCACGCGGCGCGCGTATCGACGCTGTGCATGGGGACCATCGTCATCGTCGACGACGAACAGGACATCATCGACGTCCTCGACTTCAACCTGCGGCAGGCCGGCCACGAGGTCTTGCCCGCGACCCGCGGGCGTGAGGGGCTCGAGCTGGCGCTCACGAAATGCCCAGACCTCGTCATCCTGGATCTGATGCTGCCCGACCTCCCGGGCACCGAGCTGTGCCGTACCCTGCGGAGCAACGCGCAGACCCGTAACACGCCCGTGCTGATGCTGAGCGCGCGCGGAGAGGAGATCGATCGGGTGGTCGCCTTCGAGCTGGGGGCGGACGACTACGTGACCAAGCCGTTCAGCGTTCGCGAGCTGCTGCTCCGCGTCCGCGCCCTGCTGCAGCGCGCTCGAACCAGCGCGCCGCGGCGCAGGTCACTCGCCGAGTTCGGTCGCTTGAAGATCGATCGGGACGCGCACCGCATCTGGGTGGACGACGCAGAGGTACCCCTGACCGCCCTCGAGTTTCGGCTGCTCGTGACGTTGTTCGAACGAAGGAACCGCGTCCAGACGCGCGCCGCTCTCTTGGAGCATGTCTGGGGCATGAACGCTCACATCTCTACGCGCACCGTCGACGCCCACGTGAAGCGGCTCCGCGAAAAGCTCGACGCCGCGCGGGACTACGTCGAGACGGTACGCGGCGTGGGCTACCGCTTCCGCGACGCTCCGGACCAGGGCGACGGCGCGAACTACGACGTCGACGAAGAGCCGGACGCCGACGCCCTAGGCACGCCCCCCAAGACCTCCCGCGCCGCCGTGCCCTGAGGAGGCCATCGCCCAGCGGATCGGCACCCCACAGGACCCCGCGTGGGCCCCCCTTGACGCTACAGCGCTAGCGAATTTCCCGAGGGAACCCGCCGCCGAGCCCCGCGGCTCCCCGGCGATGGCCGGGCCAGCGCTCGCCCAGCCGGCGGCTGTAGGGGCGCCTCGCACCGCCTACCATTCGGTAATTATTGACATTTTTTCACCCCTTGACCTCCTCCTGAGATTCGGGGTCGCGCGGGTAGCGCCGGGCCTCCCGCTGGATTATGTGTGCGCCCCCGCAACGACCTCAGCGCGCCTGCTCCTTTTCGCAGCGCGCGTCGTGCGGTGCTTCCCTCACCCCCTGACCGAAACCGCCTAGCGGATTTCTCCGAAAACGGACCAACTCCCCGCGAATTCGTCTTATTGTCCGCCCGGAACAGGGCCCCATGCTAGGGTCCTCCCCCCGACGTTCTCAGGGCAGCTCCTCTGGACAGTCCCCGAAACCCTCGAACTTATCCGATTGTGATTCGATGATCCCGGCGCCGAGCTTCGGCTCAGCGTAATGCCCAACACGCGTCCCCCGCGTCCGGCACGGCCTGGCAGGCGCCGATCACCCCACTGCGTAGCGCTCATCGCGCCCCAACAGGGTACTTCATGGCATCCGACTCGCTCACTCCCCCTCCCCTCGAGCCGAACTCCAACGACCCGCTCCGCGTCTATCTTCGGAAGATGGGCACCGTGCCGCTCCTCACCCGCGAGGGCGAGGTCGAGCTGGCCAAGCGCATCGAAGAAGGGACCAACGCCGTTCGGGACGCGCTGTTCTCCAGCCCCGTCGTCATCGACGAGCTGGCCCGAACGAGTGAGCTGCTCCAGGAGAATCGTGTCCGGGCGCGCGAGCTCCTGAACGTCGAGGCCGATGACGACAGCTTCGACGAGGAGGCGGCGTCCAATCACCTCGTCGAGCAGATCGACAAGATCAAGCGCGTCGCCAAGCGTCGAGGGCCGCTGCTCAACGGGCAGCCCACGGACGCCCGTCAGACGAAGGCCCACACCGAGCTGGAGAAGCTGCTCCTCGAGCTCAACCTCAACAAGCGGACCATCGACAAGATGGCGCAGAAGCTGAAGGCCAAGGCGCTCATCGAGCCCGGCCCCGACAGCGAAGTCTCACAGGCCGAGCACGAGATGTTGCGGCGCCTCTCCACCGAGGTCGGCCGCGGCGAACGCCGCGCGCAGCAGGCCAAGGCCGCCTTGGTCGAAGCGAACCTGCGGCTGGTCGTCTCCATCGCCAAGCGCTACACGAACCGCGGTCTGCAGCTGCTCGATCTGATCCAGGAAGGCAACATCGGCGTGATGATCGCCGCCGACAAGTTCGAGTACCGGCGCGGGTACAAGTTCAGCACCTACGCGACCTGGTGGATCCGGCAGGCGATCACTCGTGCGATCGCCGACCAGGCGCGCACCATCCGCAGCCCGGTGCACATGGTGGAGACCATGAACAAGATGCACCGGACCGCCCACGACTTGGTGCAGGAGCTCGGCCGCGAACCCACACCCGAAGAACTCGCCCAGCGCCTCGATATTCCTGTCTCGAAGGTCCGGAGCTTGCTCAGGATCGTGAAGGAGCCGTTGAGCCTCGAGACCCCGCGCGGCGAGGACGGGGACTGTACCTTGGGCGACTTCGTGGAAGACCAGAAGGCGCCCAGTCCCTCGGATAGCCTGATGTCGAATGACCTCAACAAGCAGACGCGCGAGCTCCTGAACTCCCTGAGCGTGCGCGAGCAGCGGGTCCTCCAGAAGCGCTTCGGCATCGGGGAGAAGAGCGAACATACCCTCGAAGAGATCGGTAAGGAGTTCAACGTTACCCGAGAGCGTATCCGGCAGATCGAGGCCAAGGCGCTACAGAAGCTCAAGAGCTCCCGTCGCTCGCGATCCCTCAAGGCGTACCTCGAGCAGTAACCTCGCTGGCGCCTGAGGCCAGCTGCGCAGAGGAGCGCTGCTGGCCCGTCGAGGCCAGCTGCGTCCAGTGAGAGACGGCGACCCTCCCCCGTGGAGCGGTCGCCGTTCTCGTTTCCGGCCGGCGCATCGGCTCATCTGTCTCCGAGCGAGACGGCTCGCGGCCGCTCTTTCGGTCGCCTCCGCGCGGGAACACGCTGGTTGAGGCTGCGGCGTGAACGCACGCCCTTGGCCGCGCCTTTGCATTGGCCGGAGGGACGGGTGGGCCGCCTTCATCCCCCACCCGAACGAGGTGCCATGACTCGACTGGGCCAGCAGAACTACGGGCCCCTGATGTCTCACACCACGGCGGTGTCCAGCGCTCAGCGCATCAGTGACGGCTGCCTGATCGCCGCGACCTACTGGTTGGTGGAGGGACTCCGCCCGCAGTCTTGGAACGTCTACAACACGCTCGCGCTCGTCCTCACCGTCGTCATCTTCCTGATCGTCGCGGAGACCAACGGGCTCTATCGCTCCTGGCGTGGGGTCGCGCTCCGGCACGAGCTGCAGCACACGGTCGCGACGTGGTTCCTGGCGACCCCCGTCCTGCTCTTCACCGCGTTCCTCACGGAGACGAGCGAAGAGTTTTCCCGCATCGGGACGGTGGTGTGGTTCCTCGTGACGCCCACCGCCCTGGTGGTCTGGCGGGCGGCCATGCGGAGCCTCCTCGCCGAGCTGCGTCGGCGAGGCTACAATAACAAATCGGTCGCGATCGCTGGCTGCACCCCCTCCGCGGGCGCCTTGCTCGATCACATGGAGCGCGACCCCAGCGCAGGCATGCGCCTCTACGGAGTCTACGACGACCGGGCGGCGGCGCGGCGCACACCCATGGAGAACATCGGCGGGCCGTTCCGGGGTGATCTCGATCAGCTCGTCGACGACGCTCGCGCCGGCAAAATCGACCTCGTCTACATCAGCTTGCCGCTCCGGGCCGAGACGCGCATCGCGTCCATCCTGCGCAAGCTCGGCGACACGACGACCACCGTCTACGTCATCGCCGACTTCTTCGGGCTGAGCCTGCTGCACTCGGAGTGGTCCGCCGTCGGACACCTGCCGGTGGTCAGCCTCAACGATACGCCCTTCAACGGCCTCGGCGGGTGGGCGAAGCGGGTCGAAGATCTCGTCCTCGGGACCATCATCCTCATGATCACTGCGCTGCCGATGCTCGCGGTCGCGGTCGCCATCAAGCTGACGAGCCCGGGCCCGGTGTTCTTCCGGCAACGGCGCTACGGCCTGAACGGGAGGGAGATTCGCGTTCTCAAATTTCGCACGATGACCGTTTGTGAGGACGGGGACGAGGTCAAGCAAGCCAGCCGAGATGACGCTCGGATCACGCGGCTCGGCACGTTCCTGAGGCGCACGTCTCTCGACGAGCTGCCTCAGTTCTTCCAGGTCATCACGGGCGAGATGTCCATCGTCGGGCCACGGCCGCACGCCGTCGCTCACAACGAGGAGTACAGGAGAGTGATCGACGGCTACATGCTCCGCCACAAGGTGAAGCCAGGCATCACTGGCTGGGCGCAGGTGAACGGTTGGCGCGGAGAGACGGACGCGCTCGACAAGATGCGCATGCGTGTCCAGCACGACCTCGAGTACATCCGCAACTGGCGCCTCGGACTCGACGTCTGGATCATCTTCATGACCGTGTTCAGCTCGAAGTCGCGCACGAACGCCTACTGACTTTCATCCGCATCTCTGGCGCGCCGCTCCGGGCGGACGTCGCCACAAGGAAGGGGAACGTTTTAGATGATTTCCACCACTCAGCTCGGTGTCTGCCTCGCGCTCTTTCCGCTGGGCGCGATGATGATGGCTTGTTCGGACTCGGACGACGACGGAGAGTTCACCAGCTCGCCGCTGACGGCCGCCTTCGTGGGCGAGGAGTACGCCTACACCGTGACCACGAAGGGCACGGGGAACGAGCTTCGAATCCTGACGAGCGCCACGATTCCCCGCTGGCTCACGTTCACGGATCACGGTGACGGGACCGCCCTGCTGCGCGGCGTGCCGGGGCCGAAAGACGCTGGCGTTCATCCCGTGGAGCTCAGGCTCGATGTCGCGGGACGGAGCTCGAGCCAAGGCTTCGATATCGACGTGCAGAGCGGTTTCACCGAAGTAGGTGTGGACGACGACTTCGACGACGAGGAGCTCCAGGCGCACTGGCGCTTCTTCGATCCTCGGGGGACCTCGGAGCTCGCCATCGCGGACGGGACGATCCGGATGTCCATCCCCGGCGGAGTTCCCCACGACCTCTGGCGAGGCACGGACAACCAGGCGCCTCGGCTACTGCAGAGCGTCGAGAATAGGAACTTCGGAGTGGAGGCCCGCTTCGAGTCCGTCCCCGAGCAGCGCTTTCAGATCCAGGGGCTCGTCGCGCAGGAGGCTGACGATAAGTTCGTGCGCCTCGACATGCACCACGATGGGGTCTCCTTGCGTGTCTACGCTGCGTACATCGACGGCAACATCGCGCGCGTACGGATGAACGAGGCCGTCAAGGGTGACACACCAGACCGCCTGCGCGTGCTGCGGACCGGCGACTATTGGACCCTCCAATATTCGGCGGGGGCGGACGACTGGAAGGTCGCTTCGGCCTTCGCGCAGCCGCTCGAGGTCCGGGAGATCGGCGTGTTCGCGGGCAACGCGCACGGGGTAGACAGCCCGGCGTTCACGGCGGTCATCGACTACTTCCGCAACGCCGACGTCTCCGAGCTCCCGGACGTGGATTTCACGCTTCCAGACCCCGATCAGGAGCCGGACGACCCGGGACGGGTTGACGGCGGCGAGCAACCCTCCGACGACGACGGCTCGGGCGAGCCCGATCAGGAGGACGTGGACGACGTGGACGACGTGGACGACGTGGACGACGCGGACCAACAGGACGATCCGGAAGACCCAGACGCCCCCGCGGATCAGGAGGGCAGCGCTGGGGAGAACGACCTCGAGGCCGACGAGGAGGCGCCCCCGGAGGACGACTGACGCTGGGAAGGGAGGCCCTTCTCCGAAGCGCCCCGCGCTAGCGCGGGAAGAAGCACAGCGCCCCTGCTGGGCGCGCAGGGCACAGCGCCCCGCCAGCGTGGAAACGGGCGGGGCGCTTCGCGGAGGCCGGCGCCCCTGGGAACCGCGCCAGAGTTGTCGTATTTTATGAGGAGGTGGTCTTCCTCACGTCCGGGCACCTGTTGCCCCAGGAGCTCGTGGACGAGCTCCTGCAGCTCTCGCCCGCGCGTCTTCTCGACGAGCCGTTCGGACCCTTGTTGCTGCTCCTACGAGTCCCGGCTCAGATTGTGCCCGGGTTCACCGTGGCCCTCGAGCAGTGCGCTCGGCGCGGCCTTACTCAGCCCGGCACCGCTGGCCCGAGCACCAGCGGCGTTGGCTTTGGCGTCGCCACCGCGGAGGTGCCGGCGGTGCAGCGCGACCAGGATCGAGACGCCGACGCGGACCACGCGAGCTTGCTCGCCGAGCTCGACGCCTCCACGCATTACGTCTTTCCCCTGCGCCCCCGGGGAGCGCCGCTCGGGGTCGGGCGCTCCCGTGACAACGCCCTCGTCCTCCGTGACGACTCCGTCTCGCAGCTCCACGCTGAGATCCACGTCGACGCCGACGGCGTGTCGGTGGTCGACGTCGAGAGCAAGAATGGGACCTGGGTCGGAGGGACCCGCCTGGTCCCGAGCACGCCACGCTGGCTTCAGCCGATGGACAGCTTGCGCTTCGGCCGCGTCCAAGGGTTCACCTGCGCGCCACCCGTGTTGCGCAGCGTACTACGTCGTCGTCTCCGTCAGCTGCTTTGAGCGCGCGGCCCCCCCCGTGCCAGTAAGCGCTGAGACAGCGGCCGCGACCGGCGACGTCACACCGAGCGTCGGTCGCAGCTCGACCACGGCCCTCGAGATGTCACATTAGAGGACCGTTTTGTCACGGAAGGGGACCACGGAGGGCATGGGATCACCGCTCTATCAGCGCTGGGCAAAGCTCGAGGGCAGGCTGGACTTGCAACTGGATTCGCTCTCACTGCTGCGTGAGAACCGCACCTGTTGGATCTACGCCGCCCGAGCGGCGGGCGAGGCCCTCGTAGTCAAGCAGTACAAGTCCCAGGCGCGGGCCCTGTGCGCGCGTGAGGCCCACGCGCTCCAGCTCTACGCGGCGCTCTGTGACGACGTGCCGGGCTTGCTCCCTTCGGAGGTCCGGAGGCTCAACGAAGAGACAGGGAGCCTCTGCCTCACCTTCATCGAAGGCGAGCTCATGAGCGAAGCCCTCCGCAAGCGCGGGAACGACGCCGCCGAGCAGCGGCGTTGCCGCGCGGCCATCGAGCGCGTCAGCGCGCTCCTGGCGAAGCTGCGCGCGCAGACGTGCAGCGACAGGCTCCCCGCGCAGTTCTTGGAGGAGTACATCGTCCACACGTCCCGCCGCCTAGAGCAAGCCGCTGTCCTCGGGGCGCTGTTCGCTGGCTACGAGGTTTCGGCGCGCGCCCTCTACGTGGAGCTCGAAGAGGCTGGGGAGCTCACCTCGTTGAGCCACGGTGACCTCGTCTTCGCTAACCTGATCCTGGACGGCGATCAGGTCGGACTGATCGATTTCGCCAACGCGAACCCAGACAGCCATCCGCTCGACGACGTCTACAACCTCGAGGTCACCTGCGCGAACTTGTTGCATCTGTCGGCGCGGTTCCGCGCGGACCTCGCGCGAGCGATCCGCAGCGCGCTCGATCTCTCCGCGAGCGATCCGCGCACCCATCGGTTCTATTGGGAGTATCACAAGCGACGTTGGCTCCACCTACAGCTCGACTCCGGCTGGGCTCAGCGCGCCCGCGTGTTGGCCGTGCTGCCACGTCTGCTGCGGAGCTCCGCTCCGCCGTGGGCGGACTGCGCTCGCGCCCTGCCGTGGCCTGAGGCGACTCAGCCGCGGTTCGCGAGGAACGCGCCGAAGGCGGCCTCCCGCTCCCGGTAAGGGTGACGACGGATGTCTCGTAGCAGCGCGTACCCGAAGACGGCCACGAGCCAAAAGAGGTATGACTGGACGGTCTGGCGCGCGATCCACTCCAGCACCCCTTGCAAGTACATGACCGAGAGGCCCGCCACGCAGCCGGCCGCGAGCTGGCCCCGGTAGTCCCTCCAACCAGCCGCCAGGGCGCGCACCGACGCCCACAGCACGACCGCCAACAGCAAGGCGTAGGCGAAGATGCCGAGATAGCCGCCCTCGGCCACGGTCAACCAATAGATGTGGTGGGCCACCCCCGCTTCCGACTCCGGCAACGCCAGCCGAGGGCCATAGACGGTCTGGATCTCCCAGGAGTACATGTTCAGGCCCACGCCGAGCGGGCGCTCGTCGAGCATCATCTGGGCTACCTGCTCGAACTTCTGCCGCGCCTCAGCGGAGGCCTCCGGCGCGCTCTCGAAGCGGCGCATGATCGTGTCGAACGACTTCACCAGGACGACGCCGGCCCCCACGAAGCCGGCGAAGGTGATCAAGACCTTCCGCGTGGTCACCCCACGCAGCATGGACGCGAGGTACACCATCGAGAGGCCCGTGATGAGCATGACGAGGCTCCCCCGCGAAAGCGAGAAGATGACGCACACGCAGCCCGCCGCGACCGCGCCTCCGGACAGCCGCGACCCCGTGCTCATGAAGCGCGCTAGCTGCAGCGGGAGCACGACGTTGACCGCCATACCCAGCGAATTCTGGTGGGAGAAGACGCCCGCGATCTGATGGTACCCGTCGAAGTAGCGGAGCTTCACGCAATAGAGCGCCTGAAAGACGAGCCCCAGTGCCAGGCCGTCGAGCACCTTCACCATGCGAGTGGGCGTGGCACACACGCGCCACATCACCGCGGCGAAGACGAACATGCGCAGGAGCTTCCATAGCGAGAACGCCGTGTAGAGCGGGACCACGGAGCCGACCAAAGTAAGCACCCCGACGACGAAGTAGAAGATCTGCACCTTGCGGAAGGGCATCGGCTCGCTCGGGCGCGGCAGGGCGAACAGGAGCACCCAAGCGAACAGGTCGATGTGCGTGAACTCGAAGCCGCGATCGGCTCCCCTGTACGTCTCATGGGAGAGGAGGTTCACCGTGACCAGAGGCGTCCAAGGCAAGAGCCCCATCAGGAGCGCCGCCCGCTCGTGGAGGCGCTCCTTCCCGCGCAACATCCAGCCCAGCGGGATCACCGCACACAGGCCCACGAACAAGACCGCGTACTTCAAGGTCGCGCCTCCGGTCCGTCCTGAGCGTTCATGACCTCGACGGGAGCACACCCGTGATGCATCGACGGACGCTCGCGACCTCCGCCGCCCTCGCCCTCGCGACGCAGCTGGCGGGATGCGAGCCGGCGGAGCGCCAATCGCGGCCGAGCCCAGCGC
>JAEWOQ010000145.1 GCA_023460875.1 Pseudomonadota bacterium
CGGGGCCCGGTCCCGGGCGCGGGCGCCGGCGACGGAGCTGCCGACGGTCTCGGGCGTACCTGGGATGCTGGACACGTATGAGCGACTGCGCGCTGCGTTGGCACAGGACGAGCTGACGGAGCTCGGCGCGCTCGTGGGCGCCCTGCAGCAGGCAGCGAGCAGCGCCGCGGAGACGGCCTCCGCCGCGTCGGTCGAGCACTTGCGGTCCGCCGCCAGCGCCGCCGAGGCCATGACCTCCTCCGTCGAGGATCCTTCGGCCGCCCGCAAGGCGTTCGGCGAGGTGAGTCGCGCGGTGGTGGCTTTGTTGACGACGGAGCCCGAGCTGGCGCGAGGCAGGTACCTGTTCGAGTGCCCGATGGCGAGCGGTTACAAGAAGTGGGTCCAGACGAGCGAGGGGATCTCGAACCCCTACATGGGCAAGGCGATGCCCGCCTGTGGCGCTGCCGCCGAGTGGTGAAGGGCGGAGCCTCATGACCTCCCGACCTGTCTCCTGGGGCGAGCCCAGCGCGGGGCCTGCGGACCTCCATCAGGACGGTTTGCGCGCGGACGCGGAGTCTACGGTGAACCTGCCGATCCGCGGCATGAGCTGCGCCTCCTGCGTGCAGCGGGTCGAGCGCGCCCTGAGTGCCGCGCCGGGGGTGCGGGGGGCCACCGTGAACTTCGCGACCGAGCGCGCCAACGTGCGCTTCGATCCCCGCGCCACCGACGTGGAGCAGCTCTGTCTGGTGGTGGAGGGCGCAGGCTACGGCGTCGCCCGTGAGGAGCTCACGGCGCAGGGAGCGCCCGCGCGGCCTGCGGCGGATGTCGCCACCGACGCGGCGCGCTGGACGCTGCAGATCGAGGGCATGAGCTGCGGCTCCTGTGTGCGGCGCGTCGAGGGTGCCCTCGAGGGAATGCCCGGGGTGCGTGAGGCGAACGTGAACCTGCCACTGCAGCGGGCGACCGTGCTCATGGAGGCGGGCGCGGCGAGCTTCGAAGACTTGGCTCGCGCGGTCGAGGGCGCGGGGTATCGGGTCGTGCGCCCTGCGGCCCCTGCGGCCAGCGTGTCGGAGGAGCCCGGATCGCAGGGGGAGCCCAGCGCGTCGGGACACGGCAGCGACGTCGCCGGTGGGACTGGCGTCGTCGTCGAAGGGGAACGGGCGCTGCGACGGGATCTGAAGGTGGCCGTGGCAGCGACCGTGCCGCTGCTCGTGCTCGGCATGTCCCACGGCGCGCTGCCAGGGGCCGACGGTCCGCTGGGCAGAGCCGTCCAGTTCGCTCTGGCGAGCATCGTCGTCTGGGGACCAGGGCGCCGCTTCTTCCGCTTGGCGTGGGTGGCTGCGAAGCACCGGACGAGCGACATGAACACCCTCGTGTCCATCGGCACCGGCGCAGCCTACGCCTACTCCGCCGTGGCGGTGCTCGCGCCGCAGCTGTTTCCGCGCGCCGAACACGGGGCGCTCCCTCACGTCTACTTCGAGGCGGCGGGGGCGATCCTCACCTTTGTGCTCTTGGGCAAGCTCCTCGAGAGCCGCGCCAAGCGGCGCCTCTCGGACGCCGTGGAGCGGCTCGTCGCCCTGCAGCCCGTCAGCGCCCGCCGCCTCGACGGCTCTGGCCACGAAGAGCTCGTGCCCTTGTCCGCCTTGCGGCGGGGCGACCAGATCGCCGTGCGTCCGGGGGAGCGCATCCCGATGGATGGGGAGCTGGTGCGAGGCGCCTCCGCCGTCGATGAGTCGATGCTCACCGGGGAGAGCTTGCCCGTCGACAAGGGCCTGGGGGGAGCCGTCTTCGCCGGAACCATGAACCAGAGCGGCGCGTTCGTCGCTAGGGTGACGCGGGTCGGCCGGGACACGGCCCTCGCTCGGATCGTCGAGGCCGTCGAGCAGGCGCAAGGGAGCAAAGCGCCCATCGCCCGCCTCGCCGACGTCGTGAGCAGTTACTTCGTGCCCGTGGTGCTCGCGGTCGCGGCGGTGACGCTCGGCACCTGGTTGCTCCTGGATTCCTCGTCCGATGGCGTCGCCGTCGCCATCGAGCGCTTCGTGGCGGTGCTCGTGATCGCGTGCCCTTGTGCCTTGGGCTTGGCCACCCCTGCGGCGGTCGCCGTGGGGACGGGACGGGGCGCCGAGCTCGGAGTGTTGCTGAAGGGCGGCGTGGCGCTGGAGACGGCCAGCCGCGTCGATCTGGTCTTGTTCGACAAGACGGGCACCCTGACGAGGGGCCGCCCGGAGCTCACGGACGTGGGCTGCCTCGGCGGCGACGAGCGCGCGCTCCTCTCCCTCGTCGCCGCCGTGGAGCGGGACAGCGAGCATCCCGTGGCGCGCGCCATCGTGGCGGGCGCGCTGGCGCGCGGGGCGACGCTCGAGGTCGCCGACGGGTTCGTCAGCGTGGCGGGTCGAGGGGTGGAGGCGCAGGTGGCGGGCAGCCGCGTGCGCGTCGGGACCGCTTCCTGGATCGCTGAGGTCGGGGCCGACACGGCGGAGCTCGAGGCGACGGCGGACGATCTCGCCGCGCTGGGGCGGACCCCCTCGTTCGTGGCCGTGGACGGGCGCCTCGCGGGGCTCGTGGGCGTCGCGGACCGCCCCAATGACGTCGCGAAGGACACGATCGCCGCGCTGCGCTCGCTGGGCATCGGCGTCGCCATGGTCACCGGGGATCGGGAGCGGACGGCGCGAGCCGTGGCCGCGGAGCTCGGCATCGACGAGGTGCATGCCGAGGTGCGCCCGGAAGGCAAGCAAGCGCTCGTCGCTCAGCACCGTGCCCGGGGCGCGGTGGTGGCCATGGTCGGTGACGGCATCAACGACGCTCCCGCGCTGGCCGCCGCGGACATCGGCGTGGCGGTGGGCAGCGGCTCGGACATCGCCGTCGCGGCGGCGGACGTGGCCTTGCTGCGAGGAGGGATCGGCGGGCTCCCGGTCGCGCTGCGCGTGGCGCGGCGCACGCTCCGCACGATCCGCCAGAACCTGTTCTGGGCCTTCGTCTACAACGTCGTGGGCATCCCCATCGCCGCGGGCGCGTTCTTGCCTTGGACAGGGTGGTCGCTCTCGCCTGTGTTGGCCTCCGCCGCCATGTCCCTGTCGAGCGTCTCGGTGCTCCTCAACTCGCTGCGCCTGCGCACCTTCGAGCGCGGGCGCTGAAGGGGGCGCCATTTCCTTGTCTGTTGGAGAACCGCACCCGCTGCTGATCGCGGCCCTCGGGGCTGCGATCGCGCTCCTCGTGGTGCAGAGCGTGCGTCTATGGGCGACCCAGAGCCGCCCGCGTCGGCGCCTGGAGCAGAATCGTCGGGCGGGCGCGGAGGGGGAGATCCTGGCAGAGCGGCTGCTGCGCGAGCGGGGCTACGAGGTGGAGGCGCGACAGGTCGGAGGGCGCTATGCGCTGCTCGTGGACGGCGCGCCCCGGCAGGTGACCCTGCGCGCCGACTTCGTCGTACGGCGCGGCCAGCGGCGCTTCGTCGCCGAGGCCAAGGGGGGGCGCGTCGCGGGTCGGGTCGAGACCATAGCGCCGCGG
>JAEWOQ010000146.1 GCA_023460875.1 Pseudomonadota bacterium
GCGCGCGCCCTTCGTCATGGCGGCGGAGGACGACCCGAAGCTCTCGAAGACCGCTCCGCCTCCGCCAGCCGAAGCAGCCGCAGCCCTGGAGCGCTCGGAGGAGAGTGAGGCTCCCGCGCCGGCGGCGGCTCCTCTCGTCGACCAGGACGTGGCCGGGACGTCGCGGGGGGAGCCGCGGGAGCCCTCGATCGCATCGACGCCCGCTGCGGAGGATCCCTTCGACGCCTTCGCCCGTCAGCACTGGAAGAGCTGGATCCGTGAGCTCGAGTCCGCGCGCGGTCCCAAGCCCCTGGCGCTCATCGAGCGGATGTTCGTGAGCGCCTACACCCGCCTCGACGCGGCGGTGCAGCGAGGCATCGGCGACGAGAGCGCGCGCGCCGCGCTGGACATCTGGCGCAGCTCCTTCTCGAAGAGCTACACCGAAGCCTTCGACGCGCTGCGGCTACGCGGCAAGCGCCCGACGATGGTGCTCGACGTGCCCGAGCTCGCGCAGCGCGTCGGTCGTCTGCACGGCGCGCGACGCGTCCAGCTGCTGCTCGTGGACGGGATGAGGTTCGATCTCGGGATGATGGTGCAGGATCACCTCAAGCAACGCGCCGAGGCGAGCCTGACGGAGCGCATGCTGCTGTGGTCGGCGCTCCCCAGCACCACGACCAACCAGCTCGAGCTCCTGGGGAAGGGGCCCGATGGCCTGAAAGAGATGGCGTTGGAGGAGGAGGAGGAGGCTCCCGCCGTGGTGGCTCGTGGGCGCGCTGCCCACGGCCTGCGACGCATCCGTACGGGCCGGCGCGAGCTGTTCAAGCTCGATATCGTCGAGAGCAGGCTCCGAGAGGCGCGTGAGGGAGCAAGCGGTCAGCGCCTCCGCGCCAGCCTCCCAGGCATCGCGGAGGACGTCGCTTCCGCGGTCGCCGAGCATTTTGCCAAACAAGCGCCGCGCACTTTGGTTGTCCTGTTTGGCGATCACGGCTTCCGTCTGCACGACGACGCGCCCGCCGCCGAGGAGGTCACCCAAGGCGGGGCTAGCCCGGAGGAGGTGTTGGTGCCCGCGTTCGCGTGGCTCACCGGCGCCGTTCACTGAGCCCGCTCGCAGCCGCTGTTCGCAGAGGGTTGTCAAGGAAATACAGCTGGGAGAGGGGGTTTCGCGCTTAGCCGGTCCCGCCCCGTGGACCTGGGGCGCGGAAGCGCTTTCCAGCGCCGTTCGCGGTACGCTTTACGTTGACGAGGGGCATCGGCGTTCTTACCTTGAGTGTAGGTTCCCTCTGCGGGGTTCGTCAGCGATCAGTAACGAATCCCTGACAATGCCAAACCCAGGGAGGCGAAACCGAGATGGAGCGCTAGGCCCGGACAACTTCGCCGGGAAGCCAGAAGTTTCGGATGAGCCGCCCACCTAGCGAGCGCTAGGGGTTCGGCTACTGCAAGTCGCAGCGACCTTCGCGGTACGGAGCCATTAATTCCTACGAGGCCAGCACCGTTTTGTTTGCTGGCCTCGTGTCTTTTGTTCTTTTTCTCGTCGATTTTTGCGCCGAGGCGGTTCAGGCGTGCTACTTCCCGGCCGCCATGAGTCGTATCGATGAGGTCATCGCCGAAGTGGATGCTGCCCGTGAGGCTGCGACCCGCAAGTTCGCCGCCGAGGTGAACATGCCTCTGGCGGACTTCCGACGACATTTCGATGTGGTGCTCGAGCTGGCCGCAGGGGACGAGCCGACCGTCTCGTTCCGGGTAGAGCCCCGGGAAGAGCGCGGGAAGGTGGCCTGGCCGCCCGTGGCCGTGCAGCTCGGAGACCCGGCCGGCGAGCCCGTGGATTCATCGAACTCGCAAATCCAGACGCCCAAGGCGGTCTAAACGCCTCCGCGGGGGCCCCCCGAGAGAGCGTCGTGCGACGCTGTGGGAGCGGAGCTCTCCCCGGCGTGACGGGCCCGGCGGCGGAGCCGGCCTAACTCTCCCACATGGGAGGTGGAATTCCTCCGATGGAGGGAGAACGAAGCTCCCTCGTCGTGGCCGAAATGGGCTCGTTGAACGCGCGGAGACGCGCTAGGGTCGCGCGCCGTATGCAGCGTCGATCCGCCTCTCGTTTCCGTCTGCGCCGTTGGGTTCTCGGGGCTATCCTCGGAGTCGCGGCATTGCCCCTCACCGCGTCTGCCCAGCGAATCCAGGGCCGCATCACCGGGTACGAGCACCTCGAGAATCCCGTCTGGGCCGAGGCCAGGGATCCGCAGCAGCGGGGGTACTCGTTCCGCGAGCTGGTGCCGACGGTTCCGGCGAAGTTCCGCAAGCTGTTCCCGCACATCCCCAAAGAGGTGTGCCTGGCGGCCTTGTCGGAGGAGCCGCAACCGGCCTCCAAACCCGTGCTCATCCGGGTGGGCGGGGGACGAACGACCCCGGTGACGATCGTGGTCCCCCCGGGCACGAAGCTGATCTTCCAGAACACCGATCCGTTCCCCCATCGCCTCTACGGGGTGGACGTCCAGAGCTTCGGTCCCAGCGACTCGGCCAAGGGCGCGAAGCGCGAGTGGACGGTTCCTGCGGCTGGCTCCTACGAAATCCGCGACGAGCTGGCGCCGAGCCTGCGCATGTGGGTGGTGGCGGAGCCGAACGTCGCGGCGATCGCTTATCCCTCGATGCAGGGTGAGTTTCGCCTGAACATGACGCAGCCAGGCAGCTACAAGGTGCAGGCCTACTTCGCCGGGAAGCCGGTCGGTGAGGCGCTGCCCGCGGTGGTGGCGGCCCGTGACGTGGGCCTCAAGCCGATCGTGGTCGCGACGCCCAAGAAGGAATCCAAGAAGGAGCAGGCGGAGTAATGCTGCTTTCCCGCTTTTGGTACGTGCTGCTCGCGCTCGTCCTCGGGGGCGCGGTGTTCGTCCTGTCCCTGGCCCAGAGCATGTACAATCGCGCCGGGGCGCGGAACATGGGCGAAGCGCTGTCTTCGGACAGCCAGTTCGTGGCCTGGTACCTCAAGGACGACGCGCGGATGCGCTCGGCTCACCTGGTGCGGTTCGCTCTGGACAGCGACATCGCCAAGGCGCTGCACGAGTCGAGCAAGTCCGAGACGGAGGTGAGGAGCAGCCTGCGTGACACGGTGCGCAAGGCCCTGAGGTCCGTCAACCAGGACATCCCTGAGGATCAGGCGTTCGACGCGGTGTTCGCCATCGATCAGCACGGCCGGGTGGTCGCGCACCTGGGTTATGATCAGGCCACGGGCATGGAGGACTTCGAGCTCGGCGGCTACCCCGTCGTGGCGGACGCCCTCCACGGCTACGTGCGTGACGACACCCTCGTCTGGGATCGGCTGTATCGGGTGGTCGCGCGCCCCGTCGAGTACGAGGTGGGCTCGATGCCCGCGGGTGCGATCGTGGGGGCACGCATCATCGATGATCGGTTCGCCCGCGAGCTGAGCCAGCGCACTGGCGCCGCGGTCGCCTTCTACGTGAACGGGCAGCGCGCCGCCTCCGGTGCTCCGGAGGGGTTCGATCGGAGCAACCTCGATCAGATCGTCAGCGATCTCCCGAGCCTCGGGGAGGATGAGGATTACCAGGAGAAGGGGCGCAGCGGGGTCCGCCAAGTGGGCGGTGGGCGCCTTGGGGTCCAGTACACGCGGCTCCCAGGTGAGGCGTACGCCCTGCAGGCAGGGTACGTCGTGGGGCGGCTCCCCCACTTCGTGGCGACCCCCCTCGACTTCTTCAAGCAAGCGGATGACAGGGACAAGGAGCAGGCGAACATCGCCCTGGCGGGGGGCGTGGCTCTGGCAGCGCTGGGGCTGGGACTGATCTTCACCTTCCTCGAGCACTCTCGACCTCTGCACGTGTTCCGCCGGGAGGCGGAGCAGCTCGCTGCCGGCAAGATCGACCAGCTGCAGCCGAGCAAGTTCGGCGGTGTGTACCGGCGCATCGCCTCGGACGTGAACGACGGCGTGGACAAGGTCGCAGCCCAGGGCGGTCATTCCCGCCGCGCTGCCGACCTCGAGCAGGTGCTGGGGGAGCTGCCAGCTCAACCGCAGATGAGCGCCTTCTCCGTGCCTGGAGGGGATGGACCCGGTCCGGCCTCGGGCCCCCAGCTGCCCCAGCCTCCGGCCTCTCCCCGCAACCCGCTGCCGGCTCCCCCGGCGTCGGGAACCCAGGGCGCGGGGGCCCGCTTGCCTGTTCCACCCCAGCGCGCGCAGGGGGGCGCCGCCGCCGTGGCCGTCGCTGCGCCAGCTCAGGCGGTCGACGAGGAGGCGGAGTGGCAGGAGGTCTTTCAGCAGTTCGTCGCGACCAAGCAGCAGTGTGGCGAGAGCGTGGAGGGGTTCACCTACCAGAAGTTCCGCGCGACCCTCATCAAGAACCGGGACGCGCTCGCGAGCCGCCACGGCGCTGGACAAGTGCGCTTCAGCGTGTACGTCAAAGACGGCAAGGCCGCCCTCAAAGCCAACCCGCTTCGCTGAATCGTCGCTCCGTCGCCGCCGCGCTGCGTCTGCGCCGCTCCGCCACGCTGCGTCTGCGCCGCTCCGCCACGCTGCCCCTGCGCCGC
>JAEWOQ010000147.1 GCA_023460875.1 Pseudomonadota bacterium
GAGCCGCGCGGGCCGAGCCGCGCGGGTCACGGCGGAGGTGCGATGCCCCTCGACGTGCCCCCCGCCCGCGGTGGCGCAATGGTCCCGCGACACCGAACGGCTGCGACAAGAGGCCGCGTCTCGTGCATCCTCCTTCCCGTGTCGACGGCTCGATCCCTACAGCGTGCTTGGAGGATCGGAGCGCCCCTGCTGGTGCTCGGCAGCCTCTCGTGTCCAGCCGCCGCTCGCGGCAACGGCATCACCGCCTACGGCTGCAGCGGTTGCCATGCGGACGGTGAGGCCCAGGTCACGCTCACTCCGGATCGCACCCTCGTGCCCGGCGAGGAGGCGATCTTCACCGTACGCATCACGGGCGACGACGTGCGATCGGGCGGCGTCTTCATCCCAGAGCCCCGGTCCGGCACCTTGCGCGCGCTCAACGGCGAAGGGCTCGCGCGGGTCTCTTCCGGCCTCACCCATTCGCGCCCCAAAGGGGCCTCTGGAGGCGCGGTGACGTTTCGCTTCGGCTGGCGTCCTCCCGATGCACCCGACGGGGCCACCCTCGAAGCCTATGCGCTCGCCGCCAACGCCAACGGCAACTCAGGGGGCGACGCTCCCGCGGGGATCGCCGAGGACTTCGTCTTCGGCTGCGAGCCCCAGACCTTCTATCGCGACGCAGACGGAGATGGTTATGGCTGGGACGCCGACACGGTGCGGCGCTGCGCCGGCCCCCCTCCCGACGGCTTCGCCGCCGTCGGCGGCGATTGCGACGACTATCGCGCAGAGGTCCACCCCGGCGCGGTCGAGACGTGCAACAAGCGGGACGACAACTGCAACGGCGAAATCGACGAAGACTCGGTGCCGGTGGAGCTCTGGCCCGACAACGACGGCGACGGCTATTACGCCAGGCGGGAAGGTGAGCCCCTCCTCGGTTGCATCCCGACCCCCGGCTATGCCGCGGAGCCCGGCGACTGCGACGACGACGACCCCGCCGTCCACCCGGGCGCGGAGGAGGTCTGCAACTACATCGACGACAACTGCGACGGGCGCGTCGACGAGCGTGTGCGACCGCGCTGCGGCGTCGGCTTCTGCCTCCGAGAGAGCTACTCGTGCCACCCCGACGACTGCTATCCGGGAGAGCCTTCGGAGGAGAGTTGCAGTGGTCTGGACAAGAACTGCAACGGAGTCGTCGACGAGGGGGAGCTCTGCGACGCGGGCGAGACCTGCGTCTCCGGCGAGTGCCTGCTCACGGCGGCCGTCGACCCCGACGCGCCCTCCGGCGGCGACGGCACCTCCCCTGCCACCGACACACCAGCCAGCAGCGGGGGCTGCAACCTGTCGACCTCGGGCTCGACGGTGCCGTTGTTCGTGCTGCTGTCGCTGGCGCCCCTCGCCCGGTTGCGGCGAACGCGCGGGTAGGCCGCCCAAGTGCCATCCCAAGTGCCATCCCAACTGACCGAAGCAGCGCAGGGAAGGTCCTCCCCTCGTCAGGGGTAAGTGCCCCGTTCGCGCGGCGACGACGGCGACGCTCGACCCGGCACCGGAGCCCCGTTACACTGCCCCCTCCCCGAGTTTTCACGCGATGGAACGTACTGTCGATGTCTTGCTTCGAAGCGAGCGCTTCGTCACCGATCAGGTGCTCGGCTTCCAGGAGCGTCAGCGCTGTAACCGGCCCGCGGAGCTGATCACCCGAGTGCTGTTGGCGGAGCCTGTGCCCATCGACGAGCTCGTCGGCACCCGCGCTCACCTGAGCTGCGCCACCACCGGCGACGTCCCGCGGGACTTTTACGGGATCATCGAGTCCGCCGAGGTCGAGGCGAACCCCCAAGAGCACGGCGTCTCCGCGCGCCCCACTTACCGGCTGCGCATCGTCTCCCAGCTCGCGCTGCTCGCCCGCAGCCACGACTGCAGGATCTTCCAAGACGAGAACGTCCGCGACATCGTCAGCCGGGTCTTGACGGACAACGGCTTCCCGGCGAACGCCGTCGAGTGGCGGCTCCAGGGCAGCTACCCCGTGCGCGAGTACTGCGTCCAATACCGCGAGACCGCCCTGCACTTCATCTCTCGCCTGGTCGAGAGCGAGGGGATCTACTTCTTCACGGAGCCCGATCCAGAGGCGGAGCTCGAGCGCCTCGTCTTCGCCGACAAGAGCGCCTCCGCGGAGGAGTGCATGGACGACGCGCTCTCCGTCCGCGCGAACGCGCAGCTCCAAGGGGCCGAAGCCGCCATCTACTCCCTGGACGAGACCCGCGAGGTGCGCAGCGGCCGCGTGACCCTGCGCTCCTACGATTTCCGTCGTCCGGATCTCGACCTCACCTGCTCCGTCGACGCGGAGCGCAGCACGGATCTCGAGGTCTACGAGTTCACGGACGAGTACGTCGATCCGAAGGAGGGGGAGCGCCTCGCGCAGCTCCGCCTCGAGGAGCTGCAGAGCGAGACGCACCGGGTCCGCATCACAAGCGACAGCCCCGCCATCCACACCGGCCGCCTGCTCACCATCGACGACGCCGGCACCCAGCACACGTACTTCGTCGTCGCCCACGAGCACGCCTACGACAACGACCGGCGCCAGCGCACCAACGGGACCCGGGCCCAGCACACCTACTGGGTCCGCGCAGACCTGCTCCCGGTCGAGCTCCCCTTCCGCCCCCCGCGGGTGCACGCTCCCCCGCGCATCCAAGGTCCGCAGACGGCCACCGTGGTCGCCCCGCGCGACTCGGAGCTGGAGACCATCCACACGGACGAGCACGGTCGCTGCAAGGTGCGCTTCCACTGGGACCACTCGGGGGAGCTCTTCGACCAGGCCTCCTGCTGGATGCGGGTGGGGCAGCTGCAGAGCTCCGGGTCCATGGTGCTGCCTCGGGTGCACTGGGAGGTGGTCGTCGAGTTCATCCAAGGGAACCCCGACTGGCCCGTCGTCACGGGCCGCCTCTACAACGGCACGTTCATGCCGCCCTACGCGCTGCCGGAGGGGCGGACGCGCACGTCCCTGCAGAGCGCGAGCACTCCCTCGGGCGGGGGGCGGAACGAGGTGCGCTTCGAGGATCGCGCCGGCGCCGAGGAGATCATGATCCACTCCCAGTACGGCACCGCCATCGTGGCGGCGAACGACCGGGAGCAGGTCGTCAACAAGGACTCCACGATCGTCGTCGGCAACGACGCGAGCTTGGAGGTCGGCGCCGATCAGACCGTTCAAGTGACGAACGGCTTCGAGACCACGGTCGGCGGCAACCAAGACGTGACCGTCGGCGCGAACCGCAAGATCGGCGTCAACGCGGTGTACGGCCTCACCGTCGCTGGGGACGCGAGCACGACCATCGGCGGCAACCTGTTCGAGATCGACGGCAACCCGCTCCAGGCGCTGCTCACCCTCGCGGCGAGCCGCGCGGTGGAGCTCGCCTCCGCCGAGGCGGCGCGGGTCGCGGCGGAGGTGCAGGGGGCCGTCCAAGGCGCGGTCAACCAGGCGCTCGGCCCCATCAATGACCTCCAGAAATCCGTGAACGCCCTCGGCGCGGGCATGGCAGCGCTCAGCAACGGCAACCTCGCGGCCTCCGCCGGCTTGATCGCGGGCACCAGCGCCCTGCCGGACATGGGCGCCCTCTCCCGTTCCATCGAAGCGGGCCCCGCCGCCACTCGCAGCGGACCCGAAGACGACAAATCCGCCGGCGGCATCTCTGCCCGCGCCGCGATCGACGCCGCGGTCACGGGCGGGCTGCGGCGCGCCGTCGGCGCTGCCCTCGGGAAGGCCAAGGGCAAGGACGGGGCGGGCGCCCGCGGGCGCTCGGCGGCGAACGTCGCGGGCCCCATCGCAGATCTCTCGGGTTTCGCCGAAGAGGATCTGTCTCAGGGGCCTGGCTATACGGAGCTCGGCGTCCAGGGGAACCACTCGGAGGAGGTGGGCGCGATGCGCGTCACCGCCGCGGCCGCGGCGGTCATGATCAACGCCCAGAGCGCGAGCGAGTCCGTGGGCGCCGCTCACATCGAGCTCATCAAGGGCAGCCGGGCAGAGTCCGTCGAGGGCGCCTCGAGCGAGGTCCAGCCGGCGCAGATCGTCGTGGTCGGCGGCGATCAGAGCGAGAGCGCCAAGGGCGCGCTCCAGAGCATGGTCGGGGGAGCGGTGGTGCGGCAGGTGGGCGGCGACCGCACCGTGTCCTCCGTCGGGGCCGTGAGCCTGGCGGCCGCGGCCCACCAGATTGAGGCGAAGTCGAAGATCACCTTGAAGTGCGGCGGCAGCAGCATCGTCATCGACGGCAGCGGGGTCGTGATCCAGGCGCCCGTCGTCAACATCTCCGCCGGCAAGGTGGAGCTCGCCAAGAACCTCAATGACGGCTGCGCGCGCGGACCGAGGGGCCCCGGCGGAGACCCCGGAGACCCCGGAGACCCCGGAGACCCCGGAG
>JAEWOQ010000148.1 GCA_023460875.1 Pseudomonadota bacterium
GTCGGTGCCGCCGCCGCCCGTCGTGCCACCGCTCGAGCCTCCGGTCCCGCCGTTGCCCGTGTCGTTCCCGGTGCCGCCGTCGCTCGCACCGTTGCCACCCGTAGCGGCGCCGCCGGAGCCGTTGCCGCCCGCGGCGCTCGAGCCGTCGGGGAGCAGACTCTCGTCGTACACGCTGCAGTGGGCGAGCAGTAGGGTCAAGAGAAGCGACAGTGACTTGCGCATGATGGGCTCGGGCGGCGGCAACGAAGCGAAGTTCCCGCGTACGCAGGCGACGCCAAAAGAATAGCTGCCGCCTTCCCGAGCGTCGACCGCGGTTTGCGCCACGTCGCCGGGGAGGGGAGAGACACCTCCGCGCGAACCCGTGGGGATCCAGGTGAGCGAGAAGAATGCAGCTTGGGTGTGTGTCGTTCGGGCGGGAGCGACAACCTGTCCGCTAACGCACGACGATGGCGGCCTCGTTGTGGATGACGAGCACCGCGTCCTCCTCGATGCGGGGGCTCGGGAGCGAGACGAACACGCGCTCGCCGGTCCGCCGGAGCAGGTGCTGCGTCTCCGCCAGGACGTCCGCGGAGGTCGGATCGATCCACTGCGCCACGTAGCGCCCCTCCGTGAGCTCCACGGTGACATGGCCCGTCGGAGCGGGACCGCGGAAATAGGAGACGTAGAGGTGTCCGGAGCGACTCCGCGTCCCCAGGTGACCGTTGCCCATGACCACGTGGCGCCCGTCTGGCACCAGGTAGTGGTGCCCCACGGGGAGATCCTCGATGAGGCGCCTCATGCGGCCGAGGTCTTGGAGCACGGCATGCGCGGTGGCGTTCAAGGGCCGTGACAGGTCGAGCCAGCTCGCGGCGGAGGAGCCATACGCTCCGCTCACGAAGGCGAGCCAGTTCGCCGAGCGGTAGCAGGCGCGGTAGGCGGGCGTCCGGATGGTGGCGTCGAGATAGGCGCGCGCGCCGGTGCCGACGGGGCCGCAGTCGTGCACCAGCTCGTTCACGACGCGCGCCATGCGGGTGTCGGGGGGTGCCGGGAGGTGTGTGTTAGTCCGGGGGACCTCCACGGTGACTCCCGAGATGGTGCGCGCTTGGTCGACGTCGGAGGCGGCCACCGCGACGCCGTAGGGATCGTGCTCTCCGAGCCAGCGCGTGTAGTGGGCGCTGGCTTCGTCGAGGAAGGTCCGCTCGTCGAAGCCCGGATGCCGGATCCTGTTCGCGAGCTCCCAGTAGACGTTCGAGTAGCCGCCGAAGCGGGCGATCGCGTAGCGGATGTAGTTCTCCTTCTCCGCGCGTTGGCCTGGAGACCAGGCGTCGAGGACGTGCGCGCTGCTGTCGAGCGAGTACTCGAAGGGCGCGCCTCGACGTCGTGACCAGGGCTCGAAGAGCGTGACTTGGCAGTACACGCCCCGCTCGTTCATGGCCGCGAGCCAGCGATCGGCGCGGCGGACCCACTCGAGATCCCAGGAGACGCCGTCGTCCTCGAGGGGATAGAGCCCGAGCTTGAGGAGCATGCCGTTGAGGTCGTACTCCGCGGCGAGATCGAGGAACTCGTAGAAGGTCGCGTCGGAGTAGTAAGCGTCGTGGAAGGAGCCATCCTCCTCGCGGTCGTTGAGCATCCCCTCGCGCGTCGGCGGGCCGTAGTTCTTCGCGCTCAGCCATTTCGCCCCCACCCAGTAGTGGGGCGAGCCGTCCGCGTGCATGAGGGAGCCACGGTCGTCGCCGCGGGCGTGCACGTGTCCTCGGTGACGTACGCTCCCTCTCTCGGGGCTGACGCGGCGCGTGACCCATGGCTCCTGGCCGACCCGCACGACGCCGCTACCGCGCTGCTCGCCGAGGCGCCAGGTGTAGTGCCACTCGCCGGGGAGCTCCGGCGCGAAGCGGACGCGCCAGGTCTGCTCTCCATCGTAGAACCCGTCGACCCGGACCACGTGGTCGTCCCGCTCGAAGACCGCCTCGACAAAGCGCGTGAACGGGTTGTCGCGCGTCCGGTGCCCTTGCACGGCGAGCTCGAAGGTCTCGTAGAGGGCCACGTCGGCGGGCAGCTCCGTAGTCACGCCCACGACGCCCTCGGGAGCACAGGCGACGAGCAGGCTCGTCAGGAGCAACCCGGCGAGGGCGACCAGGGGTCCAGGGCGAAGCGTCCGCGGCGATCCGCCCGGGGGATGACGCGGTGCCTGACGGACGAGCATCGGCACGAGACTAGCACCGCCCGTGGTGTCCAAGCGCCGCGCCGCTCCTGCTTGGCGGTGATCGTCAGCGCCGCTCACTTCGTGAGCATACGCTCGACCTCGCGGGCGAAGGAGCTCTTCGGGTAGCGCAACAGGAAGGCTCGGCCTCGGCTCTCCAGGGCATCTCGCGCTCCCAGCGCGTGCAGGGCGCGCAACGCCAAGGCTTCTCGCTCCTGGTAGAGGGAGCCCCCTTGGAACTCCACGTGGCCCCGATTGGCCAGCTCGAGCGCCCGCCGCGGATCCTGGGTGAGGGTGCGTCGCACCTCCCCGAGCTGAGCGAGCTCCCGCTGCAGAGCGTCGGAGGAGGGCTGCTGAGGCGCGACCTTGGGAGGCGGCGTGTCCTGCTCGAGTCGAGCGCCGTCGCCCGGCGCGCCAGCGCTCTCCATCGCGTCGTGCTCCACCGCGTCGCGCTCCGCCGCGTCGCGTCGTGGGACATCGGCTCGAGGCTCGAGGGGCGCGGGCTGGCCTGCTGTCTGGCTCGCGCGTCGCTGTCGCGGTGCAGCGCGGGGCGGAGGAGGGGCCTCGGTGAGGGCTGGCGAAGCCACGTCCGGCTCCGCCTCGGGGGCTCCGGCGATGGTGGACGGCTCGGTCTCCGTCGCAGCTGCTCGCTCAGGGGCTCCCCTGGTTTCCGCCTCATCCACGTCTTGCGCGCGGGGCGTCGTCGCCGAGGGATCGTCGGTGCTGGCCAGCTGGAGGGCTCCGATGCCGACCCCTGCCCCGACGACCAGGACCCCGAGCAGCTTGCCCGCGCCGAGCTTGCTCACGCCGAGCTTGCCAGCGCTCTGGCCCGCGACCACGTCGGCGCTTCCCTTGGGGACCACGCCGCTCGGCTCGACGGGCTCCGCGGGTCCGGGCTCCAGATCCGCTTCCCAAGCGCCGCTCTCGAGCCGCGCCTGGAACTGCGCCAGGGAGGCTTCGAGCTGAAATGGGACCTCGTGTTGCTGCCACGCGGTCAGGTCCGCCTGCAAACCGGTGGACGTGTTGGGATCGTCCAGCAAACGTACGGGAGCCGTCACGCGGACCTCCGCTGGGCTTCGTCGAGCACGCACAGGCGAGCGTGCATCCGCTGGAAGTTCTTGCGGGCCGTGTGGAGCCGGGAGTGGACGGTCCCCAGGGGAACCCCGAGGCCCCGGGCGATCTCTTCGCAGCTCTCCCCTTCGAGCTCGAAGAGGACGAAGACGGCTCGCTGATGGACGTCCAAGGCGTCGAGGGCCCGCTGCACCCGGTCCAGTCGCTCCTTCGTTTCGGTCGCGGAGCTGGCGTCCGGTTCGGGGCTCGCCAGGTCGAGCTTCTCCTCGAGCTCGATCTCCTCGCGGCTCCGCTTGTTCTTGCGCCGGTGAGCCGAGGCGACGCGCACGGCGATCTCGGCGAGCCAGGTGGTCGCCTTGGCCCGATCCGGCACGAAGCCGCCCCGCCGATGCGCTACTACGAACACCTCTTGCACGAGATCATCCACTTCTGGCCCGCGAGCGCCCAGTCGCCAGAGGAACCGCGCGACGTAGACGGCGTGGCGCCGGAAGAGCTCCCCGGCGTCCAGTCGTTGCTCGGGCCCGCTATTCATGGCCCATCCGTTGTACCTGTTGAATGCATGGTCGGGCCCTTGAAAACGCTTCTAAAAAAATACCCCGGCGGTGGAGTCGACGCGCCCCGCTCGGTCCGCCTGGCGCGGCGCTGCCCTTTCTACAGGCTGGCTGGAGGGTTAGGCTCCTGCGGTGCCCCCGCCCCGCTATCGCTGCGTCCTGCTAGCGGGCCTCCTGTCTGCGTACACGGCCGCACAGCCACTCCCCGTGGATCTTGGCGAGCAGTCGGTGGGGACGGCTGTTCGTGTGTTCGGGGGGGGAGAGTGTGTGCGGAGGCGGGTGGTCGTCGAGGGGGTGGAGGCCTGGCTGGGACGGGACATCCTGCCTGCCTCGTGGACCGTCGGCGTGTCCCTGGAGCGGGACCGCGCGCATTTTTCCATCTTCGAGCGAGGCAAGCTCGTCGCGGTGCGGCGCTTCGACGAGGTCCCCGACTGCCGCGATTTCGAAGCTGCCATGGGCGCCAGCATCGGTCTGTCGCTGGAGGCGCTGCTGGCGCGTCGAGCCGAGGCTGAGCAAGAGCGAGCCGAGGCCGAGCCGTCTACGCCGGAGTACGAAGAAGCAGCGGAGCCTCAGGGATCACCCCTCGCGTCGATGGTCCAGGGCATCTTCGCTCCAACGACCCTGACGAGCGCGGCCTGGGGCGGCAGCCTCACCTTCGAGCTGGGGCCCCCGTGGGCTCCCGGCGAGGAGTCCAACCTCCGGACCCGCCTGGGCGTGCTGAGCCTCTGGGCCCTCCCCACGGAGCTGACGGAGGTCGCCGACGCGCGCCTCGAGACCCGGCTGATGGCGGCGCGCGTGGGGCCTTGCCTGGGCGACGGCACCCGCTCCTGGCGCCTGCAAGCCTGCGCGGATGTGATGGCGGGTTACGTGAGCGGACGGGGGAGCGGGGCGGTGCGCGCCCTGGGCGCCCATCTGCCCTGGGCGGCGGTGGGGCTTGGCGTCGAGGGACGGCTGTGGATCCTCGAGCCCGTGGCCCTCTCGGTGGGCGCGCAAGCCAACCTGCAGCTGGTCCGCCCGACCTTTCGCATCGTGTCGGAGAGCGGGCGCGGGGTGGAGGAGCTGCGGACGCCGAGCGCGGGGCTCATGGTCCACGTCGGCGCGACGTGGTCCTATCGGTGAAGGTGGGGGACGAGCCACTGCGGTTGGTCCGTCCCGCCTTCCGCGTCGTGTCGGAGGGCACGGGGGCAGGGCAGCGCAGCGCAGCGCGAGGGCAGCGCGGGGGCAGCGCGGGGGCAGCGCGGGGGCAGCGCGAGGGCAGCGCGGGGGCTTACGGACCACGTCGGCGCGACGTGGTCCGGTCGGTCGAAGTGCGCTCGAGGTGCAGATGGCCCGCGCTGAGGAGATCCGCCAGATGTCGGAGCGTCTGCAGGCGGGGCAAGGGCGAGAGGTCGATCGCTTCCTCCACGGAGAGCATCCCCTCGATGCGGGAGAGCAGGAAGGCTTGTTGCGGCGAGAGCTTGGACTGCCCCGACGGGACGTCACCGATGACCAGGGTCGCGTCGAGCCGCCCAATGTACCGCTCGAACACACGTCGAAAGAGGGTCTCGGCGCCGCGCACTGCCTCCCCGACGTCCGAGCGGGAGCTCAGCGCGTCCGCCAGGCTCAGGGCGGCCTCCGCGTAGCGGAGCGCCATCTCGGGGTTATCCAGGCCGAGTTCCTGGCGCGTGCGCTCCACGAGCCCCCGGATCGTCTCCGCTGGCTCCTCATCGGTCCAGGACGTCATGCGCGGCCGCGGCCGGGGCGGCGTGGACTTGGACACCTCGGGCGGGGGGCGGCTCAACCCATAAGGTTGGGTGCGCCGCGGCGGTGCGGGCGGTGGGGTGGGAGGGCTGGTGAGGGTGAGAGCGGTCTCCACCGGGCGAGGGGGCGGATGGGAGGTGAGGGGGCGAGGTGCCGCGATGTTCTGCTGGCCGAAGCGACCACCCGCCACGTTGAGCGCCTCCGCGAAGTCCATGATCGTGGGGAAGCGATCTTCGGGGCGCTTCGAGAGAGCCTGGAGCAGCACGCCATCGAGCTCCCGGGGGAGCTCGGGGCGCAGCGCCGACGGCGCGCTCGGGGTGTCGCGGATCACCCGCTGCAAGACCTCCATCACCTCGTCGGCGGCGAACGGCAGAACGCCGGTGAGCATCTCGTAGGTGATGACGGCCAGGGAGAACTGGTCGCCGCGGTGGTCGACCGCGGCGGTCTTCCCGAGCGCCTGCTCGGGCGCCATGTAATCGGGAGTCCCGAGGATATCGAACTCCCCCGTCAGGCCCCGCTTTTGACCGGCTCGTTTGCTGATCCCAAAATCCAGCAGTTTGACGAAGAGCTCGTCCGACCAGCCCGAGGTCTTGCCGTCCACCAGGAAGACGTTGGCTGGCTTCAGATCGCGATGCACCACTCCCAGGATGTGCGCCGCAGCCAGCCCCGCCGCCGCCTGGGTGGCGATCTTCAAGGCTTCGGCCACCGCGAGCAGGGAGCCCTGATGCAACCGTGCCTCCAGGCTCGCTCCCCGCAGGAACTCCATCACCAAGAAGGGTTGCCCTTGGGCTGTGGTGTCGAAATCCACCACTTGGACGATGTGGGGATGCTCCAGCTGACTGACGATCTCCGCCTCCCGGTGGAACCGCGCCAGGGCGTTGGCGTCCTGCGTCAGGTGACCGGCCATGATCTTGACCGCGAGTCGTCGGCGGAGACGGATGTGCTCGGCCTCGTAGACCTGCCCCATGCCTCCCGCGTCGAGGGCCCGGACCACACGGTAGGCACCTCCCAAAATCTGGCCTACCAGGTCGGGAGGACCTGGGAGGGACGATTCGTGGGACGAGTGAGAGACCCCCACAGCAAGGGCAACCTAGCGCTACGCTGAAGCTAGGTCGAGACGCATTTCACCCGTCGATTTCCGGGTTTCTTGGTTTGGAGGAAATGACCATGATTGGCAGCGGAGGGGCGCGCTTTATGGGGCATCGTAAAGCCTCAAACGGGGACTTGCGGGGCCGGTCATCTTCTCGGAGGGGCTGGTTTCTTGGGAGAGCGGAAGCGCGGTTCGATGGATGGGGTGGCGGGAGGTTCTCTTTGGCGTGGCGCGCTGCCTTGTTGGGCTGTGCGCTGCTCACGGGGGGCGCCCTCGCGGGGTGTGGCCCCAACATCCGTGTCCACGCGAGCTATGACGAGCGCGCCGACTTTCGGAGTTACGGAACGTTCGCGATGCTGGAACCCGATCGCGCCTTGCCCACGGAGCCCGAGGTGGACCCGTTCCTCATGCAGCGGCTGCGGCGCATGGTGCGTGAGGAGATGTTGTCCCGTGGCTTTCGAGAAGCTGCCCCGGACGCGGCGGCGCTCCGCGTCGGCGTGATGGCCGTGGTGCGGGGGCGGGTCGTCGTGTATCCGAGCTCCTTAGGCTACGGCTACCGGTGGGGAGGGCCCTGGCGCGGCTACGACGTGCGCGAGTATGACGAGGGCACGATCGTGGTCGATCTGATCGACGCGCGCCGAGGCGCGGTCGTGTGGCGAGGGACGGGCACCCGCGTCGTCACCAGCCGCACCTCCGACGAAGATCTGCGGGAGGTCGTCTGGGAGATCCTCGACGAGTATCCTCCGCGATGACACATCCGAGCCCCATGAAGAATGACGTCGAGCTGATCGTCGAGAAGGTCGTGCCCGGGGGGCGAGGCTTGGGGAGGCTCCCTGACGGGCGCCCCGCGATGATCTCCGGCGCCTTCCCCGGAGAGCGCGTGCGGTTGCGGATGGTGCGCGATCGGAGGAGCTACGTAGAGGCGCATGCCGAGCTGCTGGAGGGAAGGCGGCGCGTAGCGCCGGGCTGCTCGGTGGCGGAGGTGTGCGGCGGGTGCGACTGGATCACCCTCGACCTCGAAGCGCAGCGGGAGCACAAGCTCGAGCTCGTGAGGGAGGCGCTGCGGCGCACGGGCGGCGTCGACGAGCCGCCGGGGCTCCGCCTCGTGACCTCGGGGGAGCCGTGGGGTTACCGCACCCGAATTCGCCTTCGGCTCCGAGGAGGCCAGGTGGGGTTTCACGCCGCGGGCTCTCACGAGCTCGTCGAACCCGACGAGTGCCTGGTGGGCACGCCGGAGGTGGGAGCGGCGCTCGCGCGGCTGCGGAGAGCCCTCGGGCGCGTGGCCCCGATCGGCGACGAGCTCACCTCCGTCGAGATCCGTTGCGCACCTGGCGCCCCCCGAGCGTCCTTTTTCTTCACGCGGGAGCGGGGCCGCGCCCTGTCGGCGCGGGGGCGCGGGCGGGTCGCGGGGCGGCGGCGG
>JAEWOQ010000149.1 GCA_023460875.1 Pseudomonadota bacterium
ACTCGGCGACATAGGTGCCCGTGGCGTCGCGCTCGGCTGCATTCCAGGTCCGCTCAGCCGCCTGCTGCTTTGGGTCGGGTCGGGCGAACTGCAGTGCGGCCGCGACGGACTTCACGATGCTCTCCGCAAAGCGCGATGAGCCCTCCGGCACCCGCACATCGCTTAACTTGCCCTCGATCAGGCTGAAAGCGAACGGGCGCGCCAGCTCCCGAGAGAGGGCCGGGAGCTGCTCCTCCGGATCCGGCTGCGTCGATCGAACTTGGGCATCGAGGAGCCGCGCGAGCAACTGGACTTCCCCGTCGCGCTCGAGGAGGTGGGGCTCGATGACCAAGCTCGCCGCAAGATCGAGATCGATGAGCATGCCTCGTTCGTCCATCGTGAGCCTGCTCGCGAGTTCGAGCCCATACTCGTACTTTTCACCTGCGAGCCAGCGGGGCGCCGTCACGTGCAAGGCGGAGGCTTCCTGCACCTTCGTGGGTTCGTCTGTGTCGTCATTCGGCGAGGGACGACTTCGGCACGCCATCGTAAGAGCAAGGAGCGCCGCCAAAGAAACCCCCGCGATCCTCCGCGAGCGGCCATACCCTCGCCTCTGCCACACGCTGATCATGCTCTTTCCCCTCCCCTCGGCGTGACCATCTAGCTCAGTCCGCTAGATCGCAGTTCTCGAAAAAGAAGTAGCTCGGACCGAGGGCGCAGGTGTCGGTGTCGTCCAGTGACGTGAGCTCCTCGCAGCTCAGTGTCCCCCAGACGCTCCGCGTCTCGTCGTCGACCTCAAAAGCAGTGTAGCTGCACGACCCACGGCCATCGTATTGGTGGGGCAGCGCAGGACCGCTCAACGCTATGCCCGATTCGTAGGTCTCCCCGGACACCATGACTCCGCCCAAGTTGACGAATCGCTGGCTGCCGGCAGGGCCCAGGCGTATGACTCCATCGACCAACACCACGCCGTTGGCGGGCCGCCAGGTACACACGACGCTCGCGGGCTCACCAGCCGACGTCGTTCCCCCGTCCACCACCCCCTGCACCTTCGCCGCTTCTGTGACTGGACGTCGTCCCGACGAAAGCTCGGGGAAGTCTTCGAAGTGCTCAGCCAGCGAGCATCCGGCGGGTGACAGGACGTGCAGCGAAGCAGCGCCCCGCAGCTCGCCTCCGCCGGTCGTGTTGCCCCCCGTGCTCCCCCCGATGCCCTGGGGGCCGCCGCCGCCGCTGCTCGGATCTCCACCTGAGCCCCCCGCCCCTGTTCCCCCTGATTGTCCTCCCGACGCGCCAGAAGAGCTCGACCCGCCTGATGAGGGACCATCAGAGCTCCCGTCTCCGCTGCACGCCACGACGAGCGAGACCACAGCCAGCCCAAACACCGCCCTTCGCATGCGCGGACCGTATGCGGAAACAACGCGGCGGACAACCCGTGAGACGAAGCTCATCGAGCAGAATCTCCAGGCTCAACTCGCCACCGGGGGGAGACCTGAAATTCGCGCCCCCCGCGTCAACGGCTCGCGTTCCTAACAAGTTACCACGCCCCGTTTCGTCGCACCTTCACCCCGAACTCGATTGACAATCGGAGCCGTCTCCGGCCTGATGCATCGAAGCGTTTGGGGAAGGCGGTAGGGTGCACGAGAGAAGCCAGCTGACGCGACGTTGTCGCCCCCGGGTTGCGGGAGAGCGACTGATCAGAGCCCTGTTCTGGACTTTGGCCGTGCTGGGGGGGCGGAGACGACATCGAGTGCGGGACCTGCTTGGCAGGCGACTGCGGTGTCGCCCTGGCCAACGTTTGTGGCTGTCCCGAAGATTCGGATGTTCTCACCCGTACACGGACGGCGCGGCGCGCGCGTAGTGCCGGCTTCTCGGGGAACGATGCCGCATACACTGAACTCTACGGCGTCCTCTGCGAGCAGGAGAGCGACTGCGTGGAGCCCTGTCTCTCACGGGGTAGTGAGCAGGAGATGTGCGCCGCTTCGGAGTGTCTGCCCAACCCCGATATGTCGATGGACTGCTTGCCTCCACCCGTGTGGAGCAACCTCAGTGGGATTCGCGCTTCATCGGACGTGCAGGCAGACGCGACGCAGCTCGTGGTCGTCGCCACCCCTTACAACGACCCGGTGATCGCCGACGAGTTCAAGCTGGAAATCCCGGAAAGCGCGGCCATCCACGGCATCACCGTCGAGGTGCGCAGATCGAGTGGGGGCTATGTCACCGACGACTCGGTGCGCATCGTCAACGGCGGCACGATCGGCGGCGCAGAGCGGGCAGAGAACGTCGAGTGGGAGCAGGACTTCACGTGGGCGACCTACGGTGGCCCGGACGACTCATGGGGTCAGGCGTGGACGGCCGACGAGGTCAACGCAGACGATTTCGGGGTCGCCATTTCGACCTTTTACACGCGCAGCGTCGGCAATACCCGGGCATACATCGATCAGGTCCGGGTCACGATTCACTACGGAATCGAGTGCGGAAACTGATCGTCACTCCGAGAACGAACGGGCGCGCGGATTGCCCAGTGGCGCCCCGCGGCAGCGGACGGACGCTGCCGGTCGGGGTGGAGGACCCCTCGCACAGGTACGCCCAGTGGCGCTACCCCAGGGACTTGCAGCGGACTGCGCGCGTGCTGCGGCCTCCTGCACTTACCCGTGCGGAGCGGAAACGGAACGCTGTCCGCGCTGCGTCGGGGCCCAGCCGCTGTGTGTACTGCGGACGCACGGAGCTTGGCTCGGGCGTTTGCGCTGACGTCCTTCAGGAAATCCCTGCTGGCGTGGCGTACCTCGCACCCTGCGCTTGTTGGGACGGCCGTGACGGCATATGACCCGTCGCCATGCTCGGTTCGAACGGCGCTGGCGCCTCGGTTCGACCGAAGGAAACTGGGGTGGCCGGGGCGAACACATCGCTTCCACGGAGACGTGCGACGCCCCCGGCTCTACGGGAGCGCCACCGCGTCGCCGTGCGGGGCAGCATCCTGGCCGCGCTGGTGCTGGCCTACTGGGGCTTTTTCGGCACGCTGCACGCGGTGTTCGGCAACCCTGCCTTTCTAGGCGGGCTCGGAGTTTGCGTCCTGGCGGGGGCGTGGCTGGGGTTGCGTGGGGCGCTGGTCGTGATCGTCGCCGTCGTGCTCATCGATCGTGGCCACGCGCTCCAGCTCCCTGCCAGCCCCGAGACCGGGCGGGCGGCGAGCACCATCGCGTTCCTCGTCAAGCTCGTGCTCGCCGGCGGGATCGGGCTGGTCGTCGACTCGCGCCGGCGCGCGCTCGCGCTGAGCGCCCAGCTGCGCCGGGAGGTGGAGGCCCGAGAGCGGAGCGAAGAGTCTCTACGCCACAACGAACGCATGCTGCGCGCGCTCCTGGAGAGCTTGGGAGAGGGAGTCGGGCTCTTCGACGCGCAGGGTCGGGTCGTCTTCGCGAACCAGGCTCTCGCGTCGACGCTCGGCGTCCCGCGCGACGAGCTCTCCATCAAGCTCTTCTCGGAGCTCCTCACGGAGGAGAGCCAGAACGCGCTCGCTGCGACGAAGCCGGACCCCGCAGCGCGACGCTCCTACGAGGTGGTGCTCGAACGGGACGCGGGCATGCTGCTGCTCGTCACCGAGACGCGCTTCGAACCCAACGGCTCCCACGATGGGCTCACCCTGCGCGTGGTTCGGGATCTCACCGACCGAGTCGTCACGGAGCGTCGGCAGCGCGATCTGGATCGAGAGCTGCAGCGCAGCCAGGCTCTGCGGAGCTTGGCCGTCATGGCGGGCGGAGTCGCCCACGACTTCAACAACCTGCTCTGCGGCGTGGTCGGCAATGCGGAGATCGCCCTGCGCAAGGTCCCGAGCGAAGCGCCGCCCGTCCTGTCGAGCTGTCTCTCCGAGATCCTCACCTTCGCCGGCGAAGCCGCGCAGCTGAGCAAGCAAATGCTGGCTTACGCCGGGCAGCGGAGCCTCGCGATGCAGGCGTTGGAGGTCAACGCCGAGCTCACGGCGGCCCTGCGCCTGCTGCACGCCACCGTCGAATCCAAGGCTCACCTGGTCCTCGAGCTCGGCGAGCAGCTGCCGCCCGTGGGCGCGGACCGCGTTCAGCTGCGTCAAGTGATGACGAACCTGATCCTCAACGCGCTCGACGCGATGGCCGGAGAGCGCGGGAAGCTGACGTTGCGCACCGAACCCGTCCGCCTCGAGGCCCCGGACAACGAACCGTACGGCGTCAGCCCGGGCACCTACGTGCAGCTCACGGTCAGCGACACGGGCGCCGGCGTGCGGCCCGAAGCGCGGGAGCGCCTGTTCGAGCCGTTCTTTTCGACCAAGGGAGCCGGGCGAGGGATGGGTCTCGCCGCGGCGGCCGGCATCGTGCAGGCGCACCGAGGGTGGCTCGGCCTCGATGAGACGTCGGACGAGGGCGCGAGCTTCGCCGTCCTGTTGCCGGTCGCGCCGGAGTCCATGCAGCAGCGCTCCAAGGCGCCGACGGCGCCGGGCGCCGCGGCGTCGTCCCGCAGCATTCTGCTCGTCGACGACGAACCAGCGGTGCGCCTCGTGACGGGCAGGATGCTGATGGAGCTGGGGCACCAGGTGGTGACCGCGGACAGCGGCAGGCGCGCGGTCGAGCTCCTTCGAGAGCACCCCGACGTCGATCTCGTCGTCCTCGATCTGACGATGCCCGAGCAATCCGGTGAGCAGACGCTCGAGCTCCTCCGCGCGGTCCGAGACGATCTGCCCGTGGCGATCACCAGCGGATTCCAAGAGGAAGACGCGTCGGCGCTGCTGCAAGCGCGGAACGTCGTCGGCTTCTTGGACAAGCCCCACACCATGACGAGCCTGGAGATGTTGCTCGCGTCCGTCGCCCACGCGCCAACCGACGCGCCCGCGCCCGCAGCCGCTCCCGGCGCCGCCGCCGAAGCGGGCAACGTGCGACGGAGCCCAGAGACGGCGCCGGCGACGGAGATGAGCTCGTCCAAGGAGCCCTGAGGGGAGCGGGCAGAGGGCCGGGCAGAGGGCCGGGCAGAGGGCCGGGTAGAGGGCCGGGCAGAGGGCCGGGCAGAGGGCCGGGCAGAGGGCCCCCGCGACGCCCCGCGGCAGCGGACGGACGCTGACGGGCGGAGTGGAGAACCCTCTTGTATGAGGTCACCGTATCATCTCGGAGCCTCCGGGGGGCGCGCGGCTTCACTCTGGTACCACCAGGAGCTCGTCGGGGTCGCAGAGTTCGGCCGGGAGGGGCTCGAGGGGTTCGTGGCCTTCGGGCAGCTCCGCGGGATCGCCAGCGGGGTTCTCCGGGCAGGACCAGCTGCCGAGATCGCCGAGGTCGTCGAGGGGGACGCTGCGCCACTGTTCGGCGGGCTCGAAGGGATCCTCCGGGACCAGGCGGGGGGCCGCGTCGCAGAGGCGGACGAGGTTGGTGTCCATGGTCCGCACGGAGGTGCCCCAGGCGGTGCCCGGATCTTCGCCGAGCCGGCCGAAGGCGTCGACGAGCTCGCCGTCGCAGCGGAGCAGCACGGCGTCGTTGCCGTTGAAGGCGATGGCCGAGCTCGTGTCCGCGCAGCGCTCCATCAGCGGCGCGCGCGCCGACGCCGCGCAGAGCACGACGCTCGCGCCGGGCTCGAGGGCGCCGCTCAGGGCCGCGTTTCGATAAGGCGAGGTGTTGCCGTTCACGTAGGTGCTCAGGACGCAGCGCGCGAGGTCCACGCGCTGGGTGCCCCAGTTCGTGAGCTCGAGGGCTTTGTCGTTGCCGAGGCCCTCGTACATCTGGGTGAGGAGCAGCTGGGCGGGATCGGGGGGCGGCGGCGGCTCCTCGGGCGCGAGCGCGTCCGTGTCCTGGCCATCCCCGGACGCGCTGCCAGCCCCCGCCGGGCCGTTTCCGTCGGGGTCATTCGCTGGGTCGCTCTCCGGGAGGTCGTCGCCGGGGATCCCGACGAGCCAGGGGTTCGGCGCGGCGTCCTCGGTGGGGTCGTCACTGGACGGCGCGGGAGGATCGACCGGAGCCCGGGCGAAGATTGGGAGATCGCCCGGTGGCTCATCAGAGTCGAGGGGCGCGTCGCCGGAGCACCCGGTGGACGCGGCGACGAGGAGCGGGAGCCAGAGGCGAGGCAGTCGGGTCGGCATGCCCTCGTGTCGGTCCAGGGCACCCAGGGGTTGCGTGAAACCGACGCGAGCTCAGTGGAAATCCCGTGAGAGCTTCGGCAGACGCCCACGCCCGGGGCTCCCGAGTCGCTCCAGCTGGCGGGCTATCACGTGGATGACCGGTGTCTCCGAGGGATCTCGAGGAGCGGGCGCGGCGGGGGTCGTCTCCCGCTCGATCTCGCCGTGGACCAGGAGCAGGCTCGACGTGCGCGCCACCAGCTCTTGTTGCTCGAAGATCCGCCCGTACACGATGAGGTTGATCTGCCCCGTCTCGTCCTCGAGGGTCATGAACACCACCCCGCTGGCGGTCCCTGGTCGCTGACGATTCAAGACGAGGCCCGCGACGCGCACGGGGCTGCCCTTCTTTAAGTAGACCAGATCCGAGGCTCGGGTGACGCCCTGCTTCCGGAGGCGGCGGCGCCAGTAGTTCATCGGGTGGTCCGCGACGCAGAGCCCCTTGCGGCCGTAGTCGAAGAGGAGCTGCTCCGCTCCCCGGAGCGCCGGGAGGCTCACCTCCGGCTCGTCCATTTCCTTCCGAGCGAAGAGCCCGTCGAGCCGGGGGCTCCGCGCCTTCCACAGGGCCTGACGGCGGCCGGGCACGAGGGCCTCCAGAGCGCCGGACTCCGCCAGGGCCTCCAGCTCGTCCTTGGCCAGGCCCGCACGGGTGCGGAGCTCTTCGACGGAGCGGAAGGGCTCCGTGCGCGCGGCCTCGATGCGCCTGCTGGCGGCTTCCCCCAGCCCCTTGATGAGGCGAAGGCCGAGCCGCAGGGCGCGGTGCGCCCCCGGCTGAGTGCTCTGGATCCCGTTCGCCTCGCTGGGGGGCTCGAGGGTGCAGTCCCAGGAGCTGTGCTGCACGCAGACGTCCCGCACCTCCACCCCGTGCCTTTGGGCGTCCCGGACCAGAGACGAGGGCTGGTAGAAGCCCATGGGCTGGGAGTTGAGGAGCGCGCAGGTGAAGTGCGCCGGGTAGTGGGCCTTCTCCCAGGCGGAGGCGTACACGATCAGGGCGAAGGACGACGCGTGGGACTCGGGGAAGCCGTAGTCCCCGAAGCCTTTGATCTGCTCGAAGAGCGCCTCGCCGAACTCGCGGCTGATGCCGTTGCGCGCGAACCCCTCGAGCAGCCGCCCCCGGTGACGCATCAGCTTGCCGTTCTTCTTCCAGGCGGCCATGTCCCGGCGCAGCTGATCCGCCTCGCCCCCCGAATAGCCCGCCCCGAGGATCGCGATCTGCATCACCTGCTCCTGGAACAGGGGCACGCCGAGGGTGCGCGCGAGCACCGGCACCAGGGACGCGTGCGGAGTGGTGTGGGGCTCCTCACCTCTGCGACGCCGCAGGTAGGGATGCACCATGCCGCCCTGGATGGGCCCAGGACGCACGATGGCCACCTGGATCACCAGATCGTAGAAGCGCCGAGGCCGCAGCCGCGGCAACATCGCCATCTGGGCGCGGCGCTCGATCTGGAAGACGCCCACCGTGTCTGCCCGACAGATCATGTCGTAGACGGCGGGGTCTTCGGGGGGGATGTGAGCAATGATCTGTAACGGGTCGAAAACACTCGAAGAATCCGACCATGTCGCGGCCTCTGCGGGGGCCACGGGGGGGCTCGCCCCCGGGTCGTCGCTCCCGGAGCTCAGGGGGTCCGTCTCGCTGGTGGAGATCGCGTCGTTCGATGTGGGGACGCCACGGAGACCACCGTCCACGTGGATCAACGCCAGCGCCTTGCGGATGGCCGTGAGCATGCCGAGCCCGAGCACGTCCATCTTGAAGAAGCCGAGGGCGTCGATGTCGTCCTTGTCCCAGGGCAGCACGGTCCGCCCCTCCATCCGCGCGGGCTCCACGGGCGCCACCTCGTACAGGGGCTGGGAGGACAGCACGAAGCCTCCGACGTGGATCGACAAATGACGCGGAAACCCCTGGAGCTGCCCTGCGAGGGCCACCACTTGGCGGAGCCTCGGATCGTCGATGTCGAAGCCGCGATCGGTGAGGCGCTCCTCGTGGGCCTCCGCCGTGTCGAAGTGGGTCACGGAGCCGCTGAGGCGATCCGCCTGCTCCTGGCTCAGCCCGAACACCTTGGCCACTTCACGAAGCGCGCTCTTGCCCCGGTAGCAGATCACCTCGCTGACCATCGCCGCGCGGTCTCGCCCGTAGCGCTCGTAGATTTCCTGGATGACCTCTTCCCGTCGTTCGTGCTCGAAGTCGACGTCGATGTCGGGCGGCTCCGCCCGCTCCTCGCTCAAGAATCTCTCGAACAATAGACTGGAACGTGCTGGATCTACTGCGGTAATTCCGATCATGAAGCAGACGGCGCTGTTGGCCGCGCTTCCCCTCCCCTGGCACAAGATCCGACGCCGTCGGGCGATCTCGACCACCTCGCGGATGCTGAGGAAGTAGGCGGCCACGCCGATCTTGGCGATCAGCCGCAGCTCCTTCTCGAGCTGGTCCCGGAGCTCGCCGCTGATCCCCTCGGGGTACCGCTGACGCACCCCCTCCCAGGTGAGCTCCGCGAGCCGCTCGTCCGCCGTTCGACCGGGAGGCAGCTCACAAGGAAAGTGATACTCGAGCTGAGACAGATCGAAGCGGACGCTCTGGGCGATCTCCGCGGTGCGCCCCACCCAGTGAGGTCGCTCGGCGAACAGCCGCAGCATCTGCTCCTCCGAGCGGAGATAGGCCTCGTGGTTGCCCCCGAGCTCCCGACCGGCGGCGTCCAGGGTGATGCCCCGACGGATGCAGTGGAGGACATCGGAGAGGGGCTTGCGGGTGGCTACGTGATACCGCGGGCGGCTGCTGGCCACGACACCGAGACCGAAGCGTGCCGCGGCGCTCTCGACCCAGCGGATGCGGCGACCATCTCGGCCATTGAGGTGACAGTGAGCCGCCAGCACCGCCCGCTCTCCCCAGGCCTCGCGGAGGATCCCCAGCAGCTCCTCGAGGGGGCCTTCGGGGACCGCTGAGGGATCCTCGGGGGCAGGCAGCACGGCGATCAGCCCCTCAGCGCGGGGCGCCAGCCACTCCAGAGCGCACAGCGACTCCCCTTTGGGGCGCCCGGCATGGCTCTGGGTCAGGAGGCGACACAGGTTTTGATAGCCGGTGCTCGTCTGGGCGAGGAGCGCCAGGGTGAGGGGCGCGTCGTCCGGAGAGTCCCCGGAGCCGAGGGGCTTCGCTCGAGGCGCCGCCCCCTCCTCGGACCATCCCAGGGTCAGCTCCGCGCCGACCAGAAAAGGCAACCCGAGCTCCCGCGCCCGGGTCCAACCCCGGACCACCCCGTACAGCCCGTCGAGATCGCACAACCCGAAGGCGGCGTGCCCCAGCTGACCGGCGCGCTCGACCAGCTCCTCGGGGTGGGACGCTCCCCGAAGGAAAGAGAAACAGGAGCGCCCGAGGAGCTCGGCGAACATGGCGACTCTGCTCCCGGGCGCCACTGGCCCGGACACTGAACAGAGTACCAGTCATCGGGGTATCCGTCCAGTGGGTGTCGTCGATGCCGGGTCGCAAAGGAGCCCGGCCGACGTGCCGGCCGCGGCTCAGTCCAGGACGGCCTGGAGATACCGCTGCCCGCTGTCCCGATCGACGAAGACCAGGGCTTCGAGTCCGCCGTCGGGGCTCCCGAGCCACACCCGGAGATAGTCTCGGGAAACGGGCTGAGGGGTCCACCACTCCACCGCCTCGAGGCGTTGTACGAAGCGCACCCGCTCGATGGTGTAGAAACGCCGCCCTAACCCGACCGGCTCCCCTTCTCGCAGCGGAGCGGGGAACGGGATGGGCCGTGGCAAGAGCCGTGTCACGACGTCGATCCCCGTCCCGCAGATGCTCTCCGCCCCCCGAAGCTCCGCCTCCTTCGCGCCCCCGCGGGGTGAGCCCTGAGCCCACAGGTCCAGCGCGCGCTGATCCAGAGCGCGCAGCGGCTCGAGCGCGCTGCTCGACTCCGGACGATGGCTCTGGATCCAGCGCAATCTGCCCACCTGCTCGGAGCCCACGTCCGCCGCCAGCTCCGCCAGCAGCACGGACAGCTCCTCGGGACCCGCCCCTTCACAGGCGTCCCAAGCCGCCGCGTCCCCCGAGAACCTGCGCCGTCCCAGCTGAAGCTGGCGGACCTGAGCCGCGACCAAGGCAGGCGCGGTCACCCGCAGAGCCACGATCGGCGCCGCGAGCTGCAGCCGCTCGAGGCGGGCCCGCAGGATCCGCTCGAGCTCCGCCTCACGCCAGAGGGGGGATGCCAGTTCGAGCTGCAGACGCCTCCCTGGAGGACCGTGATCCGCGGTTCCCCGGATCCCTCGCTGGCGCGCCAAGGCGGGATCGTACTGGAGGTCGAGCCACAGGGCGCGCGCCGCCTCCCCCCGCCCTTCCAGCCGAGCGCTCAGACGCGTCACCAACCCGCGCAAGGAAAACAGCAGAGGGGTGAGCCCGCTCACGGGCTCCTCCCAGTGCACCTCCTCCACCAGCACAGGGGGAGGCTCGTAAGGGACGAGGGGCATCGCGTCCCGCCCCTCGCACAGCTCCCGAATGAGCCGCGCCTCGTTGCCCAGGCGGGGCGCCGCCGATCGCGGGGGCAGAGCCCGGAGCTGACCCACCGTCAACACCCCGAGCCGGGCGAACCACTCCACCGTCTCCGCTGCCAGCGGCAAAGCCAGGAGGGGCAGGTGAGCGAGCTGGGAGCACGTCTGATCGGGAGGAACGAGGCACACCCCCTCGGGAGACACCTCCCCCCAGCGCGCGAAAGCGCGGGCCAGGAGCGGCCCGGAGGCGATCGCCAGGCGAACTTGGTGCCCCCAGGCGCGCACCTGCCCCGTCAAGGTCTCGGCGAGCGCTTGCTCTCCACCCCAGAGGCGAGTGCTGCCCGTGACGTCGAGCCAGACCGTCTCGGGGGCCTCCCAGGAGACCGGCTTCCCAAAACCCAGGGCGAGCTCCGCGACGCTGGCGAGCGCCTGGCTCATTTTTTTCTCGGGGAGCTGGCGCACCGCGAGGCGGGCCACCAGCGCCGTGGCTTCGGCGATGGTCTGCCCTGGACGAACGCCGCGCCGTCGAGCCTGCTCGTTGACCGCCGCCAAGGGCGAGCGGGGGGTGAGGTGGGGTGCCTCGACGCTCGGAGCCGTGTCGCCTTGCTTCACGAGCACGACGCCGAGCGGGGTCGTGTCCACCTCCGGCCCGATCAGCTCGCAGGATAGCTCAGGGAGCACCAGCGCGGCGATCCGTCGATCCCGCCTCGGGGCGGGCGTGGGCTCAGGCGGCACCTGCCATTTTCCTGGGTTTGGAGGAGCTCAACCCCGGACCATCGCGCCGGACACCGCGCAGCTGGTGCACGGCCAACGGACGCGGAGGGGCCAAGCGCCCCTGGAGATCCTTCGTCACCGCCAACGAGAGCTCCCGCTCGCTCCGTCGCTCGAGCTCGAGGCGCTGGGACACCGGGAGCGCCAGAGGGCGCGGCGCGCTCTGGCTCGTGAGCAACAGGACCGTGCTCTCTGTCCCCTGCAGCGCGAGATTGAGGCGCCGCACCACTCGAACCCAGGGGCCCAGGTGGACGTCCAGCGACTGACCGGGAGCTCCCGCCGTGTCGACCACCAACAGGGAGAGAGCCCGCGCTTCGGCCATGCGCAGGACCACCCGGCTCAACACCTCGAGGGGAGGACGCACTACGAGCAACCGCTCCAGCTCGACCCCCATCCCGGCCACACCCGGCGCGTGGAGCGTCCCCGAGGGATCCACGAAGCCACACCAACCTTGCCCCTCCCGTTGAGCCGCTCGACAGGCGCCGAGCGCCAAGGTGGTGCCCAGCGCTCCTCCGCCCCGCATCGTGAGCTCCACCACGCCTCCTCGGAGCAGCCCACCTCCCGGGAGCAGAGCATCCACCCCTTCGAGCCCTAGAGGCAGAACGGAGCGTGCGCCTCGGACCGAGCGCTCTGCCGGAGTGACGCTGCCCGGAGTGACGGTCGACGTCGGCGCCATCGGCCTATCAGCCGAATCTGTGCTTGGATCCGTGGCCAAGGTGACCCAGCGCCGGAAACGCAGCTCGGCCGGGAGTCGTTCGAGGATCTGGAGAGGGGACGGGCTCACACTGAACAGATTAGCAGCATTCGCCTCCGCCGCTAGCGCCCATTTTCGCTCGCTCGGACAGGCTATGTCTGCCGACCTCACCCCTCCGAGGTCTCCTGCCGCTCGGCGATCACGTCACCGTACCTGTCCAGGTACCAACGCTCGACCCCCTTCGCGCCCATCGCGCTCACCACTTCCCGTCTCCCCTGCCCGTCCTCGATCTCCCATTGTTCCGCGCCGACCCTGCGCACCCGCACCTTGTAGGCCTGGCCCAGCCCGTACCGATACCGCAACCCCTCCACGATCCGCTCGGCGGCGCCCGGCCCCAGCGGCCCCCAGAGAGACACGACGCGCCCGTCGCTCTCCGGCTCCCTTCGTTCCATCTCCCCTCCTCCCTCCAGTCTAGCAGCAACCAGGTTGGAGAACTTTCTGCGGGGCCAGGAAGTCGCGGCCCCCCTCGACGACGCTGACGCCGGTCTCTGGCGGCCCGCTCGCAGGATGTTATGTGAGCCACGTGACCCAGCCGCCGACGTCCCCGAGCGCTCCCAGGAGCTCTGCCGCGCCGAGCCTTACCGCGCCGAAGTCCGCCGCGCCGAGCTCTGCCGAACCGCAGGTTGCCGCAGAGAAGCTCGACGCGCTGCGCGGCATCCTGCGGGAGCTCAACTCGGTGCTGGTCTGCTTCTCCGGCGGCATCGACAGCGCCTTCGTTCTGGCGGTCGCCACGGAACAGCTCGGCGCTCGAGCAGTGGGCATGACCGCCGTGAGTCCGAGCTTACCTCGCTCCGAACGGGACGCCGCCGCCCGCCTCGCAGCGCAGCTCGGCGCCCGCCACGAGTGCGTCGACTCCCACGAGATCGATCGCCCCGGCTACGTCGCCAACGGCCCCGATCGCTGTTTCCACTGCAAATCGGAGCTCTACGAGATCGCCGAGCTCAAGCGGCAGGAGTGGCACCTCGACCACGTCCTCAACGGCACGAACCTCGACGACCTCGGCGATTACCGCCCCGGGCTCGAAGCCGCACGCGCGGCGGGCGCCAAGAGCCCTCTGGTGGACGCCGGCATGACCAAAGCGGACGTGCGTGAGGCCGCCCGCCTGATCGGCATGGAGATCTGGGACAAACCGGCCGCGGCATGCCTGTCGAGCCGCATCCCCTACGGCACCGCCGTCACCCCCGAGCGTCTCCGCCAGATCGAGGGGTTCGAGGCGGACCTGCGCGAGCTGGGCTTCCGACAGGTGCGCGTGCGCTGGCACGATCAGATCGCCCGCATCGAGGTAGACCTCTCGGAGCTCGAGACCTTGCTCTCCGGCGATCTGCGGCAGCAGGTCGTGGAGCGTGGGCAGGCCCATGGCTTCCGCTACGTCACCCTCGATCTCGGCGGCTACCGCACGGGGTCCCTCAACGAGATGCTCGCCAGGCGGGCCCTGCGCGTCGTGTAAGCCGACGGACAGCGACCTCGCCCCCGGCGTCGTCGGCTCCCTGCTCGCGGGGTCGGAATGCTCGGGGACCGGGCTACTCTTCACCGTCTTGGCGTGAGCGATGGCGCACTATCTCGGACTCGACTGCAGCACCCAGAGCCTCTCGGCCCTCGTCATCGACACCGACCGGGGGGACCTCGTCGTCGACGAGAGTGTGCCCTTCGCCGCGCTCCCGGAGTTCCGCTCACCCCATGGTTTCCTCGAGCATCCAGATCCGCGGATCAAGCACGCCGATCCGCTCCTGTGGGTCGCGGCCCTCGAGGTGCTCCTGGGACGGCTGCGACAGCGCGGCGTGGACTTGTCGCGCGTCCGCGGCGTGAGCGGCGCCGGACAACAGCACGGCTCCGTCTACCTGCGAACGACCATCGGCTCCACCCCCGACTGGCGGGACGACGCGCCCCTCCACGAGCAGATCGCTCCCCTGCTGAGCCGCGCCACCGCCCCGATTTGGTTGGACAGCGCCACCTCCGACGAGTGCCGCGAGATCGCCGCCGCGCTCGGCGGTGACGAGGAGCTCGTGCGCGTGACGGGATCTCGCGCCATCGAACGCTTCACCGGGCCGCAGATCCGAAGGTTCTTCAAGCTGGCCCCTCGCGCCTACGAGGCGACGGCGGAGATCCACCTCGTCAGCAGCTTCGTCGCCTCGATCTTCACGAAGACCTCCGCCCCCATCGACCGGGGCGACGGCGCGGGCATGAACCTCCTCGACCTCCAGACGCTCGACTGGAGCCCTGCATCGATCGCCGCGACGGCTCCCGGCCTGGGCCAGCGGCTGCCGCGGCTCGCCTCCTGCGACACGATCGTGGGCACCGTCGCTCCGTACTTCGTCCGCAGGTACGGCTTCTCCCCCCAGACCCCCGTCGTCGTGTTCACTGGAGACAACCCCAGCAGCCTCGTAGGCATGGGCGCGACGGCTCCCGGCACCGCGGTGATCAGCCTCGGTACGAGCGACACGGTGTTCGCCGCGATGGAACGCCCCCGAACCGATCCCCGGGGCTTCGGGCACGTCTTCGGCAACCCCGCGGGCGGCTTCATGTCGCTGATCTGTTTCGCGAACGGATCCCTGGCACGGGAGACCGTCGCCCGGCGCGTGGGGCTCGACTGGTCCGGCTTCGAACGCGCCCTCCTCGAAGAAACGGAGCCGGGCAACGGCGGAGCCCTGCTCTTGCCGTACTTCGTCCCCGAGATGACCCCTCGCATCAGCGCTCCCCGACCCTTGCTGCGCGGCGACGCAGCCTTCCTCGCGTGGCGGGACGGACCGCGAGCGGCCCGCGCAGTCGTGGAGGCACAAGCGCTCGCCATGCGCCGCTACTCGGACTGGATCGGGCGCGCCCCGGATCGCATCCTCGCCACCGGTGGGGCTTCCTCGAACCAGGGCGTCCTGCGCGTTATCGCGGACGTCTTCCAGGCGGAGGTCGGCCGTCTCCGGGTGAAGAACGCCTCGGCCCTCGGCGCCGCATTGCGGGCGGCACACACCGTCGGCGCCGTCGACTGGGGTACGCTCTTCGAGCGCTTCGCGGCACCCGATCCGGCGGTAGCGCTGCGCCCCGCTCCAGGGACCCGTCAGATCTACGAAGAGATGGAAGCCCGCTGGGCCGCGGAGGTCGACGCTTTGGCGCGAACGTGAGCTCCGTCGAAGGCGCGCTCCAGCCGCGAGCGGTCGGGCCGAGGAGCTCTGGCGTCGCGTACGACGACCGTGAAGCGCGACGAAATCTCGGCCCGCGTCGAAGGTCGGGGCGGCAGGTCATTCGACCCGTGCCGCCCCGCATCCTCACTGTGCTCTATGCCGCCTCACGAGCGCCCGGCTCGTG
>JAEWOQ010000150.1 GCA_023460875.1 Pseudomonadota bacterium
GCTCCGGGGGGAGCTGCGCGTGAGAGGGCGTCGACGCGCCGCTCGGCTCTGCCGTCAACGGTTCGAACTTGCCGACGCGGATCTGTAGGGCGTCTACGGAGAACCCCGCGTCTCGCAGGCGCGACAGGATGTCCGTGCTCAAAAAGCTGAGCTCGTTGCACCAGGCCGACGACGCTGCGTACACGGTGAGGGTGCCCCGCCCGAGGCGCCCCACGCGCGTGCGGGTCGCGATCTTGGCCCCCACCACCCGGCGCCACTCGTCGGGGCTCAGCGCGGCCCCCGTCCTCTGGCTGGTGGCCTTCTGGGTCTCGGCGAGCACCTGACCCACGGGCGCGGGTGCGCCGCCGCGCCGGGGCGGACGATCCTCGATCCAGACCGCGGTCTTTCGAGCCTTGCGCAGTGTCACGCCTCCATTCTGCGCAGCCTTCCGGCTCGTGCCAAGGTGACGCGGGAGGCGGGTGAATCGATGATCCTGCGGGTTCGTCACCCCGAGCGTCGAGCGCCTCGGACGCGCTCGATGGCAGCGAGGAGTTTGGCAGAATCGACCGGCTTCTCGAGCAATGGCACCTCGCCGGAGGACAGGAGCTCCTCGGCGCGGCGACTGCACGCGCCTCCGCTCGAGAAGATGACCCGTGACTTGAGGTGGGGCGCGACGCGATCGAGGCAGCGATAGATGCGGACCCCGTCTACGTCGGGCATGGTGAGGTCACACAGGATCGCGTCGTAGTCCGGATCCTTCTCGATCAACGCCAAGCCGGCGGCACCGCCCGTGGCCACCGTGACGTGATGGTGCCGCGAGAGCACGCGCTGGTAGGCGCGCACGAGGTGGGGCTCGTCGTCGATCACCAAGACGCGCGCTGCCCCGGGGGCGGCTGCGACGGGCGGGCGGTGCGCCTCGGGGCCAGCGGGGTGGAGGCCGGTCTCGAACGGGATCGTCACCTGGAAGAGCGCGCCATCGCCCAGGAGGCTCTCGACCGAGACCGTGCCCGAGTGCTGTCGCACGATGTCCGAAATGACGGAGAGCCCGAGACCGGTCCCCCCCTCGCGCTTCGTCGTGAAGAACGGCTCGAAGATCTCTTGCTGGAGCTCCGGCGGGATGCCCGAACCCGTGTCTCGTACGCGCAGCACGACGCTGTCGGCGGTGTCGAGGGTCGTCACCTCGATGACCTGCTCCTCGGACTTGCCCCCCTCGACGGCTTGCCCCGCGTTCATGAGCAGGTTCGTCACGACCTGCACCAGCCGCCTGCGATCCGCCGCGAGCTGCCGCGTGGAGCCGAGCTCGGTGCGCAGGTGCGCGCGCTGCCGTAGGTGGGAGCCGACCATCTTGCAGGCGGTGCGCACGACGTCGTTCAGGGAGACTAGAGAAACGTCGCGCTCGTCGATGCGCGCGAACCCTCGGAGGTCCTTCACGAGGGAGGTGATGCGCTGCACCCCGTCGATGCACTCGGCGACGAGCTCGTGGCCCTCGTGGAACACGCGGTACGCCGGGAACGTCGAGAGGCACTCTTCGGCGCGCTCGCGCTGCTCGCCGTCGAGCCAGGCCAGGAGGCTCGTACGCAAGGTCTTGTGAGCCACCTGTGCGCGCTCGAGGACGCCCCGGATCTCGTCGAGGTTCATCAACACATAAGAGGCTGGGTTGTTGAGCTCGTGGGCCACGCCCGCGGCGAGCTGTCCCAGCGCCACCAACTTGTTGGTGTGCTGCATGTGCGCGTTGGCGGCGTCGAGCTCCGCGCGCAGTCGGCGGAGCTCCCGCTCTCGCTCCACCGCCGCGCTCACGTCCCGGATCAACAACAGGCAGCGACGACCCGCGAGGCTCGGGTGGGCTCGCCCGCGCAGCTCGCCCCAGAAGCAGGTCCCGTCGGCCCGCTGCAGCAGCAGCTCGGGCCTCTGGGCGCTCCCCGTCAGGCGCAGCTCGGCGAGCAGGGCATCGATGGAGCTCGCCTGACCCGGGGCGAAGAGGGAGCTGAATCCACGGACACCGAGCAAGCCGGGCTCGTACCCGAGCAGCTCCCACGCGGCCTCGTTGCCCCGCAGCAGGCGCCCGGAGGTGAGATCCACCACCAACACCGCGTCGTCGATGGTCTGCAGGAGGACCTCGTAAGCGCTCGCCTCGCTGCTCGGCACGGGGCGGAGCCGCGCCGGGTGACGCTCGCGGGAGCGCATGGTGATGGGCTCCACGAGCTCCAGCGCCGGTGCCACGCTCGTGGCGCGCAGTTCATGGGCCGGGCCCCCTGCACCTGCTCTGCGTCGACGTTCGCTCACCCGCCCCGTGAGTCGCTCTCGGCGGCTTCGTGCGTTCATCCAACCTCCCCTCGGCGCCCAGTGTATCGAAGCGCGGTCTCGTGAGGCAGTCCCCTTCGTCGGCTTTGCTGTTCGGCCGGAACCTGGAGCCGGCCGAATCACCGCCGAAGGCCACGGGCTACTCCTTTTCGGAGCACCTGCGCCTGGACAGGAGCGGCCCGCTGGGTTAAGTGCCGACGCCGTCTTTCCACGGATCTCGGCCGAAGTGGCGGAATGGCAGACGCAGCGGATTCAAAATCCGCCGAGGCAACCCCTCGTGAGAGTTCGAGTCTCTCCTTCGGCACTGGGTTTTTTGGCTGGAAGCGCGATCGGATAGGTCACCATCTGTCACCCCAGCCCCCTCGGTTGACTCACCCTCTGACTCACCCCCTGAGGGGGTTTCTCCCGGGGTGCCGTCGGCTGACTCACCCCCACGGGGGGCAAGCTCGGGGATCACGTGGTCGAGAGGAGCGAACCAGCCGGTGTCCAATTCAGCCGCCAGCCGGGCGGCGCGCTTGTAGCGGTAGATCATCGCGCTGGAAGAGTGCCCCGTCCGGTCGGTAACCCATGCCTCGGTCCGCCCCACGGCAAGGGCCAGGGTGACGAACGTCCCTCGCAGATCGTGGGCACGGATCGGGGTGCGCACCTCGGAGCGCTCGAAGAGCTCCGGACGGGTCACCCCCGCTCGCCGCAGATCGAGCCTGAGCGCGTCGGCGGCGCGGTTCGATGGCAGGGCAGGGAAGATGAGTCCGCGGGCGTCCTCGGGGCGCTGGAAGCGCCGGGAGCGGTACGCTTGGAGCGCCCGGGTCACGTCGGCGCCCATCGACCACGAACGAGGGTCCCCGGTTTTGTTCCTGTCGAGGGTGAGCGTGCCCCGGTCGAGGTCGACGTTCGACCACTCGAGCCCGCCGGCCTCACTCAGCCGGCACCCCTCGCGGGCAAGGAACCCGTAGAGCAGCCGGCGTCCGAGGTCGATGTCCCGGCATGCCATGAGCCGGCGCTCCTCGGACGGGTATAGCCACGCCTTGGCCAGCTTGCTCGACACCTTCGGCAGGAAGCCCGCCGGCAGCGGGCTCGCGTCGATGAGCTTGCAGGGGTACACGGCGAACTTGAGCACCTTGGCGATGATCTGGGCGTAGTGGCGCCGGGTCGCCGGGCTGTACCCCTCCGGCAGGGCGGCCATGGCGCGCTCCGCATCGGCCAAGGTGAACGCTCGAAGCGGGACGGCGCCGATCGTCTTGTTGAGGCGCGCCGCTCGGCTGGCGTCGTCGTCCGCGCTGGCCTTGAGCTTCACATGGTCCGGGTAGGTCCGATGAAGGGTGCCGTCGGTCCACTGCTCCACCAGATCGCCGAACGTGACGACCGTCCGCCCCTTGGAGCGCTCCTGAAGGCGCCTGGCCTCCACCCTGGCCACCTTCACCACGGCGGCGAAGTCTCGCGCTGTAGCGGCTCCTGCGGCCGTCTCCAGGGCATCCCGGGCATGGGCCGCCGGCACCCCGGACGCCACCAGCTCGGCGGCAAGCTCCCGGAGCTGAGCGGCGCGGGCTAGGGCAGCGTCCCGATCCGTGACGGGCACCGTGAACCGGGCTTGCTTGCCGGCGCCGTAGCGGAGCCGCACGCGGTGGCCCGCGGGGCACGGTTCGATGGTCGGGGCGTCGGTCACAGGCCGGCCCTCCTACGGCGACGTGGAATCAAGGCCCGGTCGGGTCGCTTGATACCATGCTCGTTGGCGATCTCGACCAACTCATCCCGGGGCACGTTGCCGCGCTCCATGAGCGCACCGGCCAGCGTCTGAACCGCGCCCCAGTGGCCCGCGAGCCATACCCGGACCCGTTCATGGGTCCGCCCGAAAGCGTTCAGGGTATGCCCGTGCGAGGAGTACAGGCGCCCGAGGGCCTCGAAGGCCACGCCGGCATCATCGTGTCCGTCTCCCAGCTCCGCAGCCTCCAGCAAGTTGAAGGGATCCGACTCCCACTCGTCCGGTTCAACGATGGCGTCCGCTACAGGTCCAGCCAGCGCATAGGCGGCAACGCACCACGGATCGTGGGCGCCGGCCAGAACGCGGACAACGCCTAGCAGGTGCGGCGCGAAGTCGGGCAGCATGCGCGCGAACTCGACAGGGAGGCCCGTTGCGTAGGCCACGAGCGCGTGGCCGGCCTCGTGGCGTGCTGCGGCCTGTAGCGTCTCCCGTGCGGCGCCTTGGTCGAAGGGTAGGCCCTCGGTCGCATGCATCGCAGCGAATCGATCCACGAGTCCGCAGCCGTCGGTCACTTGCCGCGCCCTTTCTTCGGGACTTTCACCCCGAGGCGCGCGGCGTACTCACGGATCGCCCGGCGGATGATGTCCGACCGGGTGAGCTTCTCGTGGGCCATCGTGGCGTCAAGTAGAGCCCGGTCCTCGTCATCGAGGCGGATGTTGATCAACGGGTATCGGTGCGGGTCTGCCATCTGCCCATTGGATATACAGGATGTTTCCATGGATGGAAAGCCCCATCTGCAGAAAACTTGCCCCGGCTCCGGTAGCGCCGGCCGAAACCTGCCGAGCTTCAAGCGGCACCGCTCGCAAACCGCCCCCCAACCCCTTGGATCTGCTGGGGTCTGGCGGGATGGGTGGCGAGGGCTGTTCAGGCCGCCTCGACAGTAGGCCCGACGTACAGAACACGCCGAGAGCCTTTTTCGGCTCGCGGGAGGCGCCCTCCCACCAACCACCTCCGTTACAGAGGCGGTTGCTGCGCGGTCATGACGACCGCGCACGAGGGCGTCGCGGCCCACGACTCCCCAGGGGGCGGCGAAGTGCCGACTCCCCCGGGGGAACCTTGTTACATGGCGCCGGAGGGGGCCGTTCCTCTGTACGCTTGGGCGCGGGAATGTCTGGGATCCCAGACAACTTGTGGGAGGCGCCCGAGGACGCCGTCCCACCTGACACCAATTGGTGTCAGCCCCACGAGTGAGGCGCAGGTCCGCCCGCTCACAGCAATCGAGGACCCCGAGCAACAAGCTGCCGCCTGGCAAGAGGCTGTAGCTACCGCCCCCGAGGGGGCGTCGGCGGCATCCCGCTCGCGCTCGAGGACGGGGCATGCGGCGCGATGGGGCCCTGTGGCGGGGCCCCAGGCCGAAAAGGGCTGGAACGGCTCCCCTCATGCGCCCCGTGGTGGGGCGCGGTCACCTCGTCTGGAGCCGGAAGGGCCCGGGCTCCTCCCATGGCATCGATGCCGGCACGCTGTCGCCGAACGACTCCGGGAGCACGAGCCCTAGGGATGCCGTCTGCTGCTCGGCCGACTGATGCAGGACCACGTTCCGGACCAGTCTCGAAGTCGGAGAAGTGGCGCCACTTCTTGCCGTCGCCCTCCATCGCACCGCCTCGAGCTGTTCCTGATCCTCGGCCCACTCCTGATAGCGCTCCCGTCGCGCCTGGCGCCATGCCTCATGCGCCCGGCGGTTGGCGCGCTCAGCGCGCTTCAGGGCGCCATCGATGACGGATAGAGCGTGGGGAGTCGCGGGACACTCGCACGCCCGGAGCACCTTCGACCGGTCGGGGGCGAGGTACAGGGCGATGGCCGCAAGCTGCCCGAACCTCGACACCACGCCCGGTGGCCACTCGCTCCGGCTCGTGTAGCGCAGACAGAGGATGTCCTGGTCCTCGGGGCTGAGCCTCTTCCACACGGCGCGGAGACGGCGGGCGCGCTCGATCTCGCCTAGGCGCTCCTCGGGGCCCCATCCGATCTGCCGATCGGAGTAGATGTCGATGTCGGCGACTCCGCCCCGGCGCACGGTGCCGCGTTCGAGCGCGGCCACGAATGCACCATATCCGGAGGTCTCGCCCATCACGGACGGACTGCACTGCAGGTACCACGCCACGTCGTCGTCGAGCTCTGCAGGGGGGCGTTTCGTCGTCATCAGGCGGTTCTCCGGCCATCCGGGGTCTGATCGAAAGCCTGATCAGGGGCGGAAAGCTCAATGATTCCGCGGTTCGCCGCGTTGCCCGGCAAAGTGGGGGTCGTGGGTCGTCGATGCAGAAAGTCCAGGTAGCGATCTCGGAGCACGTGGCCGGGCAGCGCCTCGAGCTCGGCGCGGAGCGCGGCAAGCATCGCTCGGCGAGCGTGCTCCTGTAGCGATCGGCGCACCTCTGACGGCTCGCTCACATCGTCGTGCCAGCTCATGGCGTCACCTTCAAGGATGAGAGGATCTCGCCATCGTCACCGGCCGCGACGAACATGCCGCCAGACCATGCGACCCCTCGAAGGGGTGACCGATCGCCTAGCTGTGAGGACCAGGTGATGCCGTCATAGGAGGACTGGATCCCGCGGCCAACGGCAACGGTCAGAGGGCCGGTGGATGCCACGGCGAAAAAGCTGGAGCTTGCGGGGCCTGGGGTGCGCGCGGTCCAGGTCACCCCGTCGTCGGAGGTCTGGATCGCTCCACCGTCGCCCACGGCGATGAACCTCGAGCCGTTCCATGTGACTCCTCGGAAAAACCCGGCGAACGAGTCGGAGCTCCGCAAGGTCCAGGTCACCCCGTCCGGTGAGGTCTGGATCTCGCCACCCTGGCCCACGGCGACGATCAAGGAACCCGACGAAGTAACCGCGGTGAACGTACCCGTGAAGGAATCATCAGGGGTGCGCGCCGTCCAGCTGGTCCCGTCCGGTGAGGTCTGGATCGCTCCACTCTGGCCCACGGCGCAGAACAGGGAACCCGTCCAAGTGATGCCAGAGAAGGTGCCACCGTAGGCACCGGATGGGTTGCGGTGGGTCCAGGTCTCGCCGTCCGGTGAAGTCTGGATCTCGCCGTTCTGACCGATGGCGACGAATACGGATCCGCCCCAGGCAACGGCGCCGAAATTGTCCGAGTAGGGCGAGGCCGGCGTCTGCGTGGTCCAAACCACGCCGTCCGGCGATGTCTGGATTGCGCCGTTGGCGCCGACGGCGACGAACAGGGACAGGTCGGGCGAGTAGGCCACGCCCAAGAAATTGCCGGCGAACGAGTCCGCGGGCGTGCGCGGGAACCAATTGGCCGCGATGGCGCCAAGCGCTCCACGGCGGAAGTACAGCGCATCCAGCGCGTCCAGCAGATCGGACGCGCCTACCTCGTCAGGGCTCCCGGACGGGTCGATCTCGGCCGCGTCGAGGATGGCCTGGCGAGCGCCGAATAGGTCATTCAGCCAACGGCGTTCCAGCGGAAAGCCGTTGCCATCGTTCGGGGAGTTCGCGTTCCGGGCCTTGCCGTGCGGATAGCCATCGGCGCCGGATTCCGTCTGCGCCGGGTAGGTGACAGTCAGGTCGAGGGCCATTACTTCGCCTCGCTTTCGCGGTCGTCGTCGGCCTGGTCATCGGCGGGCTGAATGGGTGCGCACTGCGGAGCGGTTGCGGCGGTTGGGCCACACTGCGGCGCCACGGCATCGGGCGCACACTGGGGAGTCGTGTGTTCTTTGGGAGTCATCAGATCAAACCTCTCGGTTGGGGGAAGGGGAAGGCAGTCGGCCACCCCTCGACCACGTTGCTGGACGGGTCGAGGGGGGCGGGCTGGCGTTCGTCGCGGCTTGCTGCACAGGGGAGAAAGCCCGAAGGGAAAGAACCCGTGCAGGGCCGGCCCGTCGCGACTTTGACGGGGCGTCGGGAAACCATCCGACGGTCGGCAGGTGTGGAAATCATGATGCGGCTCCGTCGGTGGGAGCTGGGTCCTTGAGGGGAGCCGTGGGGTCGTCGGCTCGGAG
>JAEWOQ010000151.1 GCA_023460875.1 Pseudomonadota bacterium
CGGCAGCGGCGGGACCGGCAACTCGAGCGGCGGCGGCGGCACCGACGGCTCGGGAGGCGGCAGCGGCGGCAGCGAGCCCGAGTACACCTACGAGTACAGCTTGATCTCGAGCATGGAGGGCGTCGAGGAGATGATCGATCTCTCCGGCGGAGGGTACTGGTTCACCGCGTGGGACGACGTCGCGAACGAGGAGTCGTGCATCGAGCCCCACGGAGCCGGGGAGATCCTGCCCATCGGAGTTACCGACGCGCCGCGAGCGCTGCCTGGGATGCTGCCCGACGAGAGCATGTTCGCCATGCACTTCGTGACGACCGGCTGCGAGGGCTGGGGCGCGCAGGCGGGGTTCGGGTTGAAGGTCGATTTGGAGGATCCCGACGCCGAAGAGGGTGCGCTCGCGGCCTTCGACGCGAGCGAGTACGACGGCATCGCGTTCTGGGCCAAGGCGACCGAGGACAGCAGGCTCGTGCGCATCGACGTAGCGGACGTGGCCACGAGCCCTTGGGGCGGGAAGTGCGTCGAAGGGGGCGCCGCGAACAAGGCTTGCCACGCAAACTACGGCCTCGTCCGGCCCATCAGCTCCGAGTGGCAGCTGGTGCGGGTTCCCTTCGCCAGCATGAAGCAGCCCTCCCACGGCAACCCAGGGGAGAACGATTACCCGGACACGTCCCAGCTGTACCAGGTCGTGTTCTCGTTCTCCTACAACGGCAACATCGGCGACATCGACGTCCTGATCGACGACGTCTACTTCTACCAGCGGCACCTCGTCGAGGACTGACGCCCACGATGCGCTCACCCTCCCGAGCATCCTCGAGCCACCACCCCCAGGGTCCCCCAGACTCGGAGCTCGGCAGCGACAGCGGCTTGCGCATTCCGCCGCCCCGTGAGAGTTTTCGGCGCGCTCGGTCCGGGTGGCCGAGCGCATCAGCTCCCGTAGCTCAGCTGGATAGAGCAGCGGCTTCCTAAGCCGAAGGTCGCACGTTCGAATCGTGCCGGGAGCGCAGAGACGCAGGGCGCCCCGCTCAGCTCGGGCCGCGCGCGGCGCGCGTCGATGAGACCGCCTGGGGATCCGTGGGGTCCTCCTCCGGGGAGAGGATGGAGTCCCGCGCGGCGACCACCTGAGGCAGCGCCAGCGGAGCGAAGGGCACGGGCTCGACCACGGGCAACCGCCGGCGTTTCACGAGCCGGACGACGGCGAGGGCGACGAGGGCCAGGTTGAAGATCGTCAGCAGCGCGGGCAGCGTGGCCGAGCCGAAGACCTCCAGCCCCACGGAGCCGATCAAGGGCACGACCGCGCTGCCTAGACCATAAGCGAGCACCAAGGTGCCGCTGGCGGCGACGACGTCGGCGCGGTCCACCAGATCGTGGGCGTGGGCGATGCTGACCGGATAGAGCACGAAGGCGACCGCCCCGAGCGCGAAGGCAGCCGCGGTGAGGGTCCCGAAGGTGTGCGCGCTCCAGAGGAGCAGCCCCGCGCCGCAGCTCGCTGTCGCGATCAGCTCGATAACGACGCGTCGATCGATCCGGTCGGCGAGCCATCCTACGGGCCACTGCAACGCCAGCCCCCCGAGGACGGAGGAGGCCATGAACACCGCCACCTCCTGGGCCGTCAGGCCCTCCGCCATGCCGAAAGCCGGCCCTAGATTGAGGAGCGAGCCGGTCGTGCATCCTGCGACGAAGCAGCCACCGACCGCGACGGGCGCGCGCCGCAACACCCCTGCCAGGCTCGCGCGGGGCCCCTCGTTCAGGACCGGCTGCGGCGTACGCGTCAGGGCGATCGGGACGAGGGCGAGCACGTACAGGAGCGCCGCCAAGGTGAAGGGCCTGGAGCCGGTCGGCGGCTGGACGACGACCAGGAGCTGTCCCGCGGCGAGCGCCACCTGGCACGTAGCTACGTAGACGGCGAGCACCCGCCCCCGCTCGGCGCTGCTGCTGCGCTCGCTCAGCCAGCTCTCAATCACCAAATAGTTCCCGCCGATGGCGAACCCTTGCACCACTCGAAATCCGACCCACAGCGCCGGCACGTCGACCAGCGCCAGCCCCAACGCCGCAGCGGTCGCCAGCCCAGCGAACGCCGCGAAGGTGCGGATGTGCCCCACGCGCTCCACTACCCAACGCCCACGCCAGGAGCCGAGCACCAGCCCCACGGAGAAGGCGCTCACCACGACCCCCGCGACCCCCAAGGATTGTCCCCCGCCAGCCAGGCGAGTGCCGAGCACGGTGGTGAGCAGACCGTTCGCGACGAGCACCAACGCGGTGCCGATCAGCAAGGACAGAACGGGGCGCACGGGGCCCATGGTGGCATCCTCGACTGGTCACGCAACCGATTCTCGCCAATCCTCGCGCGCCGCGGTATCGCGGAGACCATGAAGTTGCCCCGAGGAGCGTCGCACACCGCCCCCACGGAGCTCCTGTCCTGGGGGGCCTTGATCTTGCTGACGAGCGTGAGCTTTGCGTGCTCGAGCGCGCGAGTTCGAGCGGATGGCCCTCCGGCCGCACCCTGCCTCCTGGAGCCCGCCGCGGACGCGATCAGCGACGCGACAGCCTCGGCTCCAAGCGCCTTGCACGCTCACGCTCACCATCATCATCATCACCCCGCAGAGACCGCGGGCGGAGACAGCGCGGACGTGATCAGCGCGGAGACGGCGAAGCCCGTCGTCGTCGCCCACCAAGAGCTCACAACCTACGAGAACCGCGGCAACGAGCTCGTGGGCATCGCGACCCGCTCTCTGGGCGCCCGCGAGCACGAGGTGTGGCGCTCTCGCGTCGCCGTCGGCTCGAGCACGCCCCTGCACGTCCACGGCAGCGAGGAGATCTTCGTGTTCCTGCGGGGCCGCGGGCGCGCGCGCATCGGCGACGAGACCGTCGAGT
>JAEWOQ010000152.1 GCA_023460875.1 Pseudomonadota bacterium
CCATCGGGGCTCGTGCCGGGCGGTGGACTCGAGCCTCGAGGCGCGTCAGTTCGACGCGTCGGAGGTGCCCGTGAGGGTCACCTTGGCGAGGGCCGCGGTCTCCAGGGCGTCGCGGAGGGCGTTGCAATCGGCGAGCGTCGAGAAGGCGTTGGCGTTGATGGCGGGATCGGAGAGCGTCGCGTCCCCCATCGCGTACAAGGTGAACTCGTAGGTGTCGACGTTGGAGCCGCCGCCGAAGTTCGGACAGGGCCCCAAGTAGCCGTTGCGGATGTTGGGGGCTCCCTCCAGCGCCGTCTGCCAGTTTCCGGCGGGCATGCTGGTGGTGGTGACGGGCACGTTCCAGAAAGCGGAGTGGCAGCCCAGATAGTTGTCTTGGCCGTCCACCAGCGTGACGTCGATCATCGTCAGCGCGAAGCTCTGCGTCCCTTCGGGGAACCCGCTCCATTCGAGGGGGATGGCCAAGCCGAAGCCCTGGAGCCCCATTCCGCCGGCGCACGTATTCTCGTCCGGGAAGGCGCCCATGTCGGTGAGCGCGGTGCTGGTCAAGGTGAACTCATCACCGCCGGTGTCGCCGCCGCTGCCGTCACCGCCGCTCCCCTCGCCACCGCTGCCGTCGTCGCCGGTGCCACCCGTCGCGGCCCCACCGGTCGCCCCGCCCGTCCCACCGGGATCGGCACCGCCGCTCGCCGCCCCGCCGGTCGCCGCGCCACCCGTGGCGGCGTTGGTCCCGCCGGTGCTCGCGGGGTTGGAGTCCTCGCCGCCGTCATCGGAACAACCGCCGAGGGGCGCGAGCACGAGGAGGGCGCTTGCAGCAAAAAGAGGTCGTACGAGGGAGAGGGAGGACATGGGCTGTCTGCTTTCGTTCGATGGCGCCAACGGGGAGGCTTCGGGAGGGCTTCGATGACGCGCGGCCCCAGTCGAGCTCCGAGCTCACGAGCAGCCAGAGACGATGTTCCCCGCGTCCTTCGACGCCGGTCTTGCCATGGCTGAACCGCGAAAACCACCGCGGATCCTGCCTGAATTTGCCGAAAAACTTTGCAGCGCTGGCCAATGTGCCCATTCGCGAATTCTTCTGCCTGATACCGGAGGCGAACGGTAACTAACGATTCGCTCCCCGCGCGCGGGGCCGAGGATCCCGTCGAGCGGTGACAGGAGCTGGCACGCTGTCGAGACGGCACCCGCCAGGACGCCACCTATCGGGATGAACCCTGTACGGTCGCGTGCGGCGATTCGCGAGGACTCATGCGTAGGACGCATGAGTCGGCCGATCCTCATGCATGCTGTGCATACGTCGATCTCGGCGGATGCAGGTGAGCGCGCGACGCAATCGCGTGCCCCAGCGCCGCGCCCCGCCGCACGACGACGCAGTCGCTCTCATGCCGTCACCCTGCGTACGGCGACGCGTGGTGCGGCGACCATCCTGGTGATCGCGCGGGGGCGTAAGTTTTCACACCAGGGAGGAGGAAGCCCTCGTCTGCCGGAAAGATCCCGCCTCGCTAGCATCGTGGAATGATCGCCTCCGAACCGGCCCGTGGTGTCCCCCCTGCTCGTCCGCCGCGTCGTCGCTGGCGCGCGTTCGTGGGGCCCTCGTTCCGCGCGGTGGCCGGCGCGGTGGGCCTCGCGCTCCTGCTGACCCCCGCGAGGGCGCGCGCGGACAACCCCATCGTGCAACACGTCTACACGGCGGATCCAGCGCCCATGGTGCACGGCGACACGGTGTACCTCTGCGCGAGCCACGACGAGGACGAGACCCTCAACGGGTTCTTCACGATGAACGACTGGTTCGTGTTCTCGTCGAAGGACATGGTGAACTGGACCGATCACGGCACGCCCCTCAGCTGGGAGACGTTCTCCTGGGCCTCCGCGAACAAGTCCTGGGCACCCCACTGCGTCGAGCGCGACGGCAAGTTCTATTTCTACGTGCCCGTCTCCGACAAGATCGGGGTCGCCGTCGCGGACAGCCCGCTGGGTCCGTTCACGGACGCCATCGGCGCGCCGCTCCTCACGAATTACCAATACATCGATCCGACGGTCTTCATCGACGACGACGGCCAGGCCTACCTGTACTTCGGCAACCCGAAGCTCTGGTACGTGAAGTTGAACGAAGACATGATCTCGTTCTCCGGCGGCGTGCAGGAGGTCCCCCTCACCCCCGAGTCCTTCGGCCCCCGTCGCGGCGGGCCCACCGCGGATCGCCCCGCCGCCTACGAAGAAGGCCCCTGGTTCTACCGCCGCGACGACCTCTACTACCTGGTGTACCCCACCGGCGCGCTCCCCGAGCACATCGCGTACTCCACGAGCCCGGGGCCCACGGGTCCCTGGACGTACCGCGGCGAGATCATGAACAGCGTCTCCGGGCACGCGTTCACGAACCACCCCGGCGTGATCGACTTCCAGGGGCGCTCCTACTTTTTCTATCACACGCAGGAGCTGCCGGGGGGCAGCGGCTACAAGCGCTCCGTGGCCGTGGAGGAGTTCACGTACGGCGCCGACGGCTCCATCCCCACGATCTCGAAGACGTCCGCCGGCGTGACGGAGTCCGTCGCGCCGCTGATCCCCTACGTCCGCGTCGAAGGCGAGACGATGGCGTGGGGCCAGGGCGTCGAGGTCGAGGACTCCAGCGCAGGGGGGCGCGCGCTCTCCCATATCGAAGACGGCGACTTCATCAAGGTGAGGTCCGTCGACTTCCTCACCGGTGCGCTCTGGTTCGAGGCGAGCGTCGCGTCCGCGGGGGCAGGGGGCACCATCGAGCTGCGCGTGGACGCCGTGGATGGGCCGCTCCTGGGAGCCTGCGAGGTGAGCCCGACGGGCGGCTGGCAGAGCTGGACGAAGGTGACCTGCGACGTGAGCGAGGTCTCAGGCGTGCACGATCTCTACTTGGTCTTCACGGGCGGGGACGGCTACCTCTTCAACCTCGACTGGTATCGCTTCGAGCCGAAGGAGCCCTTGCCAGGAGGGAGCGGAGGCGCGAACGCAGGGGGCGCCCCGGCCGCGGGCGGTCTGGGAGGCATGACGGGGAGCGGCGCCGACGGGCCCGGCGAGGCCACTGGCGCCGGCCCGGGGAGCGGCGGAGCCGCAGCTC
>JAEWOQ010000153.1 GCA_023460875.1 Pseudomonadota bacterium
GGAGGGGGCTTCGTGATGGCGGCTCCGCGGGTGACCGTCAGTGAACCGGCTTTGCGGGCGTTTCGCGACGCGGCGCAGGAGATGGGTGACGGGGAGGTGCTGCGCCTGTCGATCGACGCGAAGTTCCACAACGACCTCTTCTTCGCGCCCGTCGAGCCGAAGGACGTCGTGGTCGTGGTCGATGGGCTCCAGATCGCGATGAACGCGCGCACGGCGCAGCGCGCGGACGGCCTGCACATCGACTACGTCGAAGGCCCCTCCGCGACCGGATTCAAGATCGACAACCCGAACGCCTCCAGTCACATCCAAGGCGTGCGCCCGATGGAGGTGGTCACCATGCTCGAGGCCAGGGAGGGCTTCGACTTCATCGACGCTCGCCCGCCCGCGGAGCGCGCGGTGGTGAGCATCGTCATGGCGCGGGCCCTCGACGACGCCTATGCCGCGGAGCTCGAGGCCGCGCCGCGGACGAAGAAGCTCGTCGTGCTGGGCCACCACAGCACCGACGGGCGCGCCGCGGCCCGACGGTTCCGCGAGAGCGGCTTTCAGGACGTCTGGTACGTGGTCGGCGGCATCGACGCCTGGTCGACGATGGACCCGAGCGTGCCGCGCTACTGACGACCCTCCCGCACCAAACTCTCACACCCAGCCTCCAAGGGAGCTCTTCATGGCTGTTCGACAAGGATCCGACGCTCTTCCAGGCGCTCACCTCGATTGGCAGAAGATGCCAGGACACTGGCTCCTCGCTCGGCTGGGCAAGCGCGTCCTCCGACCCGGCGGGCTCGAGCTCACCCGGGAGCTGCTCGACGGGCTCGAGCTGTCGTCCGAAGACACCGTCGTCGAGCTCGCGCCGGGGCTCGGCACCACGGCGCGGCTCGCTCTGGCGCGCCATCCGGGCTCCTATGTCGGGGTGGAGCGGGACGAGGCCGCGGTCGCGTCGACGAGGCGCTACTTGCGCCCCGGGCGGGACGAATGTCGTCGGGGCGTGGCAGCGAACACGGAGCTCCCGGACGCCTTCGCGTCCGTCCTCTATGGCGAGGCGATGCTGAGCATGCAGACCGGGGCGCAGAAGGAGGCGATCGTGCGGGAAGCTCGGCGCGTCCTACGATCGGGCGGGCGCTACGGGATCCACGAGCTCGCCCTGTACCCCGACGACCTCGACAAGGCCGAGAAGGACGTCATCCAGCGAGACCTCTCCGAGTCCATCCACGTCGGCGCGCGCCCGCTCACCGTCCAGGAGTGGCGCGAGCTGCTCGAAGCGGCGGGGTTCGAGATCCTTCGAACGACCACGGCGCCCATGCACTTGCTCCACCCTGCGCGGATCTTGGCGGACGAGGGGCTCCTGGGCACCCTCCGCTTCGCGTTCAACCTCGCCGGAACACCAGCTGCTTGGAAGCGCGTGAAGGAGATGCGCGGGATGTTTCGGAAGCACCAGGCGCGGCTGTGCGCGGTGATGTTCATCGCTCGCGCTCTCTGAGCTGATTGTTCGTGCTCGTTGCTGTGCCGCAAGTGTGCCGCAAGTGTGCCGCAAGTGTGCCGTTGATGCGTCGTTGATGGCTTCACGCCCTCGGGGGCACGCCCTCGGGGGGCACGGTCGCTGGGCACCGTCACGGGTGCCAGGCCTGAGGGCTGGAGCCCCCGATGCTCTCACGGAGCGCTCGAGGTGTGTGCGCGCGGGGACGTGCCGGCTATCGGGCCAAGTGGTTGATACCTGCTTCCATCGCTCAATGGTCGCTCATCTCCGAGACTCCGCGTTAAGCCGTCAGGACCGTGAGTCGTCGGGGGTGAGGAGCGACTAGAGAGGCACGGAGGCGCGCAACGGCATGCACGATTTGCGCGACGGGGAGCGAACGGGGGAGGGAAGCAGTGAGCACCTGTGACGGGCTCGTGAGAGTGTTCAATGAGTTGCCGAGAGCCTGGACTCCGAGATCCACGGGCAGTACCCTGGCCGAACTTCTCGTAAGCATTCGCTGACACGTCCTGGCCTATGACGACCTCCGCTCCCATCAAGCCATCGCCTTCCGAGTCCGGAGGTGCGAGCCCGCTCTATGTCGTTCTGCGGGTTTTCGCCTTCGTCGTGTTGCTCTCGATGCTCGCGGCGATGGTCTACTCTGGCTGGATCGCCCTCGAGAACTGGGGGGCGATCCGCGTCTGAGCGTGGATCGCAGCAGCGCGCGTGCCACTCCCCTCGTAGTCCATATCCGCCATGACGAAGCGCCATACACGCCTGTTTTTCATCGGAGGGACCGTCCTCTTCGCCCTCATCTTCGGGGGCATGACCATCGACACGCACCGTCACTTCGATCGGCTCACCAATGCGGACAAGCTGACGGACGAGGTCATCGCGGGGAACCACGTCTGGCATCGCAACAACTGCATCAACTGCCACACGTTGTTCGGCGAGGGCGCCTACTATGCGCCAGATCTCACCAAGATCGCGCAGCAGCGCGGCGCGGCCTACCTCGCGGCCTTCCTCCGGGATCCGTCTCAGTTCTACTCGGAGGAGGTGCACCGGCGGTTGATGCCGAACCCCAACCTGAGTGAGACGGAGATCGCCAACGTCATCACCTTCCTCGAGTGGGTGTCGAACATCGACAACCAAGGGTGGCCTCCGCGCCCAATCGTCGTGACGAGCGGGCAGTTCGCCCAAGTGAGCAACACCCCAGAACCCTCCCAGGCGGTCTCGGACAACCCGGTCGACCTGGGCAACGCGCTCTTCTACTCGGCGGAGCTGGCCTGTCAGGCGTGCCACTCGACGCGAGCGGACGTCACTCTGGCGGGCCCCTCCTTGGCAGGGCTCAAGGCGCGGGCCGAGGAGATCCTGAAGGATCCTTCCTACTCCGGGTCGGCCACCGACGTGGAAGGGTTCATCCGTGAGTCCATCGTGGAGCCGAGCGTGTACCTCAACCCCGGACCGAACTTCTCGACCGGTCCCGGGGGCATCTCGCTGATGCCCGCCGACTACAAGACGCGCCTGGAGGCCGAGCAGATCGACCACCTCGTCGCCTACCTCATGACCTTGCGCTGAGTTCCGATGCGTTACCGTACCCAATCCATCGCCTACTGGTACTTCGCCTTCGCAGTGTGCCTGTTCGGGCTGCAGATGGTCTTCGGTCTGCTCTCCGCGGTGAAGTACCTCGGCCCTGACCCGCTCATCGACATCATCCCGTTCGATCGATCGAAGGCGGTTCACACGAACCTCCTCATCGTGTGGGTGCTGACGGGCTTCATGGGCGCGAGCTACTACGTGGTGCCCGAGGAGTCGCGCGCGGAGATCTACAGCCCGAAGCTCGCTTACTTTCAGCTCGGGCTCTGGGCCGCCGGCGGGGTGACCGCCGTGGTGGGCTATCTCTTCGGCTGGACCACTGGGCACAAGCTGCTCGAGCAGCCGTACCCCGTGAAGGTGACGATCGTCATCGTGATGTTGATGTTCCTCTACAACATCCTGATGACCATCCGGAAGGCGGGGCGCTGGACCACCACCGAGGGCGTGCTGATCGCCGGGCTCGCGTTGGCGGCGCTGCTCTACCTGCCTGCGTTGATCTCCTTCGACAACTACACCATCAGCATCTTCTATCGCTGGTGGACGATCCACCTGTGGGTCGAGGGGGTCTGGAGATGGTCCAGGCGGGCCTCCTCGCGTATCTCCTCATCCGCCTGTCGGGCGCGGATCGGGAGGTGATGGAGAAGTGGCTCTACGTGATCGTGGGCTTGGTCTTCATCGCCGGCATCATCGGCACGGCGCACCACTACTACTGGGTCGGGGTGCCCGGCTATTGGCTCCCCATCGGCGGCCTGTTCAGCGCCCTCGAGCCCCTCGCCCTGTTCGTGATGGTGGCTTACGCCTACGTGGCGATGCGCCGCTCCGGGCTCAAACACCCCAACAGCCTCGCCCTGCACTGGACGATCGGCAGCGCCGTCTTCACCGCCTTCGGCGCGGGCCTGCTCGGGCTCGCTCACACGTGGCCCGCAGTCAACAAGTGGACCCACGGCACCCTGATCACGCCGATGCACGGGCACTCCGCCTTCTTCGGGGCCTACGTGATGATCAACCTCGCCATCATCACCTTCGCCCTCCCCACGCTGACCGACCGCCGTGAGGGGGAGGACCAGAAGCTCGGGTACTGGGCGTTCTGGCTCATGACGGCCGGGATGTTCGGCATGACCCTCGCTTTCGCAGCGGCGGGCGTGGCGCAGGTGTACCTCGAGCGCATCATGGGCCTCGGCTACCTCGAGACCCAGCTCAAGCTGCAGGTCCACATGATCATGCTCACCGCGACTGGCGTCCTGTTCAGCACCGGCGTCGGGCTGTTCGTCTACGACTTCTTCCGTGCGCGCCCGCGCTTCATCACCCGGGGGGATGGCGCGGCGCGAGAGGACGAGGCTAAGGCTCCGGACACCGGCGCTCCAGACAACGGCGCGGCGGCGGAGCCCATCGGCGCGTGAGCGGGCGCTGGCTCGTCCCAGGGCGCGGCGCTGGTCGCGCCCTGCAGGACGAGGCACCCTGCGACTCGGCATGACGACATCAGGGAGCTCGAGCTCGACCGAAGGCGCGCGCCGGCTGCAGGAGGAACCGTACTACCTGGCCTCCGGCGACGAGGTGAGGATCTTCCAGCAGTGCCATGAGCGTCGCCTGGCGGTGATGCTCAAGGGGCCGACGGGCTGCGGCAAGACGCGCTTCGTCGAACACATGGCGTGGCGGCTGGGGCGTCCCCTGGTCACCGTGTCGTGCCACGACGATCTGTCCGCGAGCGACCTGACCGGTCGCTACCTGGTGCGGGGGGGAGAGACGATCTGGCAGGATGGTCCGCTCACCCAGGCCGTCCGTATGGGCGCCCTGTGTTACCTCGACGAGGTGGTCGAGGCGCGGCAGGACACCGTCGTCGTGATCCACCCGCTGACGGATCATCGACGCCAGCTCCCGGTCGAGAAGACCGGTGAGCTGATCGAGGCGGCGGACGGCTTTCAGCTCGTCGTCTCCTACAACCCCGGCTACCAGCACGTACTCAAGGACCTCAAGCCGAGCACCCGTCAGCGGTTCGTCGCTTTGGAGTTCGACTTCCCGCCGGCGGAGCGGGAGATCGAGATCGTGCAGCACGAGAGCTCGGTGGAGCGCGCCGTCGCGCACGAGCTGGTGGCCCTCGGGGGACGCCTGCGGAACCTCCGCGATCGCGGCTTGGCGGAGGTGCCGAGCACGCGCCTGCTCGTGGCCGCGGCGCGGCTCATCGCGGGGGGGATCGACGCGAAGACCGCCTGTCGCGTGGGACTGGTAGCCCCGCTCTCGGACGACGCGGAGCTGGTGGAGGCGATGAACGATCTGATCGATCTGACGATCGGCCGCTGAGCGCTCCTGGATCCGGGCCATGGCAGAACCCGAAGAACTCCTCCTCGACGGCGCACATCACGCGACGCAGTTCGCCCGCCGGCTGTGGAGGCGCGGCGCGGAGGGCGCGGAGCCGGGCGTGGTGGAGCTGGTCGACGTGCGGGCGCGGCTCGAGCTCTTCGTGCGGGCCGCCTTCGGGCTGTCGATGACGATCCGCGCCGCGGAGCCGCCGCCGGTGCCCTCCTGGTTCAGCCGCCTCGGGCGGCGGATCCCGGCACACCTGGTGGAGCGCAAGGCCGTAGCCAGCACCGACGGAGCCGTGCTGCGCCTGCCCCGGGAGCTACCCGCTGACGCGCACGCGGGCGGTGGGCTCGCCGCCTATCGCCTCTACGCGGCGGAGCAGGGGGCGCGAGCGTCGCGGGGGACGCCGCGCTTCCTCCCGGGAGATCCCTTGGAGCGCGCGCTGTATCTCGTCCGCGAGGGGGCGGCGGTCGACCGGATGCTCGTCGATGAGCTGCCAGGTCTCGGTGACGCTCTCCGGGGTGCCCGCCGCGCGGCGCTGGCGGACCGCCCCGATCCAAGCCGACTCTCCGCGCAGGAGGCGGCCGTGGAGGCCGAGCTGGCGGCCGTGCTCTCCGCGGATCCAACGGCAGGCCCGCGCCTGACGGAGCCGGAGGAGTCGTTGGCGTGGGCGGCGGACCAGGCGCTCAGGATCCGTGGCAGAGGGGGGGCCTTCCGGGGCGTCCCGCGGGTCACGCTGTGGGGCGAGGCGACGGCGCCGCCCACGATCGGTGAGCAGCTCGTGCGCGGCGGCTGGGAGGATCAGGACGACGCCGGACCCAAGCCCCGCGTCGCCAAGATGACCCGGCGGCCCAGGGTGCGGAGCGCCGCGGACGACGAGGACGACCAGAGCATGGGGATGTGGATGGTCCAGCTCGACGATCCGCAGGAGCACGTGGAGGACCCCATGGGCCTGCAGCGCCCCGCAGACCGCGACGGCGACGCGGATCCCGAGGGCCTCGCCGACTCCCTCTCGGAGCTAGAAGAGGCACGCTTGGTGAAGACACCAGAGCGTCCGCGGGAGGTGCTCACCAGTGACGACCCCGTGCCCGTCGGCGCGGCGCAGGTGCGGCGGGAACCAGCGGGCCCAGGCCTCGTGTACCCCGAGTGGGATTACCGGAGGCGCGCCTATCGTGAGCGCGGCGCCGTCGTGCGGGAGCGCGCGCCCGCGCTGGGCGATCCGAGCTGGGCAGAGCAGGTGCTCGCGCGGCGGGCCGCCCTCCTGCACGAGGTGCGCCGACGCTTCGAGCGCCTGCGCCCCCGGCGTATCCGGCTGGGACGGCAGCGCGACGGCGGCGAGGTGGACCTGGCGGCGTATGTGTCGGCCTATGCGGATCGGCGCGCCGGGCTCCCCGCCGACGATCGACTCTACGAGGCGGTCCGGAGTACGCGGCGGGACGTCGCGATCGCGCTCTTGGTCGACGTGAGCGCCTCGACGGACAGCTGGATCACCGGGGACCTCCGCGTAGTGGACGTGGAGAAGGAGGCCCTCCTCGTCGTCTGCGACGCCCTGGACGCCCTCGGCGATCCGTACACCATCCTCGCCTTCTCAGGGGAGGGGCCCGAGGCGGTGTCCGTGCGCCGCTTGAAGTCCTTCGAGGAGAAGATCGGGCCCCTCGTGCGGCGCCGGATCGCAGGCCTCGAGCCCGAGCGCTACACCCGCATGGGCGCGGCGCTGCGTCACGCCACGGCGCTGCTCGTCCGCAAGCCCGCCCGGCACCGCCTGCTGCTCGTCCTCTCCGACGGCAAGCCCAACGACGTGGATCAGTACGAGGGGCGCTACGGCGTCGAGGACACCCGCCAGGCGGTCTGCGAAGCCCGCCTGCAGGGGCTGCATCCCTTCTGCGTGACCGTCGACCGCCAGGCGCCCGCGTACATGCCGCGGATCTTCGGGAGCGGCGGCTACGCCGCCCTGCATCACCCCGAGCACCTGCCGTCCGTGTTGGTCGACGTGCTTCGTCGCCTCGTGAAGGCGTGAGCGGGGCCGAGGTCGCGATGATGCGATCGTGAGAGAGCGCACGCCGTGCGGGCGCTGTCGTGGACCAGCGACGGGCGTCGACGGGCGCGGAATCAAAAGGCGCTCTCGCCCGTCAGGGCCTTGCCCAGCACGAGGGTGTGGATCTCGTGAGTGCCTTCGTAGGTGTAGACGCTCTCGAGGTTCAGCAGGTGACGGACGGGAGGATAGTCGAGCAAGATGCCGTTGGCGCCGAGCAGCGCGCGGCTCTGACGAGCGACGTCCAGGGCCACGGCGACGTTGTTGCGCTTGCAGAGGGAGATCTGCTCCGGGCGCAGGCGCCCGTGACGATCCTTCGCGCGCGCGTAGTGCAGGGCCATGATCTCGCCCTGCACGATGCCGCTCGCCATCGTCACCAACCGGTCCTGCACGAGCTGCTTGCGGGCGAGGGGGCCATCGAACTGTCGCCGCTCGCGCACGTAGTCGACGGCGCTCTCGTAGCAGGCCTTGGCGGCGCCGAGGGCGCCCCAGGCGATGCCGAAGCGCGCCTGGTTGAGGCAAGCGAGGGGCGCGCCGAGCCCCGGCTTGGACGGCAGGAGGTTCTCGGCGGGGATCCGGCACTCATCCAGCACCAGCTCGCCCGTCTCGCTGGCGCGCAGGCTCATCTTGCCTTGGGTGCGCGGCGTCTCGAACCCGCGGGTGCCCCGCTCCACCAGGAACCCTCGGATCGTGTGTGCGCCTCGATCGGGGGTGGCCGCGGGGGGAGCGTCCGCGTCGCCTGGGTCGACCTTGGCCCAGACCACCGCCAGGTGCGCGATGGGCGCGTTGGTGATCCACATCTTCGTCCCGCTCAGCACCCAGTCGCTCCCCGAGCGCCGGGCGTAGGTGCGCATCGACCCCGGATCCGAGCCGCTGTCAGGCTCCGTCAGCCCGAAACAGCCGATGATCTCGCCGCGGGCCATCGCCGGCAGGAAGCGCGCGCGCTGCTCTTCGCTGCCGTGGGCGTAGATCGCGTACATCGCCAGCGAGCCTTGCACGCTGACGAAGCTCCTGAGCGCGCTGTCGCCGTACTCCAGCTCTTGGAGGACCAACCCGTACTCGACGGAGTTCATCCCCGCGCACTCGTAGCCAGGGATCGACGCTCCGAGCAGGCCGAGGCGCGCGAGCTCCGGCACGAGCTCCAAGGGGAAGCGCTCCGTCTCGAACGCCTCCGCAGCCTGAGGCAGGTACGCGCTGCGCACGAAGCGCCGGACCGAAGCGCGGATCAGGAGCTCCTCGTCCGTGAGGTGTTCGTCCAACGCCGCGAGCTGCTCGAGGCCGAGAGGCGAGGTCGACATGCTCCTCTCAGGGTACTCTCGCCTCGAGAGGGGAGCCACCGAGAGGCACTGTCGAGAGGCACTGTCGAGAGGCACCGTCGAGTGGCACCGTCGAGCGCCCTTCGGCGGCACCGGGGATCGCCGCGGAACCATGGTGGGTCCATCGAGCGCGCTGCGTCTCGCGGCCACGCCGATCGGCCGGAGTGCTCGGTGGCAGAGCCCGCTGGGAGCAGCGCGGCCGGTTACCAGGAGGGCTGGACGAAGGGGCGTTCAGGGCGCCCGAAGCGATACCCCTGCAGCAGATCACAGCCCAGATCGATCAGCACGTCCCGCTCCCCCTCGGTCTCCACGCCCTCGCCGACCACCGAGTAGCCGAGGTCCTGGCACACCTCGGTGAGGGACCGGATCAGCCGCTGCTTCACCGGGCTCGAGTCGGCGTCTCGCACCAGTGACGTGTCGAGCTTGACCACGTCGGGCTCGAGCTGGACGAAGCTGGACAGCCCCGCGTAGCCAGCGCCGAGGTCGTCCACGGCGATCCGGCAGCCGGCCTCTCGGAGCGCCGCGATGCGCTCTCGAGCCGCGGGGACCTGCTCGAGGGAGGCACGCTCGGTCACTTCGAGCACCAGGCGCGGCAGGTGCTCAGGTCGCTCGAGCAGATCGTCGAGGAGCGTGTCGTCCGCCAGGTCCTGGGGATGGAGGTTCAGGAAGAGGATCCATTCCTGCTCCGCCGTGAGCGACGTCAAGGCGCGTCGGCGAATGCAGCTGCCGAGATCTCCGAGGCGGCCGAGGCGCTCGGCGGCGTCCAGGAGGCTTCCGGGGTGGGGCAGGGCCGGCTCCTCGCTGCGGAGCAGCGCCTCGTAGCCGTAGAGCTTCCCGCCGTCCTTGGACACGATGGGCTGGAACGCGACCCACAAGCTCTCGAGGGCGAGCTCGAAGCTCGCCTCGAGGGAAGCACGGCCGCCCTCTCCCGTGTGCGTGCCGAGCTCCTGGAGCGCGAGGCGCTTCGCCACCGCCAAGCGGTTGAGCTGGACCGCGCGGCGCACGGAGGCGGTGAGCTGGTCCGGGGGGACGGGCTTCATCAAGTACTGCAGGGCGCCGTAGTTCACGGCCTCCGCTGCGCTCTCGATGGCGGGCGCTCCCGTGAGCAGGATGACGGGGACGTCCCGATCGTACTCCCGGAGCGCGCGCAAGAGCTCGACGCCGCTCATCTCGGGCATGTTGATGTCCGTGACGACAGCGTCGAACTCCTCTTGCGCCGCCAGGACCAGGGCCTCTTCCGCGCTGAGGACGGGCACCGCGTCGAACCCCTGCCGGGTGAGCCAGGTCGCGTGAGCGTTCGCCACGGCGCTCTCGTCGTCGACCAGCAAGATGCGTCCCTCGTGAAGGGGCGGGGGGACGGGCAGGTTCGATGACACTTGGGATTCCTTGCGGAGAGGCCTCGGTGCCTCGCCCTGCAAGATGCTCATACCGACCAAAAGCGTCAATTGACGGATGTGAAGGTCGCGTGAGCGAAACGCCGCGACGATGACGCCGCCAGCGCGTCGTGAGCCGAGTGTTCACGCGGACTTTGGCCGAGATGGAGCGCGCTCCGAGACGATCACCAAACAGCTCACGACTCCGCCGATTCGTGGGAGGTGCGCGCACTCCCGCGCACCTCCTGCTCTGCCGAGCCGACCGCGACGAGCTCGAGCGCCGGTGAGCAAGACCCCAGCGCCCGCGCTCTGCGCCCCCAGCGCCCGCGCTCTGCGCCGGTCTCCTTCGAGTTCAATAATGATTGTCATCATTGACACGGCGATGGGTCTCCTCTTGGTCTCAAAGAGCCCCCTCCTTCGGGCAGGATCGGCGGCCCGAGGACTTATAAAAAGCACGTTAAAATCAGTAGTTATGCGGAGTGAGGCCGGCTGGTGGAGGTCTCACCGCGAGCCGCCGGTAGGCCGACCGGAGAACGTCCTTTCGTTGGTGCAAATGAAAATCGAGTTCATTATGGTGCGACCCGACCCGCCGGGAGCCGCCGGGTGCCTTCATGAACTCTCTCCGCTTCCGTTCTTCTTCGAGTCTCCGGGTGTGCGTCGCGATCCTCGCGGCGCTGGGGTTCCTCGCGTCGACCCCCCGTGAGGCTCGTTCCGACGAGGCGAGCGCCCAGGAGCCCCGAGTCGAAGATCATGACGCCGCGGACCCTGACGCCGCGGACCCTGACGCCGCGGAGCTCGATGACGAACCCCCGGACACTCGGGGCGTCGCGGTCGTTCCGCCGAAGCTCGTCGACGTCGGGGACCTCGCGCTGTCGGCGGAGGCCCAGGCCGAAGCGCGACGCACGCCCATCGAGATGGAGCTGGTCGTCGGCGCCGACGGCGTCGTGCGCGAGGCGGTGATACGGTCCGGGCCGCCCGGTGGCGTCGCCGAGGTCGTCCGTAGCGCCGCGCTCCGCTTTCGCTTCGAGCCTGCGCAGCGGGCTGGGACGGCGGTGGCCGCCCGCGTGCTCTACCGCTACGAGCCACCGGCGCCACCCGCGGCACCGCGACACGCGCCGGACGCGGATCCCGTTGGTTCCCCGCGCGCGCCGCTCCCGAAACCAGCGGACGCAGCGGACGCGCTCCCGGAGGAGGCCGCTCCTCTGCCCGAGGAAGTGATCGTCCGAGGACGGCGTCCCGCCGACGCCCTGCGCCGCTCCGCCAACGCCGTGGTCGTCGTGGAGGTCGAGGACGCCAAGCGTCACGCCGGCGATCTGGGGGAGGTCCTGCAGCGGAGCAGCAGCGTGAACGTCCGCAGGGAGGGGGGACTCGGCTCCGGGGCCCGCGTGTCCATGGCTGGCCTCGGCGGAGATCAGCTGCGCTTCTTCCTCGATGGGATCCCCCTCGAGTACGCGGGCTTCCCCTTCGGTGTGGCCAACGTCCCCGTGAACGTCATCCACCGCGTCGAGGTCTACCAGGGGGTCGTGCCCGTGCGGTTCGGCGCGGACGCCTTGGGCGGCGCGGTGCACCTGGTCACGGATGAGGGCGTGCGCCGGGATCGCGCGTCCGCCTCCTACCAGCTGGGATCCTTCGAGACGCAGCGCGTGACGGCGAGCGCACAGAAGCACGACGCCAGCACGGGGGCCTTTGGGCGCGTGATGGGGTTCTTCGACACGGCGGAGAACAACTACCCCGTCGACGTCGAGCAGGTCGATCCTTCGGGCAAGCTCGTCCCGATCACCGCGCGGCGCTTCCACGACGGATACCGCGCCGGCGGCGGCCAGCTGTCCGTCGGGCTGGTGGACCAGCGCTTCGCCGACCGCATCGTCGCCACCGCCTTCGTCACCGCCTTCGAGCGAGACATCCAGCACGATCCGGCGATGCAGGTGCCCTACGGCGAGGTCACCTTCGGCAAACGCAGCGCCGGCGGGCACCTGCGCTACGTCCACGCGCCCTCGACGAACCTCGAGATCGACGCGACCGCCGGCTACAGCCACGTGGCCACGAGCTTCTTCGACGTGGGCAGCTGTCGCTACGACTGGCGCGGAGGGTGCCTCGTCGACCTCGCCCCCATCCGCGGCGAGATCAACCAGATCCCCGTGGATCGTCGGGTCAGTGATCACACCGGGTACGCTCGCGCAGAGCTACGCTGGTTCGCGAGCCCCGACGACGAGGTCCGGCTGGCGCTGGCGCCGACGGTGTTCCGGAG
>JAEWOQ010000154.1 GCA_023460875.1 Pseudomonadota bacterium
TGGTGGGTTCGCTCATGCGCACCCCCACCCACCCTCAGCCGGGGAGCCATCGAATTCGATGAAGCTGGGGGGATTCGGGGCACGCTTTCGGCTGATGCCCGAGGAGTTTCGTCTGCTGCGCGACCTCATCAACGAGCGGGCAGGGCTCCACTTCGGCGACGACTCGATGTTCGTCTTCGAGCGTCGCCTCGGCGATCGAGCGTCTGCTCTGGGGCTCGACGGCTTCGCCGCTTACTACAAGCACCTGCGCTTCTCGGCCCAGGGCGCCGAGGAGCTGGAGCTCGCCCTCGAGGTGCTGACGACGAAGGAGACATACTTCTTCCGGCAGGAGTACCAGCTCCGGTCGTTCCAGCAGGAGCTGCTGCCGCGCCTGGCGGAGACCAACGCCTCCCAACGGCGCCTCAACGTGTGGAGCGCGGGCTGCTCCACGGGGGAGGAGGTGTACACGTTGGCCATCCTCATCTTGGAGTCCGGGCTCTTCGAAGGCTGGGACATCCACGTGATCGGGAGCGACCTGTGCCGCTCCAACGTGGCGGCTGGTCGACGCGGGGTGTACCGCCCCAGCTCGTTCCGCACGACCTCGCCGCTGATGCGCCAGCGCTATTTCGAGGAGCGCAGCGACGGCACCCACGTGGTGGAGCGCGTCAAGCGCCTCTGCCACTTCGGCCAGGTCAACCTCTTGGACCCGGAGCGAGCGCGGACCGTCGGGCGGGTCGACGTCGTGTTCTGTCGTAACGTGCTCATCTACTTCGACGAGCGTTCCCGGAAGAAGGTCATCGACACCCTCTACGATCGGCTGGTCCCAGGTGGCTACTTGCTCCTGGGACATTCAGAATCCCTGTTGCACGTCTCCACGGCGTTCGAGCTGGTTCACCTCAAGGAAGATCTCGTGTACCGAAAGCCCGTCTCGCAGCCTCGCGGTAACAGCGTCCCCCAGCGAGGGCGTTCATGACGTCGCCCGGAGCCCCCTCCGAGCTGCGCGTCCTGGTGGTGGACGACTCGGCCTTCAACCGGCGGAGCATCAGCGACATGATCTCCGACTCGCCGGGCGTGCGTGTCGTGGGTAAGGCGGCTGACGGCGAAGAGGCGCTGCGGCTGGTGCACGTCATGGAGCCGGACGTGGTCACCCTCGACCTCGAGATGCCGAAGATGGATGGCTTCACGTTCCTGCGCATCCTCATGAGCAGGACACCGATGCCCGTCATCGTGGTGTCGAGCTACTCTCAGAAGGAGAACGTCTTCAAGGCGCTCGAGCTGGGCGCGCTCGACTTCGTCGCCAAGCCCGACACGATGACGACCGACGTCACCGTCGTGCGTCAGGAGCTGCTCGCCAAGATCGGCCTGGCGCGCCAGATCCGCGCGCGGACGCGGCAGGTGGCGCAGCCCGTCGTGGAGGCGACCACGGCGGCGCGCCTCGTGCCCGGCCGGTCTGCGGCGCCGAGCCAGGTGGTGGTCATCGGCTCGTCGACGGGAGGCCCCAGCGCGCTGATGGAGATCCTCAGCGCGCTGCCCAAGGAGTCTCGGCTGGCGGTGCTCATCGCCCAGCACATGCCCGACAAGTTCACGCGGACCTTCGCCGAGCGCCTCGACAAGCGCTGTCAGGTGAGCGTCCGTGAAGCGCAGAGCGACGATCCCGTGCTCGCGGGACATGTATATCTCTGCCCAGGACGGCACTGCATGGAGCTGACGCGCGTGGGCGGGGAGCTGCGGCTGCGCGTGGTGCAGCCAGGCCCGGAGGATCGCTATGTGCCGAGCGCGGATCGGCTGTTCCACAGCGCCGCCGATGTGCTCGGGGACAGGGTGCTCGGAGTGGTCTTGACGGGCATGGGCGACGACGGGGCCCGGGGCACCGTTCAGGTCCATGGGCAGGGAGGGCGAGTCATCGCCGAGCACGAGTCCTCCGCGGTCGTGTACGGCATGCCGCGCGCGGCGGTACGGACGGGGTGCGTCGAGCGCAGCCTGACCATCCGTGGGATCGCCGATCTGCTAGCCACCCTGGGGTGAGGGGGCGCCTCGCGGTCTTCGGGGGGGCGGCCGTATCCTCGGGGCCCCTCCGGATGCGATTTCGATCGCACCGAGCCGGAATGAGCTGCCCCGGTGGGCGGTTGTTGGCACCGGGGACGTCACCCTGAGGACCACCGATGATTCTGAAAAACTTCTATAAGCCCCTCGCCGTCTCGTGCCTGGCCCTCGCCGTAGTTCCGGGCTGCGCGCGGCAGAGCGGCTCCCACCCAGGCCCGGAGGGGGACGTCCGCGCGGAGACGCAGGTGGCGGCGCCACAGACCGCCGCGCCGGCCCCGATCCCGACCTGGGCAAGGGGGGGAGACGCGGCCATCGCCGACGTCGTGGAGAAGGTGCTGCCCTCGGTGGTCAGCGTGTCTTCGACGCGCATGGCCCGCATGCAGTCGCCGATGCAGTTCTTCTTCGGCGGCCCGCCCGTCGAGCGGCGGCAGGAGGGGCTCGGGTCCGGCGTCATCGTGGACGGGTCCGGGGTCGTAGTGACGAACAACCACGTGGTGGCGGACGCGGAGGAGATCCAGGTCACCACCAACGACGGGCGGCAGTTCAAGGCCAAGACGGTGGGCACGGACCCGAAGAGTGACTTGGCGGTGCTCCAGCTGGAAGGCGAGCTCACGGAGCTAGTGCCCCTCCAGGTGGGCAGCTCGAGCGCCCTGCGCTTGGGGGAGGTGGTCCTCGCCATCGGGAACCCGTTCGGGGTCGGGCAGACGGTGACCATGGGGATCGTGTCCGCGAAGGGGCGCGCGAACATGGGCATCGTCGACTACGAGGACTTCATCCAGACGGACGCCGCCATCAACCCGGGCAACTCGGGGGGCGCCCTCGTGAACATGCAGGGGGAGCTCGTGGGCATCAACACGGCGATCCTCTCCAGGAGCGGTGGCAACGTGGGCATCGGCTTCGCCATCCCCACGGACATGGCGAAGCCGATCATCGAGGCGCTGCGGGCGGACGGGCGGGTCACTCGAGGCTGGCTCGGGGTCGCCATCCAGGACGTGGACGCGGATCTCCAGCGGGCGATGAGCCTCCCGGTGGGGAGCGGCGTGCTGATCGCGGACGTGCAGCCCGACACGCCGGCGGCGCGGGCCGGGGTGCAGCGGGGTGACGTGATCACCCACGTCGACGGGCAGGAGGTGAAGTCCTCCGGTGTCTTCCGCAACCGCATCGCGGCGTCGGGCGCGGACTCCAAGGTGGAGCTGCGGCTCCTCCGACAGGGCAAGGAGCAGAAGGTGACCGTGACCCTCGGGGAGCTTCCGGGGGAGAAGGACGAGCGTGCCGCCGCCAAGGGCAAGAGCGACACGGGCGGGCTGTCGGTTCGGCCCCTGGACGCGGAGGCCCGGCGGCGCTTGGGGCTCGGCGAGCAGCCGAAGTTCGGCGTCGTCGTCGAGCGGGTCGAGCCGAACTCCGCGGCGGCGCGCGCGCGGCTGCGCCCCGGCGACGTCCTGCTCGAGGTGAACCGGACACCGGTGCGCACGCCTCAGGAGTTCCGCGCCGCCTACGGCAAGGCGAAGGGGGACCAGCTCGTGCTCGTGTATCGCCAGGGCGCGACCTTCTTCACGGTGCTGAAGTAATCGGGCCGGCGGATCGACGGCGGGCATGACCCGATCGGGTCAGCCCCACGGACCCAGCCGGAAAATCAAGAAAGCGGAGCAGAACACGCGGGATTTGACCTGTTCGGGGCGTGTCGTTAGGACTGGAAGCTATGGTGCGTCGCCTCCACGCCCCGACGGGTCGCCGCGTGTGTGTTTGGCTGCTGTCGGCCGTGGTGTGCGGGGCGCTTGCCTCCGAAGCGCTGGTCTCCGAAGCGCTGGCAGACAGCAGCAGAGCGCCCACCCACCGCAAGGGGTCCGCTCCCAAGACGCCGAACCCGACGCTGCCAGAGGACGTGCCGCTGCCGGCGCCCAACGTCCGCGCACGCGCGATCGTCGCTTCGGGCGCCACCCGTGAGCAGCTGCGAGCCGGGCCCGAGGAGGAGACCCTGATGGAGCTGCGCGACATCGAGGCGACGCTGTTCCCTCGGGCCGTGCGCGGCCTGCAGAGCGGGTGGTCCTGGGACCTGCCGGAGGCGGATCCGGCGCAGACGGCGGCGGATCACCAGGGGCTCCCGCTGCTGCCCGGAGAGCGCTCCGCCGAGGTAACTCATCCCAAGGACTCGGAGTGGCTCCGCTCCCTCACGTTGCCCGATCTGCCGTTGCGGCTCGATCGGCGGGTGGTGACGTACCTCCAGTTCTACCGGGACAATGATCGGGGACGGGCCATCGCCGCGATCTGGGCGCGCAGGAGCGGTCGCTATGTGCCCGCCATGAAGGCGGAGCTGCGGCGCGCCGGGCTGCCGACGGATCTCGTGTGGCTGTCGCTGATCGAGAGCGGTCACAACCCGACCATCGTCTCTCCCGCGGGCGCCATGGGGTTGTGGCAGTTCATGCCGCACTCGGGCCGCATGTACGGGCTGACCGTGGATCGCTGGGTGGACGAGCGGCGCGACCCGGCGCGCTCGACCCAGGCGGCGATCCGCTTCCTGAGCGATCTGCATCGTCGCTTCGGTAACTGGGAGCTGGCGATGGCCGCGTACAACATGGGGTACGCGGGGATGTCGAACTCCATCCGCAAGTACAACACCAACGATTTCTGGACGCTCTCGCGGCTCGAGAGCGGGATCCCCTGGGAGACGACCCTCTACGTCCCCAAGATCTTCGCCATCGCCATCGTGATGAACAACCGGGAGGCGTTCGGTCTCAAGAACATCCAGCCGGATCCGCCGATCGGCTTCGACACGATCCTCGTCGAGCCCGCCACGCCCCTCGATGACGTCGCCGCGGCCGCCGGGGTGAGCATGTCGAGCGTCCGGGAGCTGAACACACAGTATCTGGCGGATCGGACGCCGCCCGCGGAGGCCGGGGACACGACGCGGTGGCCGGTCCGCGTCCCCCAGGGGGCTGGCGAGCAGGCGCTCGCCAAGCTGGCGAAGGCGGGCACGCGCAAGCTCGCCACCTACCGCGCACGCTTCGGAGATCGGCTGGCGGACGTCGCCGCGGAGCTGGGCACGACACCCGCCGCCTTGCGCAGCCTCAACGCCCTGAGCGCCGACGAGAAGCTCGAGCCGAACACCGTGCTCCTCGTTCCGAAAGCGCGAGAGGAGCGGCCCGCCGTCGCGGAGCCCGAGGTGGTCGTCGTGGCGGCGGACGTGCCGCCGGCCCCCCACAGCCGACGGGTCTTCTTCCGAGCGACCTCGGATCACGATCTGGCGGAGATCGCGGCTGCCTTTGGCGTGTCCGTGCGGGAGCTGGCCAGCTGGAACGCGATCAACGAAGCGGCGCGACTGACCGAAGGCATGGTCCTGCAGATCCTCGTGCCGAAGGACGCGAAGCTCGAGGGGGTCCGTTACGCGCCTGAGTCCGAGGTCCGCGTGCTGCTCACGGCGAGCAAAGAGTTCCACGAGTATTTCGAGGGGCTCAAGGGCAAGCGGCGCGTCGAGATCGCGGTGAAGGACGGCGACACCTTGGCGAGCATCGGCGCTCGGTTCGGGATGAGCGTGGGTTCTATGGAGCGCGTGAACCGCAAGTCCCGGAGCAGCAAGCTCGTCCCCGGCGAGACCCTCATCGTCTACACGGACAAGCCGGTGACGGGCGTGGACAGCGCCCTCGAGCCGGAGCCTCTGCCCGAGGTGATCGCGACCCTACCCGAAGCGCTGCCGCCCCTCCCCGTCACCGCGGGGCGCTGAGCGCTCGAACGACGAGGAGAGCCCCATGGAGCTGACCGCAGTGGTGATGGCCGCAGGCCACGGAACCCGCATGAAGAGCGCCCGACCCAAGGTGCTCCACGAAGCGGCGGGGCGCCCGCTGGTTTACTACCCGATCCGCGCGGCCCTCGACGCGGGCGCGACGCGCGTCGTGGTCGTCGTGAACCCGAGCGTCCGCGACGCCGTCGCCGAGTCGTTGCGGCGCCAATTCCCGGATCTCTCCTTCGAGCTCGCCGTCCAGGAGACCCCCCGGGGCACAGGGGACGCGGCCCGGGTGGGGCTCGAGCACGTCACCTCCGACGGCGTGCTGCTCCTGTCGGGCGACACCCCCGTGCTCACCGGCGCGGAGCTGGAGCCCCTCGTCGCGGCCCTGGAGCGCGGCGGAGTCCTGGCGTTCTCCACCTGCGTGCTCGAGGACCCCACGGGCTACGGCAGGGTGCTCCGCGGAGAGGACGGGCGCGTGCTCGAGATCCGCGAGCACCGCGATCTGACGACGGACGAGCAGCGCCGCGTCCGCGAGATCAACGGAGGGGTGTACGCGGGCCGCAGCGCGGAGCTGCGCGACGCCCTGAGCCAGCTCAGCCCGAACAACGCCCAGGGCGAGTACTACCTCACGGACGTCGTGGCGCTCCTCGCGGAGCGGGGCTCCGTGGAGGGCGTATCGTGCTCCGCGGCGGCGTTGGCGGGGGTGAACGATCGGGCTCAGCTCCGGGCGGCGGAAGAGACGCTGTTCGAGCGCATCGTCCACCGCTGGGGTCGCCACGGCGTCACCGTGCGCGGGCGACCTCTCATCGACGACACGGTGGAGCTGGCGGAGGACGTCGTCGTCGAGGACGGAGCGCGGCTCCGAGGCGCGACGCGGATCGCCCGCGGGGCGTTCATCGACGTCGGCGCGGTGCTCACGGACGCGACCGTCGGAGAGGACACGGTCGTGAAGCCCTACTCGGTGATCTCCCAGAGCTCCGTCGGGGGGTCCGCGCAGATCGGGCCCTTCGCGCACCTGCGCCCAGCCAGCGTCGTCGAAGACGAAGCCCACATCGGCAACTTCGTCGAGACGAAGCAGACCCGCGTGCGCCGGGGCGCGAAGGCCAACCACCTCGCGTACCTCGGGGACGGCGACATCGGCGAGGGCGCGAACGTCGGGGCGGGCACGATCTTCTGCAACTACGACGGCTTCCGGAAGCACCGCACCACCATCGGCCCGGGCGCGTTCATCGGGAGCGACTCTCAGCTGATCGCCCCGGTGCGGATCGGAGCGGGCGCCTACGTGGCGACGGGGACCTCCGTCACCGAGGACGTACCGGACGACGGCTTCGCCATCGGGCGCTGCCGGCAGAGCACCAAATCCGGCTACGCCTCCGCCCTGAAGGCGCGCCTCGGTCAAGGCAAGAGCTGAGGCGGCCGCTCTGGAGCGGTCTCACCTCAGCAGGGGGCGTCAGCAGGCGTCAGCAGGCGTCAGCTTCGACGGGCACGACCCGCACCGACCATCGATCACCCAGGGCGTAGCGCCCCTCCCGGCGCTCCAGCAGGGCGCGCAGCAAGGGGAGCCCGCGGCTGGCCGGGGCAACGGCCAGGCCGGGGAGACGGCGGTCGAGCTCCTCCCGGGCCGCGTCGTCTCCTGCGTCGCTGGTGCCCGGCGCGTGCCGCTCGAGCCCGTCGAGGCGCCCGAGGGTCGCTGCCGTGGGCTCAGGGGCTCGATGGAGCAGCAGCGCCGCGCCCGCGGCGGGGTAGGGGGCGCGCCGCGTCAGGCGGGTCGGAGAGTCTTCGTCCGCCACCAGCACGGCGACGCGACCGCCATGAACCGAGAGCCAGGCCATCGCCTCGAGCAAGCTCATGGCCCAGGTGTCGGCGCCCGCCGCCAGCGCCGTCGAGAAGGAGCGGTCGCCGAGGGCGATCGAGATCACTCCGGCGGCGGTGTTGTGGACGCTCGCTTGGAAGCCGGCGGGGGACAGGGACTCGCCCCGCGCCAGCTGATCGAGCAACGCCAAGGTGGTGCTCATCTCGCCCAGGGCGGAGCCGCAGACGAGGGGCAGCCCCCCGCGCTGTCCTGAGCGCTCCGGGGGGGCGATCTGCTCGTACACCTCCGCGAACATGCGGGTGAGCAGGCTGGCACGGCCGCGGGCGCGCGCGGGCAGGAGCGTCGCGGGGGGGCGGCGCAGCTCGGGATCGGGCGCGCCCGTGAGGAGCGCGCGCAGGTGCGGGTAGCCAGGCGCCCAGAACCCCACCGCCTCGACCCAGACGTGTCCGGGCACGATCCGGTCGCGGCGCTCGAGCTCCCCATCCGCGGGCGCGGTGCCGAGGGCCACGGCGACGTTGCTCCCTCCGAAGGCGAAGGAGTTGCTCAGGGCCGCGCGCAGGGGGGCAGCGCGGGCGCGGTTCACCGGGGGCGCGGCGAGGGCGGGATCGACGCGCGTCTCGGGGCGGTTACCGGGGACCCGCTGGGACAGGAGAGCGTCGAGGCAGAAGCCCGCCTCTGTCGCGCCAGCGGCGCCGAGCTGATGCCCGACGCGGTCCTTCGTCGACGAGTAGGTGACCGCGGGCCCCAGGATGGCGGCGAGGGCGAGGGCCTCGGCGGAGTCGTTCTGCCGCGTCCCCGTCCCGTGAGCGTTCACGTAGTCGATCTGCGCCGCCTCGAGCCCCGCGAGAGCCAGCGCGGACTCGAGGGCGAGGCGCGCGCCGAGCCCCTCGGGGTGGGGCGCGGTGGTGTGGAAGGCGTCGTTGCTCTCGCCGGCGGACAGGAGGCGCAGGGGGACCTTCGCCGCGCGATCGAGCAGGAGCAGCGCGCTCCCCTCGCCGATGCTGATGCCGTCGCGGGCGACGTCGAAGGGACGACAGGGGGCCTCCGAGAGGATCCCGAGCCCCGCGAAGCCCTGCAGGGTCATCTGACACAGAGCATCGGCGCCGCCGGTGATCACCGCGTCGCACAGGTTCGCCTCGAGGAGCCGCTGCGCGGCGGCGATGGCCTTGCCGCTCGACGAGCAAGCGGTCGACACGACGTAGCCCGGCCCCGCGAGACCCAGGGCGCGGCGCGCTAGCTCGAGCAGCGAGCCGAAGGGGTGCACCGCATCGAAGCCGTAGTCCTCGGGCGGCGGCTTGCCCTGGTGCTCGAGGGCTACCACGCGCTCGGTGACGTCGATGCCCCCGGTGGAGGAGCCGATCACGAGCGCGACCCGCTTCGGTCCCCAGCGGGCGACGGCGTGGCGGACGTCGTCTTGCAGAGCCTGCAGGGCCGCCCAAAGCAGGTGGCTGCACCGGCTTTGGTGGTGGACCAGCTCCGACGGTATCGGCGGCAAGGTCGCCGTCACGGGGCCCCAGTGGGTCACGAAAGGCAAGCCCTCGGCGCGGCGCAGGCCGGTCCCCTCGAGCAGCCAAGGGGGGGTGAGCTCGGGATCTCGATAGGTGCGGACCCCCAACGCGTTGAGCCACGTGTAGGCGACGATGCCGTAGGAGTTCAGAGGCTGCTGCATAACCTCAGGGCGATGACCTTAGGGCCTTCGACCGCGCTGGGTTTACCGCTGGGTTTACCGCTGGGTTTACCGCTGCGTCACTCTGCGGGGCTCCCCGCAGGGCTCGGCGGCACGACCTCGGGGAGAAGATGACGCATCCGCTCCCGCTTGACCGCCAAATAGTACGCGGAGTGCTCGTTGGCGGGCACGTGCACCGGGATGCGCTTCGCCACCTGGATCCCCAAGCTCTCGAGGGCCTCGAACTTGTCCGGGTTGTTCGTCATCAGCTCCACCGCGCGCACGTCGAGGGACTGCAGCATCCTGGCGGCGACGTCGTACTGACGCGCGTCGACGGGCAGGTGGAGGAGCTCGTTCGCCTCGATGGTGTCCGCCCCGGCCGCTTGGAGGGCGTAGGCGCGGATTTTGTTGGCGAGGCCGATGCCGCGTCCCTCTTGGCGCAGGTAGAGGATCACACCGCGCCCCCGCTGGGCGACGTGTCGCTGAGCCGCCTCGAGCTGCTCCTTGCAGTCGCACTTGAGGGACCCCAAGACCTCGCTCGTGAGGCACTCCGAGTGCATGCGCACGGGCACGGGTTCACCCCCCGTCACGTCGCCCATCACCAGGGCCAGGTGCTCATCGCTGAGCCCGGGGTGCGCCGAGGGATCCCGATAACGAAACACGATCACCTGGAACGTGCCGAACTGCGTGGGGAGGGGCGCCTCTGCCAGACGCTCCAGGGGAGGGGCTGCGGGCGGAGTGGGGAGCGGGCCGTTCATGGCGAGGTGGGGAGCGCTGGGTGGGCGTCAGGACCCTCGAAGCCCGCTCCCGAGGGAGCTAGAGCGACGAGCGTCGTCGGGAGCAGGGGCCGACGAAAGTACCGGCCGCCAAAGCATCAGGCGCCCAGGGACGTCAGAGACATCGGGACGCCGGGAAATACGCGGCGCCAGAAACACGCGGCGTCCGAAACATGGGGCGTCAGGCCGAGTCGGTCAAGCCTGCTGGGGATGTAGGGCTACCGAGGCAGAAAAATCCCCGACCCCCCGGAAAGCAGCCTGACCGGCCGGAGAGCCTTCAAGCCCCACTGCACAGATCGATGAGGCCCCGCTCCAGGATCGCGCGGGGGGGGAGCTTCGAGCCCCCCTTGAGGGCCAGATCGAGCTCCGCCAGGCGCTCCAGCCACGTCTCCAGGACCGCGCGGGGCACCGCCCGCACCTGCTGCGCGAGCTCACGGGCCTTGAACGGAGGCGCACCGGCCGCTTGCGCCGCCCGCTGCGGATCCGCTCCCTGGCGAAGCGCCGCCTCGAACTTCAGCAGCTGTCGCGTAGCCCAGGCGAGCACGCCGACGAGCCGCAGGCCGCGGTCCTGAGGGTCGAAGACCTCGTCCAGCGCGGCGAGGGCGCCGCCCACGTTGCGCGCCCCCACGGCCCCGACCAGCTCCCAGACGGTGGCGGAGCGCACACGAACCACACACTCCGCGACGGCGGCCTCGGTGACCTCTGCGCCCTCACCGACGTAGAGGCAGACCCGCTCTAGGGCGTCGGCGAGGGGGCCCAGCTCGGGTCCGCTCAGCTCCGCCAACAGATCTGCGACGGCGAAGGAGATCGTGTTGCCGCGCTCTTTCGCCCGCTGCGTCACCCAGCGGGGCAGCTCCGCGCGCTTCGGGCTCTCACAGGTGACGAGCCAGCCCTGCTTGCGCGCCAAATTCACGAGGCGCCGCCGTTTGTCGAGCTTGGGCCCGAGCAGCACGAGGACCGTCGTGGGGGCGGGCTTGTCAGCGTACTCCGCCAGGCGATCGAGGGACTGCTTCTTCGCCTCCGAGTCCCAGCGCTCCAGGTTGCGCACGAGGACCCAGCGGCGAGGCGCCATCATGGGCAGGGTGCGAGCCGCCGAGAGCACGGCGTCTGCGTCCGCGTCTCCCGCGTTGAGCTGATCCTCGTTGAGCCCCGCCATGCCACCCGCCATGGTGGCCTCCTTGAGCGCTCGTACGACCTGATCGCCGAGGTGACGTTCCTCGCCGACCAGGAGGTACACGGGGCGGAGCTGCCCCGCGCGGGCCTCCGCCAATGCGTCGTCCGGGCTCATGGGGCCTCTATAGGCCCCCGGCGAGGCCTCGGCCAAGGCCTTCTGCTGGGCCTCGTTCTGGGGGCTTCTGCTGGGCCTTCTGCTGGGAGTGCGCCGTGCATAGCGCGGCGCGCTGTAGTATCCACGCCCCTGTGACGGCCGAGGCCGATGAACCGGGCGGAGCTTCTCCAGCGCTCCCGCGTCCCTGTGAGCCAGATCGCTATGTGGAGGGCGCCGAGCGTCTGCGCTTCCCTGCGCGATCGACGTTGGTGTCCATCGGCAACTTCGACGGCGTGCACGCGGGGCATCGCGCCGTGCTGGCTCGCGCCTGCGAGGAGGCCCGCGCCCGGGGGCTGCGCCCCTGCGTCCTGACCTTCCACCCTCACCCCTCGGAGGTGCTGGGTCGGGGCGCGCTGCCGCGCCTGACGTCCCTGGAGCGCAAGGTGGAGCTCATCCTCGACCTCGCTCCAGAGCTGCAGGTCGTGGTGCAACCCTTCGACCGGCGGCTCGCCGCGTTCACGCCCGAGGCGTTCGTGCGCGATCTGCTCGTGGCTCACCTGGGGGCGGGGCTCGTGCAGGTGGGCCACAACTTCCGCTTCGGGCACCGCCGGAGCGGCGATTTGACCACCCTCGCGGAGCTCGGTCAGGAGTACGGCTTCGAGGCCCGCGCCGAGCCCCTGTTCGGCGACGAGGCGGGGAGCTACTCGAGCACGCGGGTGCGTGGAGCCATCGCGGACGGAGCGCTCGACGAGGCCGCTCGGATCCTCGGACGTCCACACATGCTGAGCGGCTGGGTGGTGGAGGGTCAGCGCCGCGGGAGGACTCTGGGCTTCCCGACCGCCAACCTCTCGCGGGTGGACGAGGCGTTGCCCCCGGACGGCGTCTACGCGGTGTTGGTCGATCGGGAGCAGGAGCCGTGCCGGCCGCGGGCCCTCGGGTGCGGGGTCATGAACATCGGCACGCGCCCGACCTTCGACGCGGGGCGGAGCGTCGAGGTCTTCGTGCTCGATCGCGACGTGGATCTCTACGGCGAGAAGCTGCGGGTGCACCTGGTCGCCCGGCTCAGGGACGAGCAGCGCTTCCCTGGGGTCGAGGCCCTGCGACAGCAGATCCAAGAGGACGTGCGGCAGGCGCGGCAGCTGCTCCCGGCGGAAGCGCCCGCGGGGCCCTGGTACTGAAGAGGCGCCGCCGCGGCGCCGTGATGGTCAGGGGGTGGGGCGCTCGTCGGCGGCGGTCAGCGTCCCCGCGGCGTCGCGCCGGGTGGCGCTGCGCCCGACGTCGTCCTTCTCGACCTTGCCGTCCTTCATGCGGACCACGCGGGGCATGCTCTCGGCGAAGCTGGGATTGTGGGTGACCACGACGATGGTCGTGCCGTGCTCCCGGTTGATGTCGAAGAACAGGTCGTGGACGGCCTCGCCGGTCGCGCTGTCGAGGTTGCCCGTGGGCTCGTCTGCGAGGAGCAGCTTGGGCCCGAGCACGAGCGCCCGCGCGACCGCCACTCGCTGCTGCTCCCCGCCGCTCAGCTCGCCAGGTCGGTGGCTGGCGCGATGGGACAGCTCCACCTCGTCGAGCAGGGCCCGCGCGCGCTTTTCCATCTCCTTGCGCGGGCGCCCCTGGATGAGCCCCGGCAACATCACGTTCTCCAGGGCGTTGAACTCGGGGAGCAGATGGTGGAACTGGAACACGAACCCGATCTCGCGGTTCCGCACCGCCGCGAGGCGGTTGCCGCTCATGGTCGTGAGCTCCTCACCGGCGAGGCGAATGCGACCGCTGGTCGGCAAATCCAAGGTGCCGATGCAGTGGAGCAGGGTGCTCTTCCCGGCTCCCGACGGCCCCACGATGGACAAGATCTGCCCCGGGTAGATGTTCAGATCGATGCCCTTGAGCACGTGGAGGGTCTGCCCCATGTGCTGGAAGGACTTGTGCAGGTCTTCGATGATGACGAGTGCTTCGGCCACGCTTCGGCTCCTATTCGTAGCGAATGCCATCGACCGGGCGCAGAGCGCTCGCGGCACTGGCCGGATACAGGGTGGCGAGGGTGGTGATCGCGAAGGCGCAGATCGCGACGAGCAGGTAGTCCAGGGGCTCCACCGTCACCGGGAGCTTGGTGATGTAATAGACCTCTGGATCGAGCCGCACGCCGAACGCCTTGAGGCCGTTCATGGCGATGAAGCCCGTGATCACCCCGAACACGGTGCCGACCCCGCCGATGAACATGCCCTCGGCCATGAACACCTGCAGGATGGTGCGGTCGCTCGTCCCCATCGCCTTGAGGATCGCGATCTCCTTGCTCTTCTCCGTCACCATCAGCAGCAGCGTGCAGATGATGCAGAAGCTGGCGACGGCGATGGCGATGGAGAGGATGACGAAGGTCATCACCTTCTCGAGCTCGAGGGCGCCGAACAGGCTGCGGTTGAGCTCCTTCCAGTCCCGTACGCGCAGGTCGTCCCGCTCGAGGGCGTCGCGCACGGCGGGCGTGACCAGCTCCACGCGCTCCACGTCCTTCACGCGCACCTCGATGGCGGTGATGAGGTGCTTGAGGTCGAGGAAGCGCTGGGCCTCCTCGAGCTTCACGTAGGCGTGGCTGGCGTCGTACTCGTACATCCCGCTGTCGAAGATGCCCGCGATCCGGAACTTGCGGGTGCGCGGCATCACCCCCATCGGGCCGAGGTCGCCCAGGGGGGAGACGAGGGTCACCACGTCGCCGACGTACACGTGGAGGTTCTTGGCGAGCTCCTTACCGACCACGAGACCTGGGTGCACGCCCTCCGCTGGATCCCGATCGCTCTTCTCCCGCAGGTCAGGCCCCTTGAGGAAGATCTCCCCGCCGGGTCCGACGCCGATGGGGGCGCTCTCCGGGAGATCCCGCAGCGCCACCGGGTCGTCCAGGTACGCGAAGTCCCCCACCTCGACGTGCTGGGGCCCGTCGCTGCCCTGCCCCACGGTCTCCATGTCCACGCCCCGCAGCAAGACCCCCGCGGTGTTGGTGGAGCTGGACGCCATCACCTCGCCGGTCGCCACGGGCGTGGCCGCGTGGACTCCGGGCACCAGGCGCACGCGGTCGAGGGTGTCGCGCCAAAAGTCGAAGCCGCCCTGCTTCTCGCCCTCGACGCGGATGTGCGCGTTGTTGTCGAGGATCTTCTCCTTCAGGTCGGCCCCGAAGCCTCCCATGATGCTGATCACCGCGCAGAGGGCGAAGGAGCTCACGCCCACGCCAGCGATGGAGAGGAAGGAGATGACCGTGAGAAAGCCGCTCTTCTCCGAGCGCACGTGGCGGGCCGCCACGAAGGTCACGAAGCGGTTCCCCTCGAAGAAGTTCAAGACCCGCGGGACGGCGAGGCCGAGCAAGCCGATGACCGTAGCCGTCGCGCTCAGGGTGGCGCCCACGCGCACCACCTGGTGGCCCAAGACGAACTGGGAGCCCCGCGTCTCTGGCAAGAGTAAGGCCCAAACGCTGAGGCCCGCGGTCGCGAGGGTGAGGAACACCGTGGTCGCGACGAGGCGGCGCCCCGGCCTCACCCGTCGATAGCTGGTGACGAGCAGGGCGAGCAGCGCCAGCACCGCGACGACCACCGCCGCGGTCTGCAACCACGGATGCAGCTGGGCCCAGCGCTCCAGGAGGGGCGCGTACCAGGTGTCCTGTGAGGGGTCGTGGAGGGGGGGCATCGGTGGGGCGGAGAGCGCGGAGGCTGGACTCGGTCGTCGAGGCGAGGCGGAGTGAGCCCGGCGACGGGCGGTCGTGAGCGGCGGGGCGGCGCGGGGGAGCAAACTCCGGCGCCGGCTGGCTCAGCGCGCTTCGGGGCGGAGGAGCGGGAAGGCGATCACGTCCCGAATAGAGGGTTGGTGGGTCAACATCATGATCATCCGGTCGATTCCCATCCCGAAGCCGGCCGCAGGGGGCATGCCGTGCTCCAGGGCCCGGATGTAGTCCTCGTCGTAGTCCATGGTCTCATCGGCGCCACGGGTCTTGCGCTCGACCTGGTCGCGAAAGCGCGCCGCCTGGTCCACGGGGTCGTTCAGCTCGCTGAAGGCGTTGCAGATCTCGCGGCTGTCCACGAACAGCTCGAAGCGATCGACGAGGGTGGGATCCGCGTCCTTGCGCCGCGCCAAGGGCGACACCTCGGCGGGGTAGTCGACGATGAACACGGGGACGCTCTTCGCGCCGTCGGCGCTGCGGTAGTCCTCCACGAGGAACGGCTCGACGAAGTACTCGTAGGCCACGAACAGGCGCTCGCCCCCGCTCTGCGCCGCGCCCAGGGCCCGGCGCAGGTTGCCCCAGTCGATGGACCCGGCGCGCTGCGAGCGGCCCGCCCAGCTGCGCACCTGCTCGTCGCCGCTCCCCTTCTGGTCGGCGGGGGTGTGCTCGGTGACGCCCAGCCGCTCGAGGCTCTCGAGGACCTCTGCGGGATCGAGCTCCGCCTTGCGCAGGGCCTCGGCCACCCCTGCGCCCATCGGGACCCGCGCGAAGGGCTCGCTCAAGGTGAACGGCCGCTCCGCGCGCCAGCGGGCATAGAGCTCGCTTTGGCTCCGCTGGGCCATGCCCTGCTCGAGGGCGCGGTCGAGGGTCCGCAGCATCTCTTCGGTGAGCGTCATCAGGTCCTCGTACGTCGCGTACGCCTGATAGAGCTCGACCATCGTGAACTCCGGGTTGTGCCGGGTGCTGATGCCTTCGTTGCGGTAGCAGCGGCCGATCTCGTAGACCCGCTCCAGGCCCCCGACGAGGAGCCGCTTCAGGTACAGCTCCGGCGCGATGCGCAGGTACAGCGGCAGATCGAGGGCGTTGTGGTGGGTCTCGAAGGGCCGCGCGGCGGCGCCGCCGATGAGCGAGTGCAGAGAAGGGGTCTCCACCTCGAGGAAGCCCCGCTCGTCCAGGAAGCTGCGCAGGCCGCGCAGCAGGATCGCGCGGGCCGCGATCACCTCGGCGACCTCGGGGTTGGCGACCATGTCCACATAGCGGCGCCGGTAGCGGAGGTCGACGTCCGTCAGGCCGTGCCACTTGTCTGGGGGCGGGCGCAGGGCCTTGGTGACCAGCCGCAGGGACGTGAGCTCCAGGCTGAGCTCTCCCTTCTTCGTCACCATGGGGCGGCCCTCGGCCTCCACGTGATCGGCGAGATCCAGCTCCGTCAGCGCGTCGAAGGCCGGGCCGAGCACGTCCTTCTTGGCGAACAGCTGCACGTCCCCGGTGCGGTCCCGCAGGTCCAGGAACGACGCCTTCCCGAAGCCGCGGCGCCCCATGAGCCGGCCCATCACGACGTGGCTCGCGTCCCCGGCGAGGGCGCTCAGGCGCTCCGGGTCGTAGCGGAGCTCATGGGCGGGCTCGAGCAAGGCGGGCGCGTAGGCGGCGCGGAGCTCGGACACCAGACCGCGGCGGCCGGCGGAGACGCGGTTCGTGAACGGATCCCGGCCCGCCTCACGCACGCGCTGCGCCTTCTCGAGGCGGACCCGGAGGAGCGCCTCTTCGCCGCTCGCGTCGCCGTCTCCGGGCGCCGAGGCGCCTGCGTTCAGGGGCGCGGTGCTTGCGTTCGATGCTCTGGGATCCGGGTCACTCACCATTCACTCCAAGATCAGCTCGTCACGGCGCCCGCGGGCGCCGGCCTGTCCCCATCCGCCGGGTGCATGAGGTAGGCCTCGATGAAGGAGTCGAGGTCCCCGTCGAGGATGTTGTCCACGTCCCCGCGCTCCGCCTCCGTGCGCAGATCCTTCACCAGCTGGTAGGGCTGCAGGACGTAGGAGCGGATCTGACTGCCCCAAGCGATCTGCCCCTTCTCCGCCTCGTAGGCGGCCTGGGCCTCTTCGCGCTTGCGCTGCTCGAGCTCGTAGAGCTTCGCCTTGAGCATCTTGATCGCCATGGCCCGGTTCTGGTGCTGGCTGCGCTCTGCCCGGCACACCACGACGATGCCGGACGGCATGTGCTTCATGCGCACGGCCGTCTCGACCTTATTCACGTTCTGTCCGCCCTTGCCGCCCGCCCGCATGGTGCTGATCTCGAGGTCGCTGTCGTTCACCTCGATGTCGATCTCTTCTTCGACGTCTGGCGTGACCTCGATCGCGGCGAAGCTCGTGTGGCGGCGGGCGTTGGAGTCGAAGGGGCTGATGCGCACGAGGCGGTGGACCCCCATCTCCGAGCGCAGGTAGCCGTAGGCGTTCGGCCCGCTCACGATGAAAGAGGCTCCGTCGATGCCCGCGTCGTCACCGGGTTGGTAGTCGATCAGCTCCGTCTTGAAGCCCCGCCGCTCCGCCCAGCGCATGTACATGCGCAGGAGCATGCCGCCCCAGTCCTTGGCCTCCGTGCCGCCCGTCCCGGGATGCACGCTCACGATGGCGTTGGCGTGATCCACCGGCCCCGCGAGCATGCGCCGCAGCTCGGCTTGGCGCACCCGGGCGTCGATGGCCGGGAGCTGCGCCTCCACGTCGTTGAGGGTCGCCTCGTCGTTCTCCTCCGCCGCGAGCTCGAGCAGCTCGAGGGCGTCGTCGACGTCGCGGATGAGCCCTTGGGCGTGGTCGATTTTATCCTGGGCGATGGAGCGCTGACGCATCAGCGCCTGCGCCTTCTCTTGGTGTTCCCAGAAGTTTGGTTCTGTGGAGAGTTGATCGAGCTCTTCGACCTCGCGCTTCAGCCGAGGGAGGTCAAAGAGACCCCCTTAGCGCATCAACGCGCCTCTTGAGGTCCATCAACTTGCTTCGCGTCTCGGAAAGCATCGCGCGGCTCATTTACTCCGGGAGCGGCGCGCTGGCCAGGGGCAATCGGAGGAGCTGCGCGGGCGCGGGCGCTGCGTAAGGCTCGTTCGGCGCTGAACCAGCCGCCCGTGAGCACCGCGAGCTGCACCTCCGCCTCCACGTTGTCGAGGAGCGCCTCGGCCCGCTCTTCGGGGAGCAGCGTGGAGTCGTTGATGCGCTGGAGCGTGCGCTGCCACCGAAATAGCGCCTGCAGGCTCGCCCGGACGACCTCCTGCCGCTGACGCAGGAACGTCAGCCGGATGCGCGCGAGGGAGGGCTCGCGGCCGGAGAAGAGCAGCTCCGAGAGGCGCCAGGTGAGGGCCGCCTCGAGGCGCACGTCCGCTCTGCCCGTGACCCGCGTGTCCCCGAGGATGTCGCCGACGTAATCGACCCGCGCGCTCTCGTCGAGGG
>JAEWOQ010000155.1 GCA_023460875.1 Pseudomonadota bacterium
ACCCTGAGGAGCCCCTCATGACCAAGACACTCGACCACGCCCCGGTCGGCGCCGCGACCGCCCGTGGGACGCGCATGCCCGTGCTGTTCGTCGGACACGGCTCGCCCATGAACGTCATCGAAGACAACCGCTGGAGTCGCGGCTTCGCGGCGCTGGCCGAGCTGGTTCCGCGACCGACCGCCATCCTCGTGATCTCGGCCCACTGGTTCGTCGACGGGACCTTCGTGACCGGCGATCTGCGCCCGAGGACGATCCACGATTTTTCGGGTTTCCCCCGCGCTCTCTACGAGATCGAGTACCGCGCGCCCGGACAGGTCGATCTGGCCCGACGCGTCCGCAAGCTGATCGGCGAGGAGCGCGCCAACCTCAGCACCGACTGGGGCTTCGATCACGGCAACTGGGGGGTCCTGCGGGGCATGTATCCCGCCGCGGACATCCCGGTGCTCCAGCTGAGCATCGATCGACGGCTGCCCCCCGAGCGCCACCTCGAGCTCGGCCGTGACCTGGCGGAGCTACGCCACGACGGCGTGCTCATCCTGGGGAGCGGCAACCTCGTCCATAATCTGCGGGACGCCTTCCAGCGCATGCGGTCGAGCTCCGCGAGCACCCCGGAGTGGGCGCAGCGCTTTGATGACGCCGTCGCCAAGGGCGTCCGCGAACGGGACACCCGCGCCTTGCTCTCCCTGTGGCCCTCCGAGGAGGGACGCCTCGCCCACCCTTCGCCGGATCACTTCTGGCCGCTCCTCTACGCCTACGGAGCCACAGACGAGCGGGACGCCGCGAGCTTCCCCGTCGAGGGGTTCGATCTGGGTTCCATCTCGATGCGCAACGTCCTGTTCACCTGAGAGCTCGACGGGGACACACGCGGGCGGCCGGCCCCGGGACCTTCGCCGGAGGATCTGCGCTGGATCGGCGACGCCATCCACGAGAAAGCGCGTTTCGGCGACAACGCTCAGAGCTCTGCCCATACTGTGTCGTGGGGCCCGCTCCTGGGCCCGCCCGCGCTACCCGCAGAAGGCGCTGGGTCCACCACGGCCGTGGAGAAGAGAAGGGGAGAGGCATGAGGACAGCCACCGACGTCGCCCACTGGATGCTCCTCGAGCTGGAGCGCCGCGGAGGATGGCTTCCAGAAGCCGAAGCGGTCTCGTTCATCGCGCAGACCTTCGGCGGCGAGTTCGTCTCGGAGCACGCCCGTGGCCCCTCGTCCGTCAACCGGGTCGTGGTGGATGCCCTTCTCCAGCTGAGCGGGGGGACCGTGCGCTGGAACGAGGGAGAGCGCGCGTGGCTCTTCTCCGACGCTGGTGAAGCCGGCGAGCGGCTGGTGTGAGGACACCTGCGCCCCACCACGGCGCTCGCGCTACGGGACGGCGCTACGGGACAGCGCTACGGGATAGCGCTACGGCACGGCGACGACGCGCGACTTCGCCCCGAGACGCCCCTCCCCACGACGGCTCCACACGCTCGCGACACGACGGTAGCTACGCCGCCGCCCTCGGGCGGACCTGCTACGTTACAGGAGGTTCCGTGCTGATTTACATTCCCGATCCGTGGACGATCGAGGCGCAGCCGCTCGAGTTTCCCACCGCCGTCGTCCTGGCGTTGAATCCTCCGCTGGCCCTGCACGATCACGGGCCATGGCTGGAGTGGGCTCCTGTCGCTCAGGAGGGCGCGCGGCGCATCTACGACTTGGGGCGGCTCCTGCTGGGGGGAGACGACGTCTGCGTGAAAGCAGACGGTCTGCTCTTGGTCGAGTTTTTGCTCGCCGAAGACGCCGAGGGCTGGCACCTGAGCCTCCGGGGACCGAGCGGTCTCCACAACACTCCCCTCCCCGACTTTGATCCGGACGCCTCGACCGGCCTCGAACCTCCCCTGCGAGACAACAACTGACCCGCCTCCACGCGGCGCCCCTCTCCCCAGCCGCAAACCCAGCCGCTCCTCCGATGCACCGACATGTAGCGGCGGGTGCGCATCTCGGGCACCGGTACCCCTGAGCGGTGGTGTGTTGTTCTGCTCCACCGTCCACCCTAGACTCGAGTTTTGCCCGCGTGTGAGAGGTACGGTGACCGCACATTCCATCTCTGCGCTTCGCGCTGGCCACCCACGCCAGCGCAAACGAGCCACGTCCACACCATGGAACCACGGAGCTGGTCCTGTGCCGTGGCACTCGAGGGGGCCCCATGACGACCAGTGATCGCCCGATCCTGCTCATCGAGGACAACGAGCAGAACCGCTACCTCCTGACGTTCTTACTCGAACAGCACGGCTATCGGGTGGTGTCCGCCGCGGACGGCGCGCGAGGCATCGCCGCGGCCCGCGACCTCACGCCCGCCCTCATCCTCCTCGACATCCAGCTGCCGACCATGGATGGCTACGCCGTGGCTCGCGCCCTCCGGGAGCACGAAGCCCTACGCGAGACACCCATCGTCGCCGTGACCTCCTACGCCATGCCGGGAGATCGCGAGAAGGCGCTGGCGGCAGGCTGCACCGGGTACATCGAGAAGCCGATCGACCCGCAGACCTTCGTAGCCGAGATGGAGCGCGCATTGCCGCCTCTTGGGAGCGCACTGGTCGGAGCTCGGACCAGCGTGGGTGATGAGCCATGACCTACGGCGTGCCCCGGCGTGGCCCCTCTCTGTTCGACCCACACGGTTCCATGAACCGCGTGCTCGTCGTCGACGACAAAGAGGAGAATGTCTACTACCTGCAGGCTCTGCTCGGCGCCCACGGCTACGAAGTGGACAGCGCCCGCCACGGCGCCGAGGCGCTCGAGAAGGCGCGGGAGCGGCCGCCCGACTTGGTCATCTCGGACCTGCTGATGCCCGTGATGGACGGCTACACGCTGCTGCGAAACTGGAAGTCCGATCCAGCCCTGCAGCAGGTCCCCTTCGTCGTCTACACGGCCACCTACACCGATCCCGAGGACGAACAGCTCGCCTTGAAGCTCGGCGCGGACGCCTTCGTCCTCAAACCCACGGAGCCCGAAGAGTTCCTCGCCCGTGTCCGGGCGGCCCAGCAGAACGCGATGCGGCACGACACCGAGCCCACCCCTGGACCCGCCGAGGAGGAGTCGGGTCTACTCCAGGAGTACAGCGAGATCCTGATCCGCAAGCTCGAGCAGAGGACGCTGCAGCTCGAAGAGGCGAACCGGCGACTCCAGGAAGACATCGCCGCTCGCGAGCGGGCGGAGCGGGCGCTCCGGGAGAGCGAGGAGCGTTTCCGGCAGTTGGCCGAGAGCATCGAGGACGTGTTCTGGTTGGGCGATCTCGAGGCGCGCGATCTCTGCTACGTCAGCGCGGCCTACGAGGTGGTGTGGGGGTGCCCCCGCACCGACCGGTACACCGCAGACAGCCACTGGCTCGAGGCGGTGCATCCGGAGGATCGTGAGCGGGTCACGGAGTCTCTGCGCGGCTACGCTACGGGCGCTTGGGACGAGACCTACCGCGTCGTCCACCCGGACGGCTCCGTGCGATGGATTCGCTCACGGAGCTATCCGGTCCGCGACGATCAGGGGCGCGTCTCCCGGGTCGCCGCCGTCTCCCGGGACGTGACCGAGTACCGGCGCCTCGAGGAGCAGTTTCGCCACGCCCAGAAGATGGAAGCCGTCGGGCGCTTCGCCGGGGGCGTGGCCCACGACTTCAACAACCTGCTCTCCGTCGTCTTGAGCTACGCGGGGTTGCTGTTGGCGGAGCTGCCCGAGGGGGCCCCGGCGCGCCAGGACATCGAGGAGATGAAGCGCGCCGGCGAGCGGGGAGCCGCCCTGACCCGGCAGCTGCTCGCCTTCAGCCGCCAACAAATCCTCGCGCCGAGGGTCCTGGACTTGCGGCGGGTGGTGGGGGGTATGGACAAGATGCTCCACCGGCTCCTCGGCGAGGACATCAGGCTATCCATCATCGCCGGAGAGCCCACGGGCAAGGTCTACGCAGATCCCAGCCAGATTGAGCAGGTCGTGATGAACCTCGCGATCAACGCCCGCGACGCCATGCCCTGCGGCGGTCAGCTGACGATCGAGGTCTGCGACGTCGATCTCGACTCCTCCTACGTGGCCGTGCGCCCCGACGTCACGCCGGGCCCCCACGTGATGCTCGCCGTGACCGACACGGGCATCGGGATGGACGCCACGATCCGCGAGCGCGCCTTCGAGCCCTTTTTCACGACCAAAGAGCGCGGGAAGGGCACTGGGCTGGGGCTGTCCACGGTGTTCGGCATCGTGAAGCAGAGCCAGGGGCACATCCACGTCTACAGCGAGCCAGGGCTGGGGACGACCTTCAAGGTCTACTTTCCCTGCACCGGCAACGTCGTCGAGACGACACCACCGTCGAGCGGGACCGGTCGGACCGTCACGGGCACCGAGTGCGTGTTGCTGGTGGAGGACGACGATCAGGTGCGCGAGCTCGCCCGGGCGGTGCTCCAGAGAAACGGCTACGCGGTGCTCAGCGCCGCCGATGGGGTCGAGGCCCTCGAGCTGAGCGCTCGCTTCCCGGGGGACATCCAGCTCCTGCTCACGGACGTCGTCATGCCACGCATGAGGGGCCCCGAGCTCGCCGGGCGGCTCCGGGAGAGTCGCCCCGAGACGCGCGTCCTCTACGTCTCCGGCTACACCGAGAACTCGATCCTCCAGCGCGGCACCCTCGATCCGGGCATCTCATTCCTGCAAAAGCCCATCACCCCGGAAGCGCTGCTGCGGAAGGTTCGGGAGACCCTGGCCGAGTGACGAACGCGGTGCGCGTAGGCTTGCGCAGGGGCAGCTCGAAGCGAAATGTGCTGCCCTCGCCCCGCGCGCTCGTGACCTCGATGGTGCCCCCGAGGTGCTCGACGAGGCGCTTGCAGATCGACAAGCCGAGCCCCGTCCCCTCGTGCCTCCGGTCGAGCCCCGCGTCCACTTGAGAGAACGGTAGGAAGAGCCGCGGGAGGTCCTCGGGGGCGATGCCGGGGCCCGTGTCCGTGACCGCGAAGCGCAGGCCGCGCGGGGTCTGCGTCACCTCCACGCACACCTGGCCCTGTTCGGTGAACTTGAGGGCGTTCGACAGCAGGTTGAGGAGGATTTGCTCCACGCGCCTGCGGTCGCTCGCGAGGCTCCCGACCTCCTGCCCGATCACGGTGGAGAGCTCGAGCTCCTTCGCGTCCGCCTGGGGCTGGACGAGCGCTGCCACCTTCTCCACGGCCTCGCGCACGTCGAACTCCTCCACGAACAGCTGGAGCTGCCCCGCCTCGATCTTCGAGAGATCCAGGACGTCGTTGATGAGGGCCAGCAGGTGCGACGCGCTCCGTCGCACCATGCCGAGCTGCTTCGCCTGTTCGGCGTTCAGGGGCCCGGCCAGCCCCTGCGCCAGGATGCCCGAGAAGCCGATGATGGAGTTGAGAGGCGTCCTCAGCTCGTGGGACATGGTGGCCAGGAAGGCGGACTTCAGTCGATCGGCGGACTGCGCCGCGTCTCGGGCCAGGCGCAGCTCCTCCGTGCGCGCCGCGACGCGCTCCTCGAGCACCTCCTGAGCTCGCTCGAGGTCCCGGTGGGATCCGAGGAGCGCCACCTCGGTGATCCGTCGCTGCGCGACCTCCCTCCGCCGCGCGGCGTCCGCCTGGAGGAGCCGCAGCAGGAGCCCTGACAGCAGCGCAGAGATCAGGCATCCAAGGAGGAAGAGCGGTGAAGCGAGCTCTCGGGCGGCGCTGGACGACGTCGCCCAGCCGCTCTTCGGGGCGCCGGCCAGCACCCAGTTCCCCGACGGCAGCGGCACCTCGAGGCTCACAGGCTGCGCGTCGAAGAGGTCGGCGGCCCCCCAGAACACGGCGCCGCGCTCGCCCAGCCCATCGACCCCGCGGAGCGCGATGGAGAGCCGATCGCCGAGCACGTCCACGGGGGTGCGTGAGAGCAGGCGCTCGAGCTCGAGCACGGTCGACGTCAAACCCCAGTATCGGCTCTCGCCGGAGCGGTCGCTCACGTAGATCGGCGTGCGCCCAATGATCCCCACCCCGCCCTGCACCAGGTCCACCGGACCAGCGACGATCATGCGTCGCTCTTCCATCATCCGGCGAACGCTGGGCCACTGGTCGGCGTTCTGCGCGTAGTCCAGCCCGAGGCTCGCCTCGTTCCCTTCGGCTGGATGCGCGGCGGTCACCACGTTGTCCGGCGCGAGCACGACGTTCCGGATCAGATCGGTCCTGCGGAACAGCTCCTCCGCGAGACGATGGAACTTGTCCTCCGGGAGGTCGCCCTCGATCGTGATGAGCCCGGCGATCCCCTCCGTCAGGTGGAGGGCGCCGAAGAGCTCGCGACTCAAGGCCCCGCGTACTGCCTCCAGATCGGCTCGCACGTCTTCACGCTGTGCCTCGAGGGCCCTGCGCTGTTGCAGAACAGCTACGCCCCAGGAGATTGCGCCGCCGCTGAGCAAGAGCAGCAGCGGCCAGAGGAAGACCCTCATGCCCCCGCTGCGAGCGGGTCCCGCTCCTCCCTGCGCCCGAGCGTCCCCGGAGGTCTCCTGCCCCGGCGGCTTCCTGGAGCTGTCCGCGTCCGGTTGCGGATCCATGCGGAGGACGAGCCTAGCGTGGACCACACCGACCGCGAACCCCTCCCCGCGCGGAGGTGCGCTCTCCCCCTCGCCTGCGGGGGCCTCGCCGTGCCTCGACCGCCGCCGTGCCCGACCGCCGCTGCCGCGCCTTGACTTCGGCGCTTCCGGGGCGTCGTGCCCCTTCCAGGCCTCGACTGGCACCGCGGGGTGGGTTGCGTAAGATTCGCCCCCCGCCGTGCCCGAAACCACCCCTCAGGACCCCAACAGCGTGATCGCCCTCCTCGCGGAGCGAGGCGTGTCGCTGGACCTGCAGACGGTGGATATCTGTTTCCTGGCGGCTCTGCACGCGCGGGCGGCGCGCGGCGCCCTGCCCTCCTTCACGGAGGAGCAGCTCGTGGACGCCTTCGAGCAGGTGGCCATCGCCCTCCAGGCAGGCAATGAGCCAGGGCGACGCAGGCGGGCCGCCGCGTCCATCCGACGTCTGCGGGAGCAACGCCTCCTCGCCCGCATCGACGGGGCCGGGGTGGTGCGCACCGGTGAATACGCGCTGAGCCGCCTCGCCAGCGGCATCGTGGAGTTCTACCTCGAAGAGGAGAGCCTCACCCGAGAGAACCTCGGCCTGCTCATGCGCACCCTGCACACGAGCTTGCTCGAGGTCCTGGAGGCGGCCCGCGGAGCGACGGAGCCCAGCGCCTGGCACGAGGGCGTCGTCGGCCCCCTGCGCGTCACGGTGGCGGAGCTCGTGGCGGGGATCGAGCGTCGACAGAGCGCCTTCGATGCTCAGCAGGAGGAGCTGCAGAAGGAGATCGGCGCGCTGCTCCAGGCCGACTGGTTCGGGGCCGTGGAGCGCTGCCAGAGCCTGCTCGAGATCATGAGCACCACCCTGCGGGAGCTCAATGAGATGCTCCTGCGGGACGCCCATCAGCTGCAGAGCTTGCTGCACGACGTGCAGGAGCTCGCCGTGGGCGGTGATGCGATCGACGCGGAGCACGCGGTGCGCCGCGCCATGGAGCAGGTGGATCGCATCGGGGCTTGGGGTTCAGCGCGGCAGCGCGCGTGGTCCGAGTACTACCAGTACGTCCACCGCTTCTTGCGAGACGTCGTGCGGCTCGATCCCTCCCGCGCCTTGGCCCAGCGCCTCCGCGAGCTGCTCTCGGGAAAATCCGGGCGACCCCACGCGCTCTACGTCGCCGCGGCCCCGCCGCTGCGCCAGCTGCGCCCCGTGGAGAACCTCGGAGAGCGGCCTCCCGTGCGTCGCCCTCGCAAAGAGCGGGAGGTGCCGCCCGCTGCGGAGCCCGCGGAGGATCCCCAAGCGCTGCTCGAAGCGCGCGTGCGCGGGATCGTCGCCGGCGGGGCGCGGGGGCTCGTCGACGTCACCGCCCAGCTCACCGCGGAGCTCGAGCCGGAGCGGCGCTTCGCCAGCGCGGGGCGCATCGCCCAAGCGGTCGCCGCCGTGTGCGTCCCCGAGGCGGATCCGGAGCGCCCCTGGGTCCCGGTCCGCGAGGACATGCTCGTGGAGGAGTGGCGCGTGCCTCCCGTCGAGGAGCCCTCAGGCTCGGAGGAGGAGACATGAGCGGCTCCAGCTTCGCGCGCCTGGAGGACGTCGTCCTCGCGGACGATTTCCCCGATCTGGATCTCGCGCTCCGGCGTGGCCAGCACATCGACCGGGACTCGGGCGCCCTGTACTCGTTCTTGATCGACGCGCAGGCCCACCTCGAGACGTTCTATCGGCGCTACGGGTGTGAGCTGATTCACAGCGCGGACGGCTTCTTCTACTTATTGCCGACAGGTGACCGCCTGGGCCGGCGCCACCTGTCGCCGGGGGAGATGCTCGTGGGGCAGGCGCTCACGCTGCTGTATCTCGATCCTGCGACGGTCCAGCAGGGCGGACTCGTCGGCCGTGATCAGCTGCTCGGCTATCTGGCGGGCCTCGTGGGCACCGAGTCCTTGCTGCGCCTCTTCAACCCCAAGCGGCGCCGCTTCGACGAGCGGGTCGCCGAGGAGGCGGTGCGGACCAAGGTGGGAGAGGCGCTGCGCAGGCTGGCCAGCCTCGGCTTCATCGAGATCGGCTCCGATGGGCAAATACGGCTGCGGCCCGCGCTGATGCGGTTCGCCGAGCCCGTACGGGGCAGCGCCACCCCGGAGCTGGCGTTGGAGCGCCTCGTGGCCAAGGGAGAGCTGGTCTTGGGGCCCCTGGAGGAGACCGAAGAGGAGCCCCAAACCCACGAGGACGCAGAGGACGCAGAGGACGCAGAGGACGCAGAGGACGGCGAAGAGCACGAGGAGACCGCCCTCGATCGAGAGATCTACGACACGGATTTCGCGCCTCTCGAGGACGCGGCGCTCGACCCCTCCGCCGAGCACCACACATCCGCCCCAAGCAGCCACCCGCCCGATCGGGACGAGCTGCAGCTCCCCGACCTCGACGTCGAGTGGCCCGCGCCGAACGTCGACGACGACACCCCAGA
>JAEWOQ010000156.1 GCA_023460875.1 Pseudomonadota bacterium
GTCACGCTCCGGTCACGCCTCGTTGTCACGCGCGAATTCGCGCCCCTGTCACGCTCTGTCACGTTGCCAGCGTCACGCCTTGCCGGCTTCACCCCGCGCCGGCGCTGTTGCCTCTCCCTCGCCAAGCGCCGGCGCCGCTCCGTGGGGGTCTCTTCTGGCGGCGGGGTCTCGCCAGTGGGCTCCTCGGACGGCTCCTCGGTATCTGAGTCGTCGCGGCGCTCCTGCGCTTCGGCCAAGTTGGTCACCCAGGCGCGTCCGTCAGCTACGCTCAGGTAGCCGTCCTGCACCCAGATCTTCAGGTAGCCGAGGACCTGGGCCCGCTCCTCGGGGTGGGTACCAAGGGCGTCCGCGAGAGCGCCCAGCGGGTCTGCCTGGCCGCGTACGAGCGTCCCGTCATCCTCCGCGTCGCGCAGGAGGTAGTCGCGAAGCCCTCGCGCGAGAACCGGCTGGAGGCGGCTGGTGAGGCTTTCCCGCCGGTACAGCTTCCGCCACTGCTCTCGGGTCCAGTACCTGCTCACCGTGCGCGCCTCCGCCCTGGCGTTCCCGGCTCGTTGCCGAGATCGGTGACCAGGTTGAGAAGTTCCCGACCTCTGTCACGCGGGTCGCGCCAAATCTCCGAGCCAGTGAAGCGAAGGACCTTCCAGCCATCGGCTGTAAGGTGGCGGTCCCTCGAACGATCCCTTTCTGCCTGGGCCTTCGTGCGCTCGTGATAGTCGTGCCCGTCGCACTCGACGCACATGCGAAAGTCACGGTGGATGATGGCGAAGTCCAAACGCCATCGGTCGACCCGGTGCTGGGCATAGATTGCGCAGCGTCGTTCGTGGCTCCAGGCGATTGGAGCCCCAGGGTCGAGGTTCGCGTTCCACTCGAACCACGGGAACTGTTGCGCGATGCTGCACAGCAGCAGCTCCTCGATGGGAGACGCACACTTCTTCAGTTGTTCCCCGGAGGCATCCCATGTGCTGATGACGTGCCGACACACTTCATCGTCCGGGCATGCTCCCAGCATGCTCTCCAGGTCGATCTCCAGGGAGAGCGTCAACGTTTCGACCTTCTCCCAGGGGATCCCTAGGTGGTGGGCCAGGCGTCGTGCTCGAACGTGCGGGTTCAGGTTGGCCCGACATTCGTATCGGACGTATTCGGCGTCGGCAGTCCGAACCAGCTCCCCGCCGTCAACGAACATGGTGCGCCTCCGTCGCCGCGCGTCCGGCCCGCGCGAGCTCCAGCGTCAGGGAATTGGCTTCCCGCCGGCTTAGGACTGCGCTGCCCGTGGCCGCTGTGGTGATCGTGACCGTTCGTCCTCGCGTCTCGAACTCGACCCCGTGGGCCTCCCAGCGTCCGCTCTCGAGCGTGCGCGCGTACTGGAGGACCTCAGCGACGGCGAGCGCCTGCGACCCCGAGAGGAACCAGCTGCGGGGTCCTCGAACGAGGCGCACCCAGGTGCCCTGCCGATCGACGCCGACGGCGTTCAGGCGGGCCCGGTACTCGGCCAGTGAGGTGACCGTTGCGCTCATCGAGCAAGCCTCCTCTGCTTCTCCGTCGGCGCAGTCGGCCTGCGCGGTAGAATCTCCCCGCCGAGCTGCCGCTGCAGGTCCTCGAGCTGCGCCCTGGTCTGCCCATGGGCGACCTCGGCGCCGTTCACGACGAGCGCGAGCTTCCAGCTCTTCGGGTTGCCGCCGGGGACCGGGGGCACGAACTCGCCTTCGAAGGCCTCCGTCATGCGCCCTGCACCTCCTGGAGAGCGCGGAGCTTGCGTAGGAGCCGGTAGTAGGTGGCGACCCGTTTCGCCGTGCTCTTCGCGCCCTGGCACGTCGTGCCTGTGCCGTAGAGCGAGAGGGTGGCGTAGGCCCAAGGGGTCTGCGGGGCCGCCCAAGCGCAGTGGGCGCGGGCGTGGATCAGCATGCGCAGGCCGGTCCGGAAGCAGCTGGCCACCGCGTAGGCGTCGGTGCCCAGGAGACCCGAGGCGATCAGCTCCCGGGCCTCTCGATCGCCCTGTTCGGCTGCGCCTCGAAGCTCGAAGGCGTCGTCCGCGAAGCGCCAGGCGATCACCGGGTGGATCTGCATGAAGCAGGCTTCGTTCGATGGCCCTCGCCCCTCGCCCCGGTCGTCGCTGGGCTCACCCGAGCGGCCGCGCCCGACCTGAACGTCCTCGCGGAACCCGCTCTCGTAGATGGCCGTGGTGGCTGCGAGGGCCACGAGCTCGTCGAGCTCCCAGGGCTGCGGGTACTTCCAGGAAGCCTCGCCGCGGTAGGCCACGCACTCGGGCTCCTCGTCGGTGCAGAGCAGGGTGCGGGCCTCATCGACCAGGGCGTCGACGATCATCTCGTAGCGTGCCGCCCCGGTCTCCGCGCTCTCCTGGACGACCCAGGACTCGTAGTGGCTCGACCAGGTGGCGCCGCACTCCTCGCCGCAGCTGGAAGGTTCGACGCTGTAGTAGGTCTGACCGGGGGGAACGTTGGCGAGGAGGATGGCGAGTAGAGCGGACTTCATCGGGTAGGGGTCTCCTTGGGCTGGACGACGGGGGATGTGTCCTCGGATGCGAGGTGGACGCGCTCGCGGTGGCTGCGGGAGGCCGGCAGCTCACGGACGGGACGTCCGTTGACGACCGCGACGCAGGCGCGTCCGCGGGGCGAGCAGCAGATCGGGCAGCGGATCGCCAAGGGCTCAGCCAACGGCCACCTCCAGCTCCGGGGCCTCGAGCACCACCAGCCCCCTCGACATGCCGATGCGTCGCCAGCCGGCGCGCAGGAAGCAGCGGCCGGGGTCGCGCTTTCGCCGCACCTTCGCGGGGTCGACCTCAGTCGTGAGCGGCACTGCGGGGAGCCCCCACTTTCTCTGCCAATAGGTGAGCGTGAGCGCAGTCGCAGCCCGGACCAGATCTGAGGACCGGACCGTCCCCTCGTTGCGGAAGATCGAGCAGCGCCACCGCAGGTTGCCCGCCGGGTCCAGGTTCTCGATCGCGCCCCAGACCGCAGAGTGGTCGTGAGAAAGCAAGACGAACGTACGCCCCGACCCCATGAACTCGCTCGCGCCCGGCGTCTGGCGCGAGTAGTGGCGATCGGCCAATGCGCGGGCCGCAGGATCGCACCGCCGCACCTGTCGCCACGGTGAGTCGTCAAGCCACAGCGATACTTGGGCCGCCTCAGCCACCCCGCCTCCTTTTTGCGAGCGCGTCCCCGGCAGCCGTCGCGATGCGGTTCGCCGCCTCGAGCGCCTCCTCTGGGTCGACGTGCACCGTCACGTCGCCGAGGGAAATTGCGACTGTCCCATCGAGCTCCTCGGCATCGAGTAGCGGTCGCACGGCTTTCCCGTGAGCCACTGCCCGGCAGATCTGGTCCACCCGCGACATGCGAGACGCTGGGAACTGGTAGACGCGTCCCTCAGCCACGGCGGCCCCCTCTCCGTGCGTTGTTGAGTCCGAGCGCGTGCAGAACGCGCAGCAGGTGGGCCTTGGCCTCCTCCCGGGTATGTCCCGCGGGATCGGCGTCGAGCCACCGGCGAGCGAGGGTGCGCCAGAGATCGACCTCGTTTGCCCGAACGAGCTCGTGGTCCTCGGCGATTCCGGTCAGCTGCGCCATCGACTGCAGCTGCGGCGGGTTGGCGCAGGCGGCCCGGAGCTCGGCGCGGGTCACATCCACCTCCCGAGCAGCACGCCCAGCGCAATCCCGGCGACTAGCGCCACCGCGAGGGGGCTGAGCTGCTCTACAAGCCTGCCGCGGAGCTCGGCGACGGAGCGCAGCAGGCGGTCGTGCTGGCTCCACAGCGTGTCGGGGGGCAGGGCCGGCTCGGCGAAGGTCACCCGGACCGTGCCCTGCGACCCCTCGGCGGACCGCTCCCATCGGTAGACGACCTCGACGCCCGGCGGAGTGAACCGCCGGAGCGTCCGATCGCTGGCGCGACGGAGGGAGGCGCTCATGCCGCGCCCTCCCGACCCAGGACACCCACACTGTGGGCGGCGAAAGCCAGGGCCCAGACGGAGGGGGGGAGCCCTGGGAGATTCTGGGGCCGGGCCCCGGAATCGGCGTCTCGGGGCGCATTCGCACGCGCGCGAGCGACTCCTGGCCCATGGGAAACACCTACAAATGGGCCCCCATCGTTGGGCTCGCCGCCTTGAGGTGCTGGCGGGGTAACTCCCGTGGAGGTTCGAGTCCTCTCCTTCGCACAAGAAAAACCCCTGCGGGCTTCACGGCTCCCAGGGGTTGTCGCTTTTCTGGGCTCAAGAGGACGCCTCCAACGCGCCGCGCAGGGCCGCTTCGTCGGTGAGATCGAGGCGCAGGGGGGTGAGGGAGACGTAGCCGTTGGCGACCGCCCAGCGGTCCGTGTCCTCTTCGACGGGCTCGATGGGGACGACCGTGAACCAGTAGTGGTCGCGCCCGTAGGGGTCCTTCCCGGGGACGACTTTGCCGTCGTAGTGGCGGACGGATTGGCGCGTCCAGCGGAGCCCGTGGGGGCGCTCGGGCACGTTGACGTTCACCAAGCCGAGGTGCTTGGCGGGCACGAGCACGTCGAGGGCGCGCGCGACCCACTCGCTCACGACGTCGAAGTCGGGGTCGTCGCCCGCCGGGGTGCTGAAGGCGACGCCGCGGATCCCGAGCAGCGCTGCCTGCTTGGCGGCGGCCAGCGTCCCCGAGTGCCACAGCCCGTTGCCCAGGTTGACCCCGAGGTTGATCCCCGAGAGCACCAGATCGACGCGGTCCCAGTGGTAGGCCCCGAGGGCGACGCAGTCGGCGGGGGTGCCGTTCACTCGAAACGCTTCATGGCTCGGCCCGAGCGGCGTGCGGCGATAGGCCAGGGGGCGCGAGGCGGTGATGGCGTGGCCCATGGACGACTGCTCCACGTCGGGGGCGACGACGCGGACGTCGCCGAAGCGGGTGGCCACCTTCGCCAGCGCGGCGATGCCGGGGCTGTAGATGCCGTCGTCGTTGGTCACGAGGATTCTCATGTCGCCCTCCCTACGGCCGTGCCTACGGCCGTTCTCGCGGCTCGGAGAAGCCGTCCTCGACGGCGCCTTCAGGAAGGCCGCCGTCCGGTCGCTCTATCCTCTCTGAGCCCTCCTCGAGACACCACGGAGCTCGAATGCGGACATGTCTCCTCCACAACCCGAGCGCCGGCACTGGCGCGCACTCCCGTGAGGACTTGGAGGAGCTGCTCCGCGCTGCGGGCCATCAGGTGCGCTCTCACCCGGTGCCCCGGCGGAAGGATCCCCTCCCGGAGCTCGGGGACGCGGAGCTGGTGGTGATCGCCGGGGGAGACGGCGCCGTGCGCAAGACGTTGCTACGCAGCCGAGAGATCGGCCGACCCTGCACGATCTTGCCCCTGGGCACCGCCAACAACGTCGCCACGTGCCTCGGGCTTCGTGGGGCGCCCGAGGAGCTCATCCGGCGTTGGCCGGACTTTCGGGTGCGCTCGGTCGATCGGGGTGAGGCCAAGGGACCCTGGGGATCCGAACCGTTCGTCGAGGGCGTCGGGGTGGGCCTGCTGCCCCGGGCGATGGCGCTCATCGAGCGTCTGGACTCCCGCAGTCGCTGGACCTTCGCGTCGCCCGCGGACGAGCTGTACAGGGACGCCTGCGGGGTCGCGCTGGTGGCCGCGGAGCTGTCGCCCTTCCCCGTCGAGTTGTGTGTCGATGGTGAGCTCGAGCGGGCGGACGTCCTCGGCATCGAGATCTCCAACTTCGGTCGCGGTGGTCCAGGGCTGCCGCTGGCTCCGGGCGCCGATCCCGGCGACGGGCTGCTGGACGTGGTGCTCGTGACGGACGCCGACGCGCTCGTGTGGCTCGCCATGTATGGCGTCTCGGGGGCCGCGCCGCACACGGCCTTGCCGGTCCGCCGCGGGCGAAAGGTGGAGCTGCGCTGCGCCAACGCCCCTTGCCGCGTCGACGACAAGCTCGAGCGGCTCGGGCGTGGGGCGACGGAGGAGCGCCTGGAGGTGCGGCTGGAGGACGCCGCCGTGGAGCTCTTGGCGCCCCTCCCGATGGCGTCTCTCTCGATCGTGGGTTGAGCTACGAACGCGGGCTCGCCGCGTACCGGTCAGGGGCGCCGCCGTCAGGGATACTGGCAGGGGCGCCGTCAGGGATACTGGAGCAGCTGCTCGCGGACGAAGGCGCCGTGCCCCTGGAGCCAGTCGTCCCAGGGGCCGTCGACGGGAGCGCCCGCCTTCAAGAGGCAGCTCGAGTCGGTGCAGCCGTCGAGCTTCCAGGCGGTCCAGGACACGGCGTTGACGCCCATCCAGTCATGCCAGTCCTGCGCCTGCGCCTCGCAGACGATGCCGTCGAGGCCCCCGTCCGCGTGGGTCGCTCCCCACTCGGTGACGAACAAGGGCACGCCGCGCCGCAGGGCGACCTCGGCCTTGCCGCGGTTCGTGTGGGTGCAGGCGTAGAAGTGCAGGGCGTACATGATGCCTGGGCCGTCGATCGGGTCCATGGCCGCCGCGTCCACGTCCTGGCACCAGTTGGGCGTGCCGAGGATGACGATGTTGTCTGGATCGTGCTCCCGGATGCTGTCGATGACGGCCTTGTGATAGGGGACGAGCGTCTCGCTCCAGTCGACCTGCAGGGGCTCGTTGTAGGGCTCGTAGAGCACGTTGGGCAGGTGCCCGAACTCCTCGGCCATCATCCCGAAGAACTCCACCGCGGCGTCTCGGTGGTCGTCCAGGTGCGCGTCGTGATCGTGCCAGTCGATGATCACGTAGACCCCGGCGGCGACGGCGTTCTCCACGATCCGCCGCACCTGACCCAAGGCCCGCTCGGGGTTGCTCAGGTAGGCTCCGTCCGGCGCGACGCCCATCGCCGCGCGGATCACGGAGACACGCCAGGTGTCGCGCATCCACTCCAAGGCCTCGAGGCTCTCCGCGTAGCCATCGGCCTCCCAGTTGAGCCACATGCTGGAGACACCCTTGAGCTGCACGACGTCCCCCGCCTCGTTGCGGAGGAACCCGTCGGCGATCTGGAGCTGCCCGAAGGACTCCACCGGCTTCCCCGACCAGTCCACGATGGGCTCCGTCAGCCTGATCGGCTTTGGCTTGCAGGTGGGGCAGGCCGAGGTGCCCCCATCACAGGCGCTCAGCGAGAAGACGACGGCGACCAGCCCGAGGAAAGACGCGAAACGAGCAAACATCGAGGAGTGAATGCCTCAGGGCGCGTCTAACGTCGAAAAATGTGCCTGAAGCCGGTCTGCTCCAGCGCGGGGAGCTGGGGTGAGCCATGCGTGGGCCTCGTGTCCATGTCACACCGAGGGAGAGGCGGGGGGAGCATGGCAGAGGAGCGGGGAACGAAACCCTTCGTGGTGGTGGTCGGCGTCGACTACTCCGAGCTGAGCGCTGTCGCCTTGGAGCGCGCGTTCGAGCTCGCCGCCGCCCGCCCAGGGGCCGAGCTACACGCCGTGAACGTAGTGAGGAATTTCGGGGAGTTCGTCATGCTGGAGGCGGCTCAGCCTTCAA